>NZ_CP121682.1:0-302159 GCF_029760955.1 Streptomyces cathayae
GCTGCGAGGCCTCACTGTCGCGAGTCAGTAGAATGGTGTTGGCCACGGCGGCGGCGTCCGCCTTCTCGCCGGTGAAGCTGATGCCCGGCCGCACCTTGAAGGTCCAGTTGGTCTGGTCGGTCCGGGTCTCTGCACGAGGCCGCTGTCCACCATGTTGAGGTCGGCATCAAGCTTGATGAGCGGCTCGAGCATGGTCGCCCAGACGACCTGCCGACCGGGGGCCCACTATCGGGTCGAGCGTCGCGGGCTGAGCCGCGAGCAGCGCCCGGACGACGTCGGGTCAGAGGCCCCGCTCTTGCCGGAGTCGGAGTTTCCACACGCGGCGAGGCCTGAAGTCGCGATGGCGAGGGCCAGTGCGGGGGCCATCATCTGGCGGGGGCGCAAGCGGTTCTTGTTCGCGTTCGTTCTCCACAGCGCTGGGATAGCCATGTCACCGAACTGCCTGTGACGGTCGCCACAAAGTACCGACCGGGCGGTATTAAGTCAACGGGCTTCGCGGTGCAATTAATACCGACTGGTCTGTATGATGCAAGGCATGGCTATCACTCTGACCCGCGAGCGAAACGGCTGCGTCGCCCACATCAGATATGACAACGTGGCATGTGGCAATAGCTTCGACGGGGAGCTCCTCGGCGAGCTGGTGGACACGCTCGAAGCGGCGGCGCTCGATCCGATGTGTTCGGTCATCCGTCTGGACATGGCGCGGCAGGCACTTCTGCGGGGGCTGGGACACGACCTCGTTCGGCGACCTGTCGGCCTCGACGGCGAGTCGGTCGTCGCCGCGCTGCGAAGCAGTGACGAGATGCTCGGCAGGATTCGTCGGCTTCCGGTACCGGTGGTGGCGGCGTCCGCGGCCAGGTCATCGGGTTCGGCGCGGCTTGCTGAACGCCGTGCACCTTCCGGTGGCGGCCGCGGACACCCGCTTGTCGCTGCCCGAGGTACGGTTCGGTTTCGCGCCCGCGGGTGTGGGGCACACCATCGCGCAGGCGCTGCCGCGGGCTCAGGCATACGCGCTCCTCACCGGGGCGACGACTGCGAGCGGCTCCCAACGCCCTACAGCCTGGGGCTGGTCACTCGCGTGGTTCCGGAGACCGAACTCGAAACCGCCGTCCACGAGTTGGTCGAGACGCTGGCAGCGGTGCCCGGCCAGGCTCTCCGGGCCGTGGTCAAGGTCGTCGAGTCGAGTTTGGCGACCGGCTCGGCCGACGAGTCGTACCTGGCCTCGGCTCGCACGATCGTTGCTGGCGTGCCCGCTGGTGGTGTGCGATGAGCGCGCCGTTCCAGGCGGGCGAGGCTGTCTGGGTCGAGCTGTGCACGACGGACCCGGACGCGGCTACGGCATTCTACTCGTCCCTCCTGGGCTGGTCCGTCCGTGAGGAGCGCATCGGCAGCGCCGTCTACCGGATGTTCAGCCTGAACGGCCGGGACGTGGCGGGCATTTCGGATGCCGCAACGCTCCATGGCGGCCGACCGCGTGGATGGATCACCTACTTCGCGGTCGATGACATCGACCGCGCCGTGCACCAGGCGGTGGCGCTGGGCGGTGAATTGGTTTCGGTGCCGCGGTATCTTCCTGCCGCCGGCACCGGGGCCACGATCGTGGATCCCTTCGGCGCGGTGTTCGTTACCAGGGTGAGACGCGAGCTGGAGTCGAAGCGCTGAACGGTCGGCGCGCTGTGCTGGAACGAGCTCAACACCGGGGAGCCGCGAAGTCGGTGTCGTACTACCAGTCGCTGTTCCACTTCGGAACGGTCCAGCGGGGAGTCGGCGACTTCTCAGCTGTACACGGTGCTGATGCTCGGTGATGTTCCCGTTGCCGGGGTGCTTGAGCTCGACAACGGCTGAACTGTCTGCCGTCGAAGTGGATCACCTTCGGCGTTGCGTCGCTGAGCGAGGCGCTCAGCCGCGTCGTCGACCTCGGCGGCACACCGGGGGTCGGTCGGTGGACAGCCCCCACGGCCGCCTGCAACTGGTGCGTGACCCGGTGGGTCACGCGGTGTGCCTGATCGAACTGAAGGACGGACTGCGTCCGGCCAACTTCCCTACGGACCCGGTGGTGACCACATGATGACCGAGCCCCTACTCGATTCCGCTGATTTCCGCCAGGTGTGCGGACACTTCCCGACCGGCGTGACCGCCGTCACCGCTGTCACCGACGAGGGCGGCTACGCGGCGCTGACCGTGAACTCGTTCACATCGGTTTCCCCTGGAGCCGGCGAAGGTACTGTTCTGCCTGGCGACGGCGTCGTCGAGCTTCGCGGTCCTCAAGAACGCGCGGAGGATCGCCATCCACATCCTGGCCCAGGACCAGGAGGACATCGCGCGCCGGTGCGCGACCTCGGGGCTGACGGGCGCGGACAAGCTGGAGGGTGTGGCGTGGACGGCCGGGCCGGACGGTGTCCCGCTGATTCCGGGAACGTCGGCGATTCTGACGGGCACGACCGATGAACTGATCACCAGCGGCGACCACGTCATCATCCTGATCGACGTCGATCATGTGCATCTGAAGCCGTCGCCGGTGCGGCGCTGTCGTTCTACCGGGGTCGGTTCTCCTCGCCCACTGCCGTCGCCGCCGACTGACCGACAGGGCCTCCCGGGACCGGGAGGCCCTGTGCGCGTCCGATACGGCCGAGCCAGAGCGGCCTGACGGGTGGTGGGACGCCTCAGTGACTCGGAAGTCGACTCGTTTCAGACGACCAGGCCGTCGAGGACGAGTGTGCAGAACTGGTCCGTGACATCGTCGACGCTCATCGTTCCATCGGGGTTGAACCACTGAAACGTCGAGGCGCACATCCCGATGATGCCGAAGGCGACGATGCGGCTGGTCACGTTGGAGCGGAATTTCCCGGCGTCGATGCCGTGTTGGACGATTCCGCAGATGAGCGCTTCGAGTTCGTCGCGTTTCTCGGTGACGGCTCGGAGGTGCTCACCGGTGAGGTGCCGGCGCTCCTGGTAGAAGATCGCGACGTGGGCGCGGTAGGACGCGACACCACTGAGGCTGAGCCCGGATGAGCGCCCGTAGCTGGTCGGCGATGTCAGAGTGCTGTTCGACGATCGCGCGGGCGGCTTTTTTGATCTGGGTGTCGAGGTACTCGTTCTGGATCTGCCACAGTACATCTTCTTTGCTCTGGAAGTGGTGGTAGAACGCACCCTTGGTGAGGTTGGCGCCGTCGACGATCTGCTGGAGCGTGGTTCGGTCGAATCCTTCCTGTTCGAACAGGTGAAGTGAGCTGTCGACGAGTGCACGGCGGGTACCCTGCGGGTCGTAGCCCTGGGGCCAACGACGCCTCCTCGACTTGGCCGTGGTTTCTGCGGGTTCTGTCATCGTGTTCCTCGGGAGGGTGCCTAGTCGTAGTAGCGGAACAGCATTTCCGCGATGCAGCATGGCTGGGACTCGGACGCGAACTCTATGACCACCGAGGCCTTGGCCTGTACGCCTTCGGCAGGGTTGTCGTCGGTTGCGGGGATCGGTTCGGCGGACACCAGCGTCGCAGTGCCCTGGATTTCGGTGCCGGGCGGGAGCGGGCGGATGAACCGGACCCGGTCGAGTCCGTAGTTGACGCCCATGGAGAACTCCTTGACCTCGAGGATGTCCTGGAGGAGCCTCGGGACGAGGGCAAGGGTGAAGAACCCGTGGACGACGGTGGTGCCGAAGGGTCCGGCCTTGGCCCGCTCCACGTCGACGTGGATCCACTGGTGGTCCTTGGTGATGTCGGCGAACTGGTTCACCTCTGCCTGGGTGACGACCTGGACTTCACTGGCCCCGAGATCCTTGCCGACGAGGTCGAGGAGCTGCTTCGGGCCGGCGATGGTGGTGCGGCGGGGAGGTCTCATCTTCTCTGCTCCGTTCCGACTGGGTCGTCATGAACCAGACCGGGTCACGACGTGCACGGGAAGGGCCTTCCTCTTCTTCATACCGACTAGATGGTATCTCTTTTGCCGCAAGCTCAACCACCGGTTCAAGAGGTCCGGCGCGGCGGGACCGGGAGCCCGAGGAGTCGTCCGCACCATGATCTATCTGCTCGCCACGCGGATCTTCGCGTGGCTCGCTCTGCTGTGTCGACCCTACTCGGCGAAGAACGCCAAGTCTCATCCTGCGGCACGAGGTCGCGGTGCTGCGCCGTCAGGTCTCCGCGCAAGCCCGGCTGGCCGGACCGGGCGCTGCTCGCCGCGCTCGCCCGACTGCTGCCCCGAGCCCTGCGCGGGCACCGGATCGTCTCCCCGCTCACCCTGCTGGCCTGGCACCAGCATCCGGCGAAGAAGAAGTGGATGCAACCGTTCTCTCCGGAACGCCCGGCTCTGCCGGAAGGGCATTGTCACGTTGGCTGACCGGCCTGAGACGATCTTGGAGCTGGTCGTGCCAGGGAGGGGTTCGCTCGTGTCGTCCGCGCCGCCGTCGTACAAGGGTCACCGGTACCCGGTGGAGATCATCGCGCACTGCGTGTGGCTGTACCACCGCTTCCGCTCAGCTTCCGCGAGGTCGAGGAGTTGATGCTGGAGCACGGCGTGCTCGTCTCCCACGAGACCATCCGGCGGTGGTGCCTGAAGTTCCGGGCAGTCCTACGCCAACGCACTGCGCCGCCGACGCCCCCGCCCGGGGGACAAATGGCACCTGGACGAGGTCTTCATCAAGATCAACGGAGAGCGGAAGTACCTGTGGCGGGCGGTGGACGCCGACGGGATCGTGCTGGACATCCTCGTGCAGAACCGCCGTGACAAGGCCGCGGCCAAGCGGTTCTTCAGGAAGCTGATGAAGGCCACCCAGTCGGTGCCACGAGTGATCGTCACCGACAAACTCCGCTCCTCCGGCGCCGCCCACCGCGAGGCGATGCCCTCCGTCGAGCACCGCTGTCACCAGGGCCTGAACAACCGGGCCGAAAACAGTCATCAGCCGACGAGGCAGCGCGAGCGCGCGATGAAAGGCTTCCGCTCCGTCGGCGGGGCGCAGCGGTTCCTGTCCGCGTTCGGCGGTATCTCGCCCACTTCAGGCCCCACCGCCACCTGATGACAGCCTCCGGCTACCGAGCCGAGATGACTATCCGCTTCGCGATCTGGGACCAGATCACCGGCGCTGCCGGCCGGCCCGCCGCGGCCCCCAGGCCCGAAGCGCAAGCCCACCACGCCCCGACGCGCCATCAGACAGTCACGCACCCAACAACATGACAACGCCCGGCCGCGCGGTATTCCTCACGTGCCATCCGCAGCCAGCTGCGACGCCGGGGCATCCGTGCGGTCATCTCGCAGCCGTCCGACCGAGTCGGCCACCGCCTGCGGCGAGGCCGACTCGGTGGTCGTCCGCCCGGCTTCGGCAGCGAGGCATACAGGCAGCGGAACACCGTCGAGCGGTGCATCACCGCCTCAAGCAGTGGCGCGGCCTGGCTACACGAACCGACAAGCTCGCGATCGCCTATCAGGCCGCACTCCACCTCGCGGGCATCCTCAACCGGCCGGACACGACGCTGACCGAAGAGACAGAACCTAAGCCGCGACGAGCCAGGTCGTCTCAGCAGTCAGCCCCGCCCGGCACTCAGCCGGAGCGGGACTGATCAGTATGTGTGGCGTGAAGGGCGGTCGCCTACGCGGCGAAAGGCTCTGCAGGGCTTCAGCCGAACGATCGTCCCTGCAGGCGATAGATGAGGCCCAGGACACTGTCCCCTCCACCACGTTCCTTTCAACCGTGCGAGTCCGGCAGATGTTCCCGGGCAGGAGTCTCGTTTTGTGAGGGCGGTTCTGGCAGATCGGGGTGGCCGTGGATCCAGGACAGGCCTCCCAGATCCAGGCGCCGGCGAGTGCGGGTGACGGCCACGTAGGCCAGGCGGGCTTCGGCACCGTCGATGGGGCCGGGCGGCGCCGGAACGCCCGTGCGATCGCCGAAGTGGTTGTCCTGGGTGCGCTCGAAATCGTCGGCGATCAGCACACAGGGCCATTCGCGCCCCTTGGCCTTGTGGGCGGTGGAGACGGTGACCTGGGCGTGCGGTTCGGGGACAAGGTGGTCGACGGCGGTGAGGATGGCCTCGGTGCCGTGGGTGTCGACGAGGTGGACCAGGGGCTGTAGGTCGCGTCCGGCCGGGTCGTGGGCGGCATAGTCCTGCAGGTCGCCCCAGGAGGGGAAGAGGGTCAGTTCGGGGTGGTGTGTGCGGCGGCCTTCCTTGAGGTCGCGGGCGGCGAGGGCGAGGGTGCGCAGGCTGTCTCCTCCCCCGGCCAGGGCGACGGAGTATCCGGCGGCCATGAGGGTCATGACCTGGGCCATGGCGCCGGCGTTGGTGCGGCACAGCACAGCGTCCGGGCGGGTGATGGGGCCGAGTTCGGTGGGCACGGTGGGGGTGCCGGTGAGGCGGATGGGGGCGTCGGCCAGGTGGAGCCAGCGGTTGGCTTCCGCGGCGAGGTCGGGGCCGAAGCGGAAGGACTGCGAGAGGGCGAGCTGGGTGCCGTCGAAGCCGGTCATGACGTCCTTGGCGCCGCGCCAGTGGTAGATGGCCTGGGCGGAGTCGCCGACCATGACCAGTTGGGCGTGGCCGCGCTGGTGAAGGAAGATCTGTTCGACGACGGGGTTGGTGTCCTGGGCCTCGTCCAGCAGCAGGAAGTCCGCTTCGAGTTTCGGGTGGGTGAGGGCCCAGATCTTCAGGTAGTGGTCGTGGTCGAAGCGCACCGCGCCGTCGTCGGGGTGCTGCAGGTCGGCCCAGGCCTTGTGGGCGAAGGGCACGATGTGGGCGGCGAGCTGGGTGTGGAGGTCGCTGTCTTCCAGGTTGCGCAGGCGGGGGACGTGGTGGCGGGTGATCGTGGTGTCGGCGGTGTGGCAGAAGCGCATCACGGTGCGCAGGGTGGCGTTGGAGAGGGCCTTCTGGGTGACGTCGCGGTCGCCGATGCGGAGGGCTTTGGTGAGGCCGAGGGCTTGTCCGGTCTGCCAGGCCGGGCGGCGGGGTGCGTTCAGGCGGCGGGTGTAGCGGTGGCCGACGGCGGCGTAGGCCAGGGCGTGGGCGGTCTTGCACAGGACGTTCTTGGGGAAGCGGGCCGCGGCGTCCTGGGCGATGGCGCGGTTGTAGGCGAGGTAGCGGCCGCGGCGTGTGGTGGTGCGGGCGAGCAGGGCCAGGGTGGTGGTCTTGCCGGTGCCCGCGCGGCCTGGACCGTCAGGTGGTCGCCGGTGGTGAAGGCGTCGGCTGCGGCGGTCTGCTCGTCGGTCGGGTTCATGGCGTGGGTCCTTGGGGGTTCGGGTGAGTGCGTGCCCCATCGCGGCCAGGAGGTGGGCGGGGGCGGTGTGGGCGAGAAGCCGGCGTACGTCGTGCTCGAGGCGTTTCACTTCGTGATCGGTGTGCTCGGCGAGGGCCCGGTGGACGGCTCGTTCCAGGAGGCGCTCGGGCTTTTGTCCGGTCTGGAGGGCCGTCGTCTGAAGGGCTGTGTGTGCGGCGGGCGGGAGGGCGAGGTTGAGCAGCACCTGTCCGCTCGCGTCCGGGTAGTGGGTGGTGATCACGTCGAGGGGGAGCCGGTCTGTGAGGCGTCGGCGCAGCCGGTGGGCGGCCCGGTCGGGGGTCTTGGCGGGTACGAGTGCCATCAGGCGGGTGGTGTCGCAGTTGGCGGCGAGCGGCATCCTGCGGCAGGCCGCGTCGAGTTCGGCCGGGTTCAGGGGCGGGTGAGGGTGATCTCCAGGGCGTGGTGCGGCATTTTTCACCGCCGGTGGGGCTGGGGCGGCGCGGGGTGCGGCAGCCGGGTGTGGAGGTGGGCGGCGTGCAGGAGCGGGTCGAGGGGCTGCCAGTCGGCCAGGGCCAGGTCGGCAGCGGCGGGGGCGGCGGTGTGGGTGGTGCAGCGTTGGGCGCGCCAGCGCAGTTGCTCGGCGTAGGGCAGGTGGTTGAGATCGTAGACGGCCATGCTTCCGCCGGGGAGGGCGAGTTGGCCGCGGTGGGGCTGGATGGGCAGCAGCGTCCAGCGCCCGGCCGGGTGGGCCGGGTCGAGGATCGGCTGGGTGCAGCGGTGGCGCTGGCGGGTCTGGGCGATGCAGCGGATGTCTGCGACGGGGCCTTCGCCGAGGTAATGCGTCAGGAGAATTCGCACGACGGGTCGGACCGGCCGGTCACGGTCGGTGTTCGGGAGCGTGGTGGCGGGCGTGGGGGACGCAGGGGTGAAGGTGCCGGTGTCGATCAGGCGGCGGGAGCGCACGGCGAGTTGGCGGCGCAGCGCCATGAGGCGGGGATCGGTGGCGCGGGGGTGTGTGGTGGGCCGGGGGCAGAGGGCGGCGTGCGGGATGCGGCACCAGCCGCTGCCGTCGTCATGGGGGTGGGCGATGCCGCCGCTGAGGTGCCAGCGGCAGGCTTCGGGCACGTCGGCGGTGGCGACTTCCGCCGGGTGCAGGGCGATGGGCCGGTGGTCGGTGCGCTGGTGCCAGTCGATGCGGTTGCCGCAGCTGCGGCAGCGGCCGGTCTGTCCGGCGCGCAGCAGGCGGCTGGGGCTGTGCGCGGCGACCTGCAGGGAGCGGCGGGGCTGGCGGGGGCGGGGGCTGCCGTCCCAGTGGTGGCCGGGGTGGAGTGGGGGCGCATGGCGGGCAAAGTGCCAGGCGGCACGCGGTCATGGGGGGTGCTGCGGCGGGGATGTCCCCCGGCCGGCCCAGCGCGCGCCCGAACGGATCAGCCGGTATGCGATCGGGCGTTCGGTGTCTGCTCGTCGATTCGGGTGATTCCTTGCGCTCCCTCTTTATGCGGAGGGGGCGGTGTCAGGGGGTGTGGGTGCCGGGCGGGGTGTGGTCGGAGCACAGGGCGCCCAGCAGGTGGTCGATCGGCACGTCGAAGGCGTGGGCGAGGGCGTGCCAGGTGGCGACGTTGCGGCGGCGCGGCCGTGTTCGAGGTCGATGAGGGTGCGCCGGGCCAGGCCGCTGCGGCTGGCGAGTTCGTCGAAGCTCCAGCCGCGTTCGACCCGTAGGCGCGCCAGCTGGAGGCGCAGTGCGGTGGTGTCGGGGTCGGGCGGCAAGATCGTCACCCCACCATCCGAAGGTTCGGATATCCGCCCTGTCAGTGCAGATTTCTGCACTATTTACTGGGAGCGGGTGACGTGCGGTACAAGGATCCGCACTACCGTGCGTCCGTCTCCGGCCTCCTGGCGCCGGGGCACCGGCCATCGCAGTACGGACAGTTGGGAGGACGACCAGCCGATGAGGCTTGCCGGCGCGCATACCGCGGTGCGGCGTATCTGGACAGTGGAGCTGCGTCCGCGAGCGGGCGGCCTGACGCTCGCCTGCCTCTCCTGCGCTCCTCCTGCCGCTCCCCTGGAGGCCGCCTCCGCACGATCCGCCGCCCTGACGCATCTGGCCCGCCATGCCCGCACCGACGCATTGCCGACGTACCTGCGCAGCTGCCAGTGCCGAACGCAGGGCTGCTGGTGGCATCCGCGGCACCGCGGGTGTGCCGGGCCGGTACTGCTCGCCCTCACCCGCGACCGCAGCGGCCGCACCTGGCGACTGGCCGACACCTGCGCGGCCTGCGCGGCGGCCACCAGCCATACCGCCGCCGTGCCCGACACGCTGATCGGCTCCTCCCGGCCGCACCCTCCCCCGGCCGACCAGCCCCCGCACACCCCGGGTTTCGTCCAGGGCTCAAGGAACAGGTGCGCGTGCGGGAGACGCTCACCTACCTCGCCGCCGCGCTGCCCCGGTTCACCTCCCCCGCCGCCCGGCTCCTGGCCCTGCAATGCGCCCTGCGCACCGACACCCGCGCACGGGTCCGGCTTCCGGTAGGCCTGCTGCGCGGCATGCGCCTGCGCGGACACCGCGAACTGTGGCAGGAACTGGCCCACGTCGGCTGGCTGGAACCGCCGGACTTCAAATCGGCACCCGTACAGCTGCGGCTGCTCGATGCCGCGGCCCTGGACCAGGCACCCACTCGCCGCGCCCGCCGCCGCGCCGCCCACTGGGCACTGCACCCCGCACCCCTGGCCCTGCCGGGCCGCGCCACCCGCACTGCGGCTGACCGCCCTGGTGCTGGCCGCACACGCCTCCGCCCACGCCGAACACCGCGTCGAGATGGACATCCTCGCCCGACTGTGCGGGCACTCCCCGCAGCAGACCACAGAACTCCTCGACCGGCTGGTGGCATCGCAGACCCTGGCCGGCTGGCAGCACGACCGGGAAACCGACGAGATCTCCTGGCAGTTACCAACACTGCCCCGGCCAGGACACTGACACCGGCCGGCAGGCAACCGCCCCCTCTCGAAGAGCCAGGGGCAGACAGCTCTCGACAGCAACGTCCGGTTCCCCCGCCGTTGCCGGGTCTACGCTGGCGCAGGCCGCAGCCCCCGCGGTCCCGCACACAGTCCAGTGCGCGGACAGCCCGCTCCCGACCACGCGCACACACCGACACCTCCCGGCGGCGTGGCCGGCGAGCCGACGAAAGGCCCCGTCATGCCAAAAACCCAGGCCCCCACCACCGAACTGGCGTCGCAATACCGTGCCCAGGTGACCGGCGACCTCGAACGCAACGTCCAGGAGCAGGAGCGCATCGGGGCGGAAATCACCGCCCTTCAGGAGCGGTTGACCGCCCTGCGGCAGGACCACACCGTGCTGGTGAGCGTGCAGCAGGCACTCGGCCTCACCACGGCGCCGGCCAAGCCCGCAGCCGGGCCCGACAGTGCCGCCCTGCCCTCTCCCGGAAGGCAGCCGCCGCCGAGCCCGGCAAGCGGACGGCGAGGAAGCCCGCCGCCAAAAAGGCCGCGGCCAAGGCGTCCGGCACGGCGAAGACGGCCCGGCCCACCCTGGTCGACCTCATCCGCCACCACCTCGCCGAGCAGAGCGAACCGCGCTCCGCCGCCGAGATCTCCGCCGCGCTCGGCCAGGCCCATCCCGAGCGCGGCATCAAGACCAAGGTCGTCCGCGTCACGCTCGAAGGACTCGTGGCCAAGAGCCAGGCCCAGCGCACCAAGCAGGGCACCTCGGTCTTCTACACCGCCCCCGCCGCACCGGAGCCCACGACCGCCGCCCAGGCCGAGAAGCGCCCCGCAGACGCCGACCGCTGAAACACGGGGGCATTCTTTCGTCACCCGCCTCCGTCTGCCGCCACCCGAGCCCCGGACTCGCCTTGCGCGCCGCACCATCAACTCAACAGCCTGCGCGGCACAAAAGGCAGTTCAGCCCATGTATTACTCTCCGGGTGATGGGAGCTGGCTATCGATGCCGGATGAGACGCTGGCAGGGTGCCGCGCATCCCGAGACAGGTCATCCGCGGCGTCCTGATGGCGAAGTGGGCCGAGGAGATCTGAGATTATCGTCGGGCAAATCTCAGGTCAGTGCAGGATCACTCGTGCAAGGGCGGCGTGGAGGCTTCCATCGCTGGCGGCGGCTCCGAGCTGCGGTGCAGTGGGGTCGCCGGCCACGCCCGTACACAGCACGACGCAGTTTTGCGTCTGCAGCATCTCCCACATCGCGTCGGTGAGACGGTCGCAGACCGCAGGGCGGATGATCATCGGTTTGCCTTCTTGAGGAGCGGCACCGTGGATGCCCTCCAGGGCTCTGGCTGCGGTGCTGAAAACTGCCGTCCACTCGGGGCTGACCGACGGGATGGCCGCTCCTCGCCATAGGGGCCAGGCAAAAAATTCGTTCAGCTGCCGGACCTGTTCGGCGCCGCCGACGGCGTTCAGGGCGATCAGGACGGCTCGGGTTCTGTTGAGTGTGATCTCCGTCTGGCGGCCTTGCTGTCGGACGTTCCCGAGGCGTGAGGTATCCAGGCCGACATGGGTCACGCTGAGGTTGATGGCGGGCAGCTGGAGTGCTTCACGGGGCGTACCCGGATATGTGGTCACCGTCCAAGGATGGGGAGGTCAGCCGCGAGGTCGCCACCCATTACCGCCGATTCATCACAATGCATGATGGCTTGACTTTGTTTGATTTCTTTTCGTTTCTTTTGGGGCCGGGCAGGTACATCGGGCCCAGCGTGCTGTCTGCGCCGGATCGAGCAGGCGGCCACGCCGCCCCGCCTGTCACAGGGCATGCCATCCCCGCCCGCTGCGGCAACACGACATTCCCCGACCCGGCTCGAAGCCGCGAACGTCCAGCGCCCCGCGCTCACTTACGAGGACTTCGGAACGCCCTTCCGTACGTTGAGCCTATGGTGAGAACTCAACCCAGTGCGGCAGACCGCCACTTGATCCGAATCACAGCCGCATCCGGCCTGAAGCTGAGCCCCTACCAACTGGAACGGTGGCGCACGGCCGGGCTGATCCCCCGGCCTGGACCGGACACGCAGTTGGAGATCGGCAACACCAAGGTCTACCCACCGGAGACAGCCGCCCTCGTTGCAGGGCTCCTGGTATGTGCTCCGCTGTGCAGAACCAACGACGACCTGGCACTTCTGGCGTTCTTCAACGAGGTGCCGGTGCCCTTCGATCCCGTGCGCGCAGCCCTGCTTAAGGCCTATTTCCCTCAGTACAGCATGGCCCGGAAACGAGACAATGAGGCATTGGAGCGCATCCCGGCGGAGCACCGCGGCCAGGAGGAACCCTGGTACAACTGGGCAGAAGCCGCAGCCTTTCTGGACATGGAGAACCAAGCGGCCGTCCAGCAGATGAGAGACAATCTCCGACGCCGCCGCGACCTGGCGACAGCATCGCGCGCCGAGCTCGACGAACGCGTCTGCGGCGTGCTCATCTGGCTGAACGCGCGGCCTTGCCGACGCACGACAGCGTGTTCATGGCGGACCTGCGCGCAGCCATGGCGTTCGCCGGACCGCCCGAGCGGTCCCGGGCAGCGTGGCTGCTCGCAGCGCACTGTCACAGCGAACAGCTCGCAGAGCGCAGCGAAACGTCCGGCATGGAGCGGCTTGATACCTTCCTGGCCTTGGCCGACGAGGAGTTGCAGTCCCTGCGGGAGCAGGTGCGAGAGTCTCTGGACGCTATGTGGCACATGGCGTCGGAGGGGCGCTACCGCCACTTCGATGTGAACTCTGCCGGGATGGCCCGCATGGCGGGCCGCATGCTCGTGGAATGGACCACCGCGCGCCGGGCGCACCCTCCGGGATCGCGTCCCGCCCAGCTGCTGGTAGACAGTCTGCGTAGCCTGTGGTCCCTGTGCTCGACCGACTCCGTCGGGAGAAGGCCGCGCCGCGTTCCAGTGCAGGACCCGGCCCGGGCGATAGTCTCCGGGATCTCACGCCGCACGCGTATCAAAGTCAGCAGCTCATGGGGCCGGGGCCAGTCGGCAACCGGACGCTTCAGCGGAATGAGGTCAGGCGGACGCCTCCTACATCAGGGCCTGAAAGCAAGGCAGCGGACCGCGCAGCGCGGCTGCGCCGGTGCCAGCGCAGCCAATGTCGGTGACGTACGGCAGCATGCCGACCGAGCAGCCCTACAAGATGCGACGGAGAAGAACCCGTGACCGGCCAAGATTCCAGCATTGTGCTCCCCTTGGAATTTCTCCTTACTGCAATGGCCGCCTGCGGCCCGGACGACCCTGTGGTGCAACTGGCGACACAGCAGGTCGGGACGGCGCAGCCTCGGTACGACCAGTCAGTCCTCATGGAAGCTCTGCTGTCGGGCCCGTATGCGCAAGAGGCACCTTCATGGCTTCTGGAGGCAGCCGTGGCGGCAGGTCCAGAGGCCGAAGCGGATCCGTCTGGCTTCGGTCCGCGGCCGGGACTGGTCGCGGCCGCCCTCGAGCACCCGTCGTGCCCGACCTCCCTGCGGGAGCAAACGCTCAGGCGATGCACCATCGATCAGTTGGGCTTGCTCGGGACGCCGCGTGCTGGTGAATGCCTCGCCGCCGCGGTCGCTGCGGAGCTGCGTACCCGCAGCGGCGCACCGCTGCCCATGACTGCGCAGCTGCTCCAAAAGCCGACTCCGCCCCAGACCGTACTCCGGCAAGGCCCGTTGCACACTCTGGTGTTCGAAGCCGCTCGGGACACGCTGCCCACCGTGCCTGACCCCGAAGAAGTGGGCGAGGGATCCGACACCGGCGACGAGTGGAAGCAGTACAAACAGGCTTACGAAGCGTGGCAGAGCATGTGGCGTCAGGTGCTCGACCGGCACCCGCAGCGTCACCGGGAGCTCATAGCGTGGGCTGTCGGCACCGACGCTGAGCGGGTGATCTGCGACGAGCTGCTCGGCAGTCTGCCATGGGCCGTCGAACCAGCGCTGCTGGCCGAGCTCGCCAAGGCCGACCTTGAGCGTTTCTCCTTCGAGGTGCTGCTGGCCCGGGGCTGCCGCATGCTCCGCGCCGGATCGGACGAGCAGCAGGTCCTGGACCACTTCGCCACGGACCTGTCCGCCCTTACGGACGAGGAGCAGGTGCCCTTCCACCATGCCCTGCGCTGTAAGAGCACCACGCTGCTCGACATGGGGTGCTGCGCCCCCGTCACCTGGGTACAGCGCGCGGCCTCAGGGACCTGGCGCCACCTCCTCAACCCCACGCAGGCCAAAGACGGATACCGGCCTGTCCATTGGCAGGCGTCCACCGCTATGCTCACCGACCTCGCCGCGCAGTTCGCCAAGACCGCCGCCCGCGCCCTGCCGTACTGGGAGCCTAAGAAGCGCTCTTGGGGGATAACCGCGCGCGAGGTGGCCTGGGTCCGCGACATGGTGCTGCGCCTTCCGACCATCACCGAGGACATCAAGGCCGGGGTCCTTCCCATCGTCCGCGACGCGCGCGAGCGGCTGAGATATCGCCGCTCAGGTCTCCAGCCACGTCATGACGAGCGAGGCGAGCTCCAGGAGATCCTCGGCACAATCGAGCGTGTCCTCGCCGATCCTGCCCCCGCAGCCGGCGCGGACCGCCGCTGGACCGCGCTCGGAGCCCCGGACGAAATGGCCGTGCGCGACCTGGCCCGCATCCAGACGCAGGCGCTGAGTGACTACCTGGACCGGCATGCCGGCGACGACTCTCTCGTGGAGAAGGCCCTTCTCTCCTGCGCCGCCAGCGGATACCGGTCCCACGACGACTTCGAGGAAGTGCTGCGCCGCCACAGCTCCCCCGACACGGTGTTGCTTCCTCTCACCGAGCGTCTGCGCACGAACCTCGGAGGCGGACCCTCCTGGCGTGAGGCCTGGACCCGCCTGGTCCTGGCTGGACCGGAGGCCGGCCCTGCACTCGTGCGTGCCCTGCCAGCCTGGTCGGCGCTGCGCGCCCGGAGCGACCGCCACGGAACCGCGCACCCTGCGGTGGTCGCCACCGTACGCGAGGCCCTGGGCACCGACCAGGACGCCTGGGGCCGCTTCGCGGCCTGCCCCGCCACCCAATCCGGGCCCACCGCCTGGCTGCGTCTGGGCGACCTGCTGGACGCAGCCGCCGCGGGAGTCCCGTGGCCGAAGCCGCCGGGCAGCCGATAAACCCTGCCACGCCCCCACCGGAACACTGCTGCACAACGGCGCTGAGAGACCGCACCGACCACATGGGGAAACGCGGGGTCTCTGCGGCAGTCGCGGCTTGCTCTGTGGAGCGGACATACCGCCACGCGGACAAGTGCCGGGAACTGTGCGAAGGTGTCCGGCCGTTGCGTCGGTATCGGTCACTGTGCTGTACCGCAGAAGTAGCAATCTGCATGTGGCGGTAGCTGCCGCCGCGTAGGGCAGCTACGCGGCCCTACCCCAGTAGGTCGGCAGCATGAACGAGACTCGTGCGGTCCTCAACGCGTCATCTGCGTCTGATGGTGGTCGTGTCGAGGACGGATTTGTTTCAGGAGCGAGCTGTTGTGGACGGATACCGGTTCGTTGCGGGCTTTCAGGGGGCAGTGCAAGATGCGTCGATAACGTCGGGGACGGCCTCGTCTGATGTGGTGGAGGGCGGATTCATGCCAGAACCCGTCGTGGTGTCCTCGTCGTTGCGTGCCCGGTACACAGCCATGCTGGCGGCTGACCTGGAAGGCGTTGCGGTGGAACGCCAGCGGATCGAAGAGGAGTTCGCTACGCTACACCGCCGCTGCGGGCCCTGGACAGAGAACACGCGTGGCTGACGCGTATGCAGCAGGAGCTGACGACGCTGGCGGTGGCAGACAGTGGCACCGTCGTTGCTCATGGCCCGGCCGCCTTTGCCGGTGCCAGTGCGCTGGGCGACGCGGCGTCCGGGCCGCGAGGGTCGGCAGTGAGGCCGTCTGCTGGCCTGGCCGCGGCCAAGGAGCCGAAGCTGCGGGAGCTGATCGTTGAGGAACTGCGGTGTCAGGCCAGGCCACTGTCCTCCAGCGAGGTGACCGCTGTACTGCGCCGGGCCCATCCGGGCCGGAGGCTCAAGGAGCCGGCCATGCGGCGGGCACTGGAGGCGCTCGTGGGGCAGGAGCGGGTTCAGCGGCGTAGGCGCGGTGGCCGGGTGTTGTATTCGGTTGCCGATGCCGTGGCCGTGGTCGGCGGTGCTGCGGGCCTGAGCCTGGTGGCTGACCGGCCTGCTGCCGGGCACGTAGGGGGTCATGCCGCGGCGTCGTAGGGGGCGGGGGCCAGGAAGACGGGCAGTGTGTGGAATCCGAGGACTTCGAGCGCGGTCTGCTGCTCGGGGGTCAGCTGTGCACGGTCGCGGTGGCGGCGTAGCAGCCAGGCGCCGAGGCGGACAGGTGTGCCGTCGAGGTCTTCGGCGTGGTCGGCCGGCACCTGCAGGTGGCCGTGGCGGGCGTGGTACTGGCGGGCGGCTCGCAGTCCGCGGTTGAAGGCGCGGGCGCGTACGTTGGCGGGCCGGGTGAGAAGCATGCTGTGGGGGTGGGCGTCGGGGCATGCGCGGGTGAGGGCATCCAGCAGGTGTTCTGCTGGGAGTCGAGGAGGTGGTGGTCGTTGATCTGGCGATCCAGCCAGGTGTCCCAGGATGAGTCGCGGTCGGCGGGGCGGTGGTAAGCGCATCGCCAGTCGCTGCTGGTCAGGCGGCGTCGGATCTGGACGTAGGTGTACTGCCAGCGCAGGCTCCAGGGTGGGTTCCAGAAGGGGTCGACTGCTTGGAGGAGGCGATGCGGGCGGGGGCGAGCTGGCCGGTGTCGGCGCGGCGTCGCATGGTCTCCAGCCAGGCGGCGATTCGGCGGTCGCCGCTGTGTGAGGTTCCCCCGAGATGCGGAGAATGGTGACAGCAGGTCAGGTAGGACTCACAGAGAGGAGCCCTGCTGATGCCTGCCCCGAGGAAATACCCACTGGAGTTGCGTGAGCGCGCGGTGCGGATGTACCGCACTGCGGAGCCGAAGCCCGTGATCCGCCGCATGGCCGAGGAACTCGGTGTCCATCATGAGGCCCTGCGCGGCTGGATCCGCCAGGCCGAGGCCGACGCCGGCGAACGCGACGACCTGCTCACCAGCGACGAACGCGCCGAGCTGGCCGCGCTGCGCAAGGAGAACACCCAGCTCAAGCGGTCCAACGAGATCCTGCGGACGGCCTCGGCTTTTTTCGCGGCACAGCTCGACCCGACCCGGCCCAGGTGACCGCGCTCCTCGACGAGCACGAGAACCTGGAGGTCGAGCCCACCCTCCGGGAACTGCACATCCCTTCCTCCACCTACTACCGCTGGCGCCGGGCGAAGAAGGAGCCGTGCGAACGGCACCGCCGGGACACCGAGCTGACCAGGCAGATCCAGCAGATCCACACCGACTCCGGCGGAATCTACGGCTCGCCCCGCGTGCACGCCGTCCTGAAGCGCGAAGGCGTCTACGTCGGCCGCAAACGAGTCGAACGGCTCATGCGCGAAGCCGGCCTCGCCGGGATCAGTCCTCGCCGGACGGGCAAGGGCTTCACCCGCCGCGACCGGGACGCCGACCTCGCCCCGGATTTGGTCAGGCGCGACTTCACCGCCGACAGGCCGAACCGGCTGTGGGTCACCGACCTCACCATGATCTCGACCCTTGAGGGACCCTTGTGGCTGTCGGCGATCAGGGACGCGTTCTCCCGTCGGGTGGTGGCCTGGGAGACCTCCGCCCACGCGGACGCCGACCTCGTGCTGGCCACCCTCGAGTACGCCCTCGCGTCCCGGGAGGTCGAGCCCGGCCAGCTGATTCACCATGCGGACCACGGCTGTCAGTACACGTCCGTGAAGCTCACAACACGCTTGGTGCGGGCAGGAATTGAGGCATCCATGGGCTCCGTCGGGGACTCGTACGACAACGCCCTGGCGGAGAACCTCTGGATGCTCATCAAGACCGAGGGCCTCCGCGGCCGCACCTTCGCCACCCGGGCCGAGGCGAACCTCGCGCTCTTCGAGTACATCGACGGGTTCTACAACAGTCGGCGCATCCAGAAACGCCTCGGCTACCTCAGCCCCGTCGAGTTCGAAGAGAAGCACTACGCCGAGCAGGCAGCGTCCGAACGAGTGAACCTGAAACCCCGCCAACCCGCTCTGACCAGCTGATCAGCCCCTCCCGAGCAACGGGGGAACCTCAGTGGGCGTGTTTGCCGAGCGCGAGGGTGCCGTGGCGGGTGGCGCTGGCTGCTGCGCGGTTGAGGTGGTGTTCGAAGCTCTCGGGCGGGTGGGGCCATGAGATGCCCAGGCTGGTCAGGGCGGCGATGCGTTCGATGGGCAGTGCGCCTGCGGCGTACGGGAGCGTTGCTGTCCGATCCATTGTCCGAGGGCCAGGCCGTTTCTGGTGACGTGTTCGCTGGGCACGTTCAGGTGTCCGTGCTGGCTGTGGAAGGCCCGGGCGGCGTGCCAGCCGTTGTCCCAGAAGGCGTTGTTGCGGGGTTTGTGGGTGAGCAGTTTCAGGGTGCGGTTGACTTCTGCGGCACGGTGGGGGCGGGCTGGGACGGGTTGCAGCCGCCGCTTCTTGTGGCTGCTGAAGCGCTCGTGGAGCTTGCTGTCGTAGACGGCCAGGCCGTTGAAGAAGGCCCAGAAGTCGGAGAAGGCGGAGGACTCCATCGCCTCGTGCAGCTTCTGCCTGGGGGCGAGGTAGACGGGGAGGAAAATCGAGGCGCGTTTGGCCTGGCCGGGGGGTTTGCGCAGGGCTCGTCCGATGGTCTGTGCGATCTTGACGGGGCTGCGGCAGGGGTCGGCGATGAAGATGCCGTCGGTGTCGGGGGCGTCGACGCCTTCGCACAGCACCCGCACGCTGGACAGGACGGCGCCGTCATGACGGTCGGCGGCGCTGCCGGGGGTGAGGGGGAGAAGTGGGTGAACTCGCGGAGGTAGGCGTGGCGTTGCCAGGGCGGCTGGCCGGTGTACAGGGCGCGTGCCCAGGGGTTGCGGATGCCGGTGTGGTCGGCGAGGGCGTGGGCGGTTTCGGGCAGGGAGTCGGCGAAGCCGCGGGCGGCGGCAATACGGCCGTGAAAGGTGAGGATGGTGCGGACGTCGTGTTCGGCCATGGCGGTCAGCAGCATCGCCTGCATCGTTGCCAGACGCAGGCCGTCCAGGTGCGGGGTGGGCCGGTCCGTGTGGAGGACGTCGAGGAGTCCGCGGTCTCGGACTTCGGGGATGACGAGCTGGTATTCAGCGAGGATGCCGCGCTCGATGGCGTCGGCCAGGCTGAGGTGATAGACGGTGGGGTCGTCCATGGAGGCGAGTCGCACGAGGCGGGGGTGTGCCTGCCGTGGCCGGGCGGGGATGCGCCAGTTGCGGGGGTTGCGGTCATGTAGAGCCGGTGCGCGGCAGGGACGGCGCGGTCGTCGTGGATGAGTCCCCATTGTTTGTCCCAGTTGCCGCTGGTGCGGTGGGCTTCGTCGGCCAGGGCAAAGGCCCACTTGGGCAGGTGGTGGGATTGGTGGGCCCGGACCAGTGTGGGCAGGGAGTCGTAGGTGGCGAAGACGGCGGTGCGGCCGCCGCAGGCGACGCGGCTCGCCAGTGCCTGGGGGCTGGAGATGAGCGCGAGATGGCCGCGAAGCCTGCGGTCGTACACGCCGGGCAGTGAGCACACGCCGATGAGCTGGTCGAAGCCGTCGTCTGCGAGCCAGCGGGCTGCGGTCTGTGTCAGCAGGTCGAGGGTGGGGACGACCACGAGGACGGGGCCGCGGGGTGCGAAGTGTTCGGCGATGCGCTTGCCGATGAGGGTTTTACCGGTGCCGCAGGCGGCGACGATGGTTGCGGCGGGCAGTCGTCGGTGCAGGAGGGCATGCGCTCCCGCTTCGATGGCCTCTTCCTGGTGGGGGCGCAGTTGAGCACGGCCAGACATGCGGCGCTCCGATTCCCTCTCGGCCGAACTCGGTGCCTGCGGGCCCAGGGGCCGCGTGCTTCTTCCTCGGGGCAGTGTGGCAGGTGCTCCGGCGCTCGGGCGGTTCCGACCGGAGATGGCCATGGTTGACCTGGTGGGCGCGATATGTGATCAGCGCCGGGGTCGGGCGGGTGCCGGTTTTGTTCAGATGGTTGGTCGGTGGCGGCCGGCGGGGTTCGGTCGGAGTTAGATGAGGGAGTTGGCGGCCGGACGCTGCGTGGGGAGGGTGCCATGACGGGGCGGGACCCGTTGTTGGGACGGCGCCGGATGCACCTGGGTTTGCGGTTTTTGCAAGGAGAGTCGACGGGTTCGTATGTGACCCGGCTGGCCGCCCGCAATCTACGCCCGGTGGAGGCGGTACTGGCCAGTATGGGCAGCGGCCCGATGCCGGTGGACGCGCAGTACACCGAGATGTATGTCAGCCGGTATGCCCGCGAGCGGCTGGCCAATCGGGACTGCTGCATGATCGGGTGACAGCGGGGTTTATGCAGCCAGGGCTGCGGCTGGGGTCATGATGGTCTCGTACTCGACGGGGGTCAATCGGGCCAGGCGTTTCTGGCGCGGCGTCGGTGGTAGGTGCGCTCGATCCAGGTCACGATCGCGATCCGCAACTCCTGGCGGGTGGCCCAGGTACGGCGGTCGAGGACGTTGTTCTGCAGCAGCGCGAAGAAGCTCTCCATGGCCGCGTTGTCGCCGGCGGCACCGACTCTCCCCATCGATCCGATCATGCTGTGACGTGCGAGAACTGCGACGAACTTCCGTGAGCGAAACTGCGACCCGCGGTCGGAATGCACAATGCATCCTGCGACCTGGTCGCGACGGGCGACGGCGGATTCAAGGGCTCTCACGGCGAGGCTGGACTTCATCCGGGCATCGATGGAATAGCCCACGATGCGGCCCGAGTAGACGTCCTTGACCGCGCACAGGTACAGCTTGCCCTCGCCGGTGGCGTGTTCGGTGATGTCCGTCAGCCACAGCCGGTTCGGCCCGTCGGCGGTGAAGACGCGCCGCACCCGGTCGTCGTGGACCGCAGGGCCGGCCTTGACGGTCTTCCCGCGGCCTCTGCGCTTGCCGAACGCGCTCCACCACTGGTTGTCGCGGCAGATCCGCCAGGCGGTCCGCTCGGCCATCGGCTCACCGGCTGCGCGGGCCTCGTCGAGGAGGAAGCGGTGGCCGAACTCCGGGTCGTCGCGGTGCGCGTTCAACAGGGCGTTGGCCCGGTATGCCTCGGCCAGCTCGGCATCGGTGACCGGGCAGGCCAGCCACCGGTAGTAGGGCTGGCGGGTCAGATTGAGTACCCGGCACGTCACCGCCACCGGCACCCGGCAAGGGGCATCGGCGGCGGCCAGCTCGCGGACGAGCGGGTACATCATTTTGACGGCAGGTTTGCCTGCGACAAATACGCCGCAGCCCTGCGCAGCACCTCGTTCTCCTGCTCCAGGAGCCGGATGCGCTTGCGGGCCTCGCGCAGCTCGGCCGACTCACCCGACACTGGTGCGGGCCCGGCGCCCTCCTCGGCGTCGGCGCGGCGCAGCCACTTCGACAGCGTGATCGGGTGGACGCCGAAGTCGGCGGCGATCTGTTCCAGCGTGACGCCGGGCTCGCGGTTGCGCGCGACCCGCACGACGTCCTCGCGGAACTCCTTCGGATACGGCTTGGGCACTGCAACATCCTTCCAGGCCGCCTCTCAGCAAGCCAGGTCAGGTGTCACCTGTCCGTGCAGCAGTCCCATCTGGCCGGGCGGACCGTGGCAGAGATGCAAAAGCGCCTGGTGAGTCTGAGCGATGAGTTTCTTATGCCCGCCGGTGCGGTGGAGGACTGGGAATGGCCGTGGGACGCGCGGGCGGCTACGTCGTCCAGGCTTGCTCCCTGTGTGCGGCGCAGCGTGGGACCCGCTCTCCGGCGTGGTTGATCCTGCCCGACCCGTGGCATGTGTGTCTGCGTCATCAGCGGTGGACGGACAACTCGCGCAGCATCCGGCGTCCCTATATCGATCTCCGTCCTCTGCGTGAGGTCGTGCAGGCTCAGCAGCGTCTGAACCGGGTCGTGAAACGCCTGGGCCCCGTCGCCGCACGGTGGGTGCAGGCGGACGCGTATTCCATCCTGGCGCACTCCGGCTGTCCGTACAGGCCCGAGAAAGTGAGGCAGTGGAACCAGTTGGCTGTGGAGTTAGGTGAGCAGCGGGTGCGGCCGCTGGCCCAGTTCGGCTGGCTGGCCCTGCTGACTTGGGATCTGGCCTGGCTGGAAGTACGGCGCCTGAGCGGTGCGCTGAGCAAAGCCGAGCACCGGGAGTGGCTACCGCGGGTCAGCCGGCGGTACGGCTACAGGTTGGCCGGGCCGTTGGCCATCTGGCACGGTCAGCACCGTCCTCTTGCGCACGACTACCTCACGGTGGTGCGCAGCGGTCAGCCACTGAGTAAGTGGATCAGGGACGAGATGAGCAAGGCCACCAGGCACGCGCTCCCCTCCCCCCTGACGTCGCTGGAGGATTCGACGTGCCTTCCCTGGGTGCGGCTGCCCGACTCGATGGACCGGCTGTTCCTCTGACCCCGCTCGGCGGCGGTGCGTTGTGTGTCATTCTGCGGCGGCCGGGGATCAGCCGGCGCCGCCTGTCGGCCGGCTACGAGGGCGGTAGCAGGCGTTCTGGCGAGATCGCAATCCGGACCCACTCGTTCGGGTGAGCCAGACGGCTCCTCCTACCGGGTGGCGCGGCGGACGGGGATGCTGCGTCCTGTGTCCGGGGCGCCCTGGGCACGGTACGGGTGGAGGGCAGCCGATGGAGGTGCGGGTCCGTCACCGCGACGACCTGGGTCGTGAGCGGCTGGTGTCGGCTGCCGTGCTGCGGGGGACACCGGTGGAGGAATGGCCGGTGTTGAACGAGCAACGTCCTTACAAGGGCCGCAAGTCCAAGGTGTCGCGATGGTGGTCGTCAACCACGAAGAAGGACATCCTGTGCCGGTCGAAGGAGCACGCGTTCGCGGCGATGTTCCTCGACCGCGACCCGGACATTGCCTATCTGGGCGCTGCGTCACTGCAGTTGGAGTACGGGGTGGGTGAGGGCAAGGTCGTGGTGGAACCGGCTTTTTTGGCCCGTACGGTGGGCGGGCAGCGTGTGTTCTACTTCTACTCCCCCGCCTGGCGGGAGCCGGATGAGCAGGAGTGGGCAGTGGCGCGGGCCGCGGCCGACGACGCGGGCTGGGAGGTGCGGGCTGCGTACGCGCCGGCAGGTCAGCTGCGCCGCAACGTGTACATCGTCTCCCAGTTCCGCCACGACGAGTATCCCGATGAGGCGGCGAAGGGTGCCTTGCTGGAGGTGTTCGCGCGGCCGCGGTCCGCAGGTGAGGGGGCCGATGCCGCGGGTCTGCCCCCGGGCCAGGGCAGGGCCCGTTGCTGGCATCTTCTGTGGACGGGGGCGCTGACCTGCGACTGGGAGCGGCCTTTGACTCCGGACAGCATGGTGTGGGCCGTCCAGGAGGCGCGGTGAGTGTCCCGGCCGCGCCGGTGGCGGATCCCCTGCGTTCTGCGCCTGCCGGAGGGGCGGACGGTCTGCGGCCGGGGATGACCGTGCGGTGGAAGGCCGGGCGGTATCTGATCGGTGCTGTGCAGGGCACCCTGGTGCACCTGGTCGCCCTGGAGGAGGGCGGGCAGGACGCGCTGGTCGTGGTCTCGGTCCTTGTCTGTGCCGCGGACTTCGCGGTGCTAGAGGGTGACGGGACGCCGCAGGAGCCTGAGGCGGAGCCGGACTGGGCGGTGCTGAACCGGCTTGCCGAACATCATCTGAAGCAGATGCGGGACTGGGAGGAACACGTCCGCGAAGTACTGACCGGTCGCCCGGTCGGCTCGCAGGGTGCGTTCGTCCCCCGCCCGGGCTATGACCCGGCAACGACCACCCGGACCGAGCGCTATGCCCTGAAGGCCACCGAGCTGAAAGCTGTCGGCCTGCGCGGTTCGGTCGCCACGGTGCAGCGTAAATGCCTGGCCTACGAGAAGCAGGGGCTGCTCGGCCTGGTCGATGAGCGGTGGCTGCGCACCACCGCCCCCTACGGTCGCGTCGACGAGCGGGTGGTGGAGGTGATCCGCCAGCAGGACAAGGCCCAGGACGGCTTGTCGGTGGGCACGCTCTCACGCCTGCGCACCCAGGTACGTACCGCGCTGCGCCACGCATACCCGAACGAGTACAAGGAGTTGATGCCCGCCCGGTCCACCTTCTACGACCTGCTCAAACGCCTGGGGATCTCCCACGCCTCCGCAGCGCCCGCAGGCAGGGACAAGCAGGGGCCCGAGCCGCCCTACCAGCCGGTCATGGTGTCGCTGCTGGGGGAACGCGTCCAGATCGACTCCACCGGACTGGACGTGGTGGCCCGCGGGGACGACGGCCGGCCGGTCTCGCTGGAGCTGACCTACGCCATCGACACCCTCAGCCGCACCATCCCGGCCGGGATCGTCGTGCCCAAACGGCCCGGCCGCAAGAAGGGGCCCGGAAGCCGACGCCGCGGGGGGCGCGGCACCAGGTCCCTGGACGCGGCCCTGCTGCTCGCACAGGCGCTGGCCCCCTGCCGGCACGTCCCGGCTGGTCGCCTCAGGCCCTGGCCGAGAACTCCGACCTGCCCTACGAGCAGATGGCCGCCGGCGATCCCCGCATGGCAGGTGCGGCCGCCCGGCCGGTGGTGCGCCCCAAGACGGTGGTCGTCGACAACGCCAGGATCTTCAAGGCCCAGCATTTCAAGGACGCGTGCAGCATGCTGAACATCGGCGTGGAGCCCGCCCGGGAACGCACCGCCGAAGACAAAGCGATCATCGAGCGCACCAACCACTCGATCAAGAACGGATTCTCCCAGTTCGTCGCCGGCTACACCGGCGACAGCCTGGCCACGCGCGGGAAGAGGGTCGGGCAGGAGCGGTTGTGGCCGATCAACCGAGTGCAGGAGATGTGGCACGAGTGGGTGGCCACCCACTGGCAGCAGCATCCACACGAAGGGCTGCGCTCCCCCTTCCTGCCCGGCCTCGTCCTCACACCGAACCAGATGTACGCCGCCGCCGTCGCCACGGAAGGCGCCGTGCCCCGGCCCGCCACCCCGACGAGAACCGCAAACTGCTGCTCAACGTGAAGCGGATCGTCACCCGCGAGGGCATCCGGATCGACAACCGCACGTATATCAGCCACCGCATCAGCGAGTTCAAGAACCGCCACACCGGCATCAAGGGACAGGGCCGCCATTGGTCGGTCTACTACAACCCCTACACACCGGGCCGGGTATGGCTGTACGACCACACGGCCGAGAAGGACCCGGCCCGCAGCCCGTGGGTGCCGTTCGACTTCAAGTACCAGCATTTGATCAACGATGCCTGGACCCAGTACCTGTGGGAACGGGCCGCCGACATCGTCGCGGACCGTTGCGGCCGGGAAGGTGGCGAGGAGGAGATCACCCGCGCCGTGGACGAACTGCTGGACCGCGCACGCAAGGGTCCCTCGCCCAAAGACACTCCGGCCGTCCGTGACGCCGTGCCGGTGGCCGCGTTCGTCCCTCAGCCGGTGGACATCGCCGAGACGCCCTTCAACCCCTACGCGGGCATCGCCCCGGCCGACCCCGCACGCGTGCCCGCCGCGCCGTCGCTGAACGTCCCCGCCAGGGACCTCTTCCCCGGCCAGCGGACCGTGCGGCACCCGTCGAGCCCGACCCGGTCGATCCCGACGACGCACTGCCCCCTGCCGCAGACGGACCTCCGCGCCGTCGCCGCCCCGGCCCCGCGAAGACGCCCCGTCTGGACGGAGCGGCCGGAGACATCTTCCGCAATCTCGCCGCCGAGCCGCCCTCCCGCGCCGGAGAAGACCCGTCGTCGGCCTCCCCCATCCCGCAGGAGACCTGATGCCCACCACGCACACCTCGCAGAGCCCAGTCACCCTAGATGTGGCCCCGGCCCCCTTGTACCGACTGCTGGATCCCGACCTGCTCTCGACGCGCGAGGGTCTGATGGACTTCGTGCACCACGAACCCAAGCCCCCGGACCTGGCCGACTGTGCCCCCTCGGGCACGAAACTCCCCGACACCGACGTGCGGATGATGTACCACGGAAACCTGCCCTGCGTGAGCACCCCCGACGTGACCCGGGGTCTGCTGGACGCCCGTCGTACTCTGCGCACCAACCGGTTCAGGCGAGTCGGAAAGCGCATGAGCATGGTCATCGACGGGTGTGCCGGCAAGTCCACCCTGCTGGCGCAGATCGCCCGCGCCTATCAGGGACTGCTGGAGAACGAACGCCGGCCGGACAGGGAATGGACCCCCGTCGTCTACATCAACGTCCCGCCGCGCCACGAATGCAACCTGGACTGGTCCCTGCCCTTCGCCGACTTCTTCGGCATGGACCACACCCTCAACCTCGACAAGCGGACCTACCGCAGCACCGACATGACCGAACCGGTCATCCACACGATGCGGGAGAGCGGCACCTCCCTGATCTGCATCGACGGGATCGACCGCATCCACAGCAACGACCTGACGAAGGCCTTCGCCTACTTCGACAGCCTGCAGGCCCGTCTGCGCGCCTCCGTCATCTACTGCGGAAACGGTGCCGTCGACATCGTCGAGGAAGCTCTCCGCCATCGCCGTCACGGCGAACGCCCCGACCAGTCCGAGCAGTTCCGCACCACGCTGCCCGTGATGCGGATCCGCCGCATCCCCTTCCACGAGGGACAGCAGGACGCCTGGCGCACCGTCCTGATGGACTACGACAAGAACCTCCGTCTGTACAACCATGTCCCTGGTGCAGGAAAGCTCCTCGACTTCGACACGGAGCTCCACGCGCGGACCGGCGGCTACATGGACACCCTGGATCAGCTCCTGTGCCAGACCGCTCAGCAGTCCATCGAGGACGGCACCGAAGCGATCACCCAGGAAGGTCTCGACGACATGGTCGTCGGCCGCGGCGACCTGGAGGACGACTGGGCATAGGGTCTGCTTCCGGCAACGCCCGGGCAACCGATATTTGAGCGGCCAGGCGAGGGACGGGGGTTGCTCGCGGTGAGTTCCCAATCCGGCTTCGGGTGCGTGCTGGCAGGGTGGAGCACCACGAGCGGCGGTAGTGGGTTGGGTTGGCTGTGCGATGGCTGTCGGCGCCGCCGGGCACAGAGGCCAGGGACACAAAGAACCTGTGGCAGCGGCTCATATCGGTCTGCCCACGGGGCTGATGGTGAGCTCTACAGGGGTGACGCGCCGGCTGTGGCAGGTCCAGGCGGTTCCCGTCCAGCGCCCTCCCGGCAGGCGAAGATCAGCGCGACGACACTGTGGAAGCCGAGCTCAGGATCTTCCGCGAGCTGACGGTAGGTGGCCGTGTCGCGTGCACTGGGGCCGGGAGGCCCGCGGGATGGGTATGCCATTCACCGACCCAGACGCTGCGGTCGGCCGTGAATGCCTCGTCGGCGAGTATCTGAGCGTGCCCGAGGTCGCGCAGGAAGTACGTAGGGGTGCGGACGGCGGCAGGTCCGGGGGGCCCCGGCGTGGCAGATCGTGACGGTGTATCTGGTGTGGTGTCCGAGCAGGATTCCCCGGTCTCGGTGGTGTGGTCGACCGTGTGCAGTTCGGTGGTGATCGCGAGGGCGGCCGGAGCAGTGAGGTGTACGACGGTCACGGGCTGCGGGGTCATGGCGCTTCGCAGGTGGGGCAGCCGGGCCGCGGCGGGGTGGCGGGAAGCCAGCGAAGTTCGGCGGTGCGGCCGAGGTCGAAGGGCGCGGCCCAGCCAGGTTGGCGGCGCAGTCCGATCAGGGCGTGTTCTCCGGGGAGGCGCTGATCGGGGTGTCCGGCGTGTTCGAGGAGGGTGGCGGCGGCGGTCTTCGCCGCGAGGTGGGCGACGAGGTGGAGGTCCGGGCCGACGGCGGTCATCGGTCGGTGTCGGGTTCCGGTGCCGTATCCGGCGTCCAGGGCGGGTTCGGGGTCGAGGCTGCCGGCTTCGGTGAGGCTGTGGCGGCGGCAGGTCAGGCAGCCGTGCCGGCGCCATGGGTGCAGCCGGATGATTTCGCCGAGGGCTCCGTACTGCAGAACGCAGGCAAGGATGGCGGTGCGGTCCGCGCGGCGGGCCAGGTGGCCGGTGACGCGGCGTGCGGCCACCCCGTCAGCCGTACACACGACGAGGTGGGTGTCCATGAGGAGGGCGCGGATCTGGTCGGCGTGCTCGATGACGTCCAGGGCGAGGGGGGTGACGGCGGTGTCGGGGCGCAGCTGGGTGAGTTCCTCAGCCAGTGCGGTGACTTTGGTGCGGCCGATGTGCCTGCGGGAACTGGTGTGCCGGACGAGGTTGTGCCATTGGAGGCGGTCAGGATCGACGAGGGTGAGGTGCCCGATGCCGTAGCCGGCCAGCGCATGCGCGGTGGCCGAGCCGATACTCCCCGCCCCGACCAGCATGATGTGGGCATTCTGCAGTTCCTGTACGGGCCAGTGATGGTCGAGTTGCCGAATCCCGGTGGTTTCGGGCTCGGCCGACATCTCGAGGGGCTGGAAGCCCGCGCGGGTGACGTGCCAGGCGACGAGGTCGGGCAGACGGCTTTCGGGATAAGCGTCCTTCACGCCGGGGGCGTGGGTGAGGGCGACATAGCCGCCGTCGCCCGGCGTCTTGAAACCGTTGGGGACGGCGTCCTTGAACACGTCAAGTTTCATGGCCGTGTCACGCCGTACTCGCAGGAGGTGCCAGAGCGCGTGCAGTTCGTTCTTGGCCCGGTACCAGTAGCCGGTAGGGCGGGAGTCGCAGCTGGCGAGCAGGCGGGGGGCGGGCGGCGGCGGGTCGACCGAGATGATGGAGCCGCCGCCCTCGGAGATTCCGCCTACCACAGCGAGGTCGTCCGGCTGGCTGATACGCAACGACAGCCGGCCCCATGCGCCCGAGGCGCGGAGTACGGTCGCGGCGTCCTGTGGAATGAGGATCAGCACGCGGGACCGTCCTGCCCGCCGTCCCCGGGTGGCGGGGGCTGGGCCAGGAAGTGGTCGAGCCGGTGGTCGGTGACGATGCCGCTGCCGGTCATCTCCTCGATCGCCTGGTATTTCATCAGCGCGTACTCGATCCGCCAGCCGGCGGCCTTCAGTAGCAGGTCGACAACGGTCTCACGGCCCGTCCATACGTCGTCCTGCAGGAGGCACAGGCTGGCGTCTCCGTTGACGTGCCAGATGTGCTGGGTCCACTCGAACGGGGCGGGCAGCGGGTCCAGCGGGATGATGCGCGGGGCCACCATGGGGTAAGCCTGGCTGTATGCCAGGCGCAGTCGGAGGCCGCTCTCGCCTATCCAGTCGGTGAGGTGGGTGGGCTCGGGCCGACCGAACGGCCAGCGCGGCAGCGTGCCCTCCCAGCTTCCCGCTCCCTCGTCACTGAAGACGAGGTCCGGGAAGTGGGCAGGGATCTCCTCCCGGTCTCGTCGCAGTCGGCGTGGTTCGCACTCCCACCAGGCGATGGGAGTGCGGGCGCCACAGACAGGTGCGGTCGTCATCCCTGGGGTGCGTCCTTGATGGGGCGGGGGCTGATGAGCGCGGGCGCGCCTATCAACGCGGTGCTCTTGGGGGCAGCGGCGGGAGCCGGGAAGTCCTCACCGAAGATCTCCTGCCACAACCGCAGCGCCTCGTCTGTGTCGCCTTCGGCCGCCGCCGTGCAGGCCTGGTCTGCCAGGTCCGCGGCTTCGGCGAACGCAGCCGACAGACCTTCGCGATCCAGGTCGGGCTGGATCTCGCCGCACAGACCGGCCGGGTCCCACACGCCTTCGTTGACCCGGGTCGCGGCGGCGGTGAAGAACGTCTTCAACCCCTGGCAACGGTTGCCGGACGCGGGCAGGCACTGCAGGGCAAGGACCTCCATGACGAGGGACTTGATGCGCCCTTCGACCTGCACGTCGAGTCGCCACTGCTTGAGCAGCCTGACCAGCGGCCGGAAGTACGACCAGTCCCGCTGGTGTTCGGCCACCATGTTGATCAGGTATTCGGGGTTGGCTGGCACCCATCGGGCGCTGAGCTGCTCGGGGATGAGCAGCGAGTTGTCAGGCTGGCGCAGCGCGGCCATGACGTCGACGGTGAAGGCCTCCGGGTCGTCGGGGTCGTCGAGGAAGCACTTGACGGCGTGGTTGCGCAGCAGGGTGTGCCGAACCACGGTGGCGTGAGTGCCTTTGCTCTGGCTCAGCAGCCGGTTGACCTGGGAGCGGATGTGCTCGAGGGCCTCCTCCGCGCTCGGCCCGCTGCTCCCCCACTCGGGGTGTTCGTCCGGGTCGTAGACGACGACGATGTCAACGTCGTGGATGGGCTTGAGCTGCGTGCTGCGGCTCAAGGAGCCCGATCCGAACGTCTCGAGGACGTCGGGCTCTTTCAGCAGCGCCTCCTTGAACAGGTCCCGGCGCCCGCGGGCCAGCCGCGTTTTCTTGATGTCCTCGTCGACGGACTTCTGCAGCGCGTCGAATGCCTCGTCGATCCCCATGCGGTGTGCCTCCTCGGGCTCGCCGTTCAGCCCGGGCACGCCCCGGCCGCGGCTCCTGCGAGGCGCGGCCGAAAACGGACGTTCGATGGCTGCTCGTTCCCACGGTACGGGCACCCGCTGACAACGCCCCTGGGACCAGGTCGCGTTGATCTTCATGGCGTGGGGTGTCCCGTACCGTGCCGCCGATCCGGCTGCCGAGGGGCAACGCATCGAGCAATCAGGAGGCTGCCCCGTCAGGCATGGAACGCTCGCCCCGCGAAGCGGGATCGCACGAGGGTGCGCTCCCGTAAGAGCGCACCCCGGCCGACGAGCTGGGGGGACATGGGATGTTTCGGGCAGTTGAGGCGGCCTCGTCGTCATCAACCTCCCGCACGGCATGCGTTCAGCCACGGCACGTCGCAACGGGGCGAAGGTTGCCTGATGCGGCGCTAAGATCATCGAGCTGAGTGTTGAGGGGGCAGCATGGCCGTCGCCATAGTCGACGCCGTCAGGCTCGCGAAGGCGAACCGACGGAGGTACGAGCGTCTACTTGAGTGCCACGAGGAGCTCAACCAGCGGGCAGCCGCGGAGAACGCCGCCCAGCACAAGGCACGGCAGACGCTCTACGACGAGGCCCTCGTCCCCTTCTATGACGTTTTTCGGCGGCTCAAGCACGCCGATCTGGTCGATCTGGCCGCGATCGAGATGCCAACCGTCGGCGGCGACGTGGACATTGTGCTCCGGCGATTGCGCGAACGCGCTGTGACGGCCGCTGTCGGCGCGCTGGCGGCGGCGCGCTCGCAGGTTACGGCGCCTGGGCAGGCACCTACCTCGCGGTGGGCGCCTTCGCCTCCGCCTCGACCGGCACGGCGATATCGGGGTTGTCCGGGGCGGCCGCCACCAGTGCCACGCTCGCATGGCTGGGAGGCGGGTCTCTTGCCGCAGGCGGTGGCGGGGTGGCGGCCGGGACAACGGTGCTGTCCGTGATCGTCGCGGCTCCAGCCGTTCTCTCGCTGGCTGCCATCGTGGAGTGGCAGGGCCGCGCAGCCAGACGCGGCCAGCGGGAGATGGCGCAGGACCTGGAGCGGGCCGAGACGGAGATGAGCGCGGCGGAGGATGCGGCGTCCGCACTGTACGCGCGCAGCAAGGACATACGTCGCGTCCTGCGGGACCTTCGGTTCATCCTGGTAAGACGGCTGCCGTCATTCACCGCGCTGACCGAAGCGTGCGACGACTTCACCCGGTACGACTCCCGTCAGCGCGCCGAGGTAGCCACGATGGTGGATCTCGCCGGCCTCGCCGTCATGGTCATGAGTTGCCCGATCACGGACGCGGATGGACAGTTGACCGAGGAATCGGGGCTGGTCGTCGCCGACGCCGAGGCCCGGCTGCGGGTGTTGGACACCGAGGCGTGAGCGGGCAGGGTTTACGCGTCGACGACGAACGCCTTCTCATACACCTGCTGTCCGTTGACGTCCTCATACACAGTGGTGGGTCGCAAGCGGTTCCACCGATTGCCCAGCAGCAGAGCCAGGCCCATCGGGCGGCCTGGAACAGGTGGATCGCTGGATGTGTGCGGCAGGCACGACGCAGCAGGCCCCGGATTCCGACGGCCAGTGCGCTGGCCGTGGCCGCATCCGGGATCGCGTTGTCCTTCGCGCCGCCGGGTGGGCGCAGCACCAGCAGACGGGAGACGGGTATCTGCTGCTCCCGCAGAAAGTCCAGCACGTCCTCGGTGGGGTCGACAGCGACGCCTATGGCCACGGCGAGGTCCGGTCCGAGACCGAGAGCGTGCTCATCAACATCCGGGGCCAGCACAGCGTCGTACTCGGCAGCGGACGACCAGACCTGTCCGCGCTGGGCCACGGCCAAATCGACTCCGGTCACCATGCGGAAAGCCGCGCCGACCACAAACGCGGGTGCGAGACGCAGGCTGCCGGTGACGGCGATGGAGGTCGTGCCCGGCGGCATCGAAACGGTGCCGCTTCGATGTCCGCCTGCAACTGCGCCCAGGTCGCCGGGGCAAGCGGACGCCGCTTCACGTAGGGCGAGGCGCCCTCGAAGTGGTCCGCCCAGTCCACCGCGTAGTCGGCGTCCTCCGCCATCGGGTCCGGTTTCAGCGTGGCGACGGAAAGCACCGCCCGTGACGAGCCGGCCTCCAGACGCAGAGACTGGATCGCCTCCCTGACATCCGCCAGAGACAGCCTGCGCTGCCCATCGGCGACTTGGCGCGCCACCCAGTCCGCTCCGGCGTGCATAGCCCCCTCGTCGAACCGTAGCCCCGCAGCAAACATCAGCATCTGCAGGTGCTCATGCAGGTGCAGCACGTCCCGTGCCAGGTCGAAGCGCAGCACCTTCAGAAGATCCAGCAGCCTGTCCTCGCTCAACCCGATGCCGGCGGCCCAACGACTGCGCGCTTGCCCCTTCTTCGAACGCGGTCCCTGCTGCGCCGCCTTCGGCACGAGCAACTGGGTGCGGGAATCCCGCAGCGAGATCAGCGGATCCCCGGCGTCCGGGGACCGGTTACTCAACAACGCAAGATCAACCGGCAAGCCGTCCCCGGCGAGTTGCTGCCAAGCCTGTGCCACCTTGCGCAGGATCGACGGACCGCCCTGGTCGCTCGGCTTGAGCAAGTACTCCTCGTTGACAGGTGAGGAACTGTCCGCGGCGTATTTGACCTGCATATAGGTATGCGGTGGCTCCGTACGGTACAGGACAACGTCATCCACGTTCCCCACACCATCCATCTCGACGCCCACCGCCACCACCGGGTTCGGCACGCGCATCGCCGCGTCCCGTACCGCTGTGACGCAGCCCTGCCACGCGACCAGCCACTGGTACCGGTCACCGGCGATACGAACACCCGTCGAACTCGGGGCAGGCAAGTCAGACACGGAACGCAACCTCCCACTCGAGGCCGCCATACCGCAGCCACCGGGCAAATCATCGCCCTCGCCCCTTCGCCGTGCCCACCCCCCGGCGCCGAGAGACCATAGCGCTGAACATGGCGTTCACAAGCCCGCCCGGGACCTGGCGAGCTTGAAAAGATCGACGGGAGATCGCAGCAGGCATCCGCACTCCCTCAGGTCCCTGCTCTATACGCGTCCAAGGTCACTTGATGTGAGTCCAGGGCAAGTTGCGGCGAGCCAGTTCAGAGGCCTACGGATCAGAGAACCTGCAGGTAAGCAGCTCTCAGATGTTGTCCGAACGCAGTTGAGGTGCTCCAGGTCAGAAAGGCCAGCCGAACACCAAGATCACATCATCTCTAGCTGGTCGCGACACCACGCGGCCACGCTGAGGAGCTCGCGGTCGACGGCGAGACCGAGCCGGTGATCGTCAAGCTGGGCGTATGGATCTCCAACACCAAAACCAGGCGGGACAAGCTCAGCGCGGAGCAGCTGGCCGCGCTGCGGAAGTTGGGCGTGGAATGGGCGTAGCGACCTTTGACAGGATCTGTCGCCAGCTACTGCCACTCATACGTCGCCCATCGTTGAGGCTCTCACACGGTACGTTGCCCTTGCCGAAAACCTCATCCGCCGAGGTAGGAGCCGGTGTGCGGGATGCGCGGGTTCTCGAGCACGGACGCTGGAATCGGTGCTCTCGCGGGACTGGCGATCACCCCGGCATGATGGCTGCTCGTGCTGCTACGACTGGCTTACCTGACCGTGACGAACGCGTTCGCCGTGCTGCGCCTGCTGCCCATGAGCGACCGGGACATGGAAACGGAGATCCTCGCCCTCCGGCATCAGATCACGGTGCTGGAGCGCCAACTCGGTGGCGAAAAGGTTCGGTTCTCCCCGAACGATCGCGCGTTCCTGGCGGCGTTGCTGCACCGCCTGCCCTCGCAGGTGCTGCGCAGGATACGGCTGGTGGTGCGTCCGGACACCGTGCTGCGCTGGCACCGCGATCTGGTCGCACGCCGCCACGCTGCGCGCTCCCGGCCCAAGCGCCCGGGAAGGCCGCGGACCGTGCGCTCCATCCGGCTGCTGGTGCTGCGGCTCGCCCGCGAGAACTCCAACTGGGGATACCGCCGCATCCATGGCGAACTCCTCGTTCTGGGCGTTACGGTGGCCGCCTCCACCGTCTGGGAAATCTTGAAGGAGGCCGGCATCGACCCGGCGCCCGAGCGGGCCTCGAGCACCTGGGCGGGCTTCCTGCGTTCCCAGGCCGACGCGCTCCTGGCGTGCGACTTCTTCGAGACCGTCACCTTGTCCGGGGCCCGCTTGTACGTGTTCGCCGCGATCGAGCACGCGAACCGCCGGATCCGGGTCCTCGGCGCCACCGCGCACCCCACCGCATCCTGGGTGACGCACGTCGCGAAGAACCTCGTCATGGACCTCGAAGACGCCGGCTGCCGGGCCAGGTTCCTGATCCGGGACCGGGACGGGAAGTTCCCGCGGTTGTTCGACGAGGTACTCAAGGACGCGGGTATCGAGGTGGTGCTCAGCGGAGTACGGATGCCGCGCATGAACTCAATCATGGAGCGGTGGGTGCAGACCTGTCGGCGCGAGCTGCTGGACCGCACCCTGATCTGGAACCAGCGACACCTGCTCCACGCGCTACGCGAGTTCGAAAACTTCTACAACTCCCACCGGCCCCATCAAGGCATCGCCAACGCCCGCCCGCTACGCCCCTTGCCGATGCCGATCAGCGATCCGAAGCAGATCACCCGCCTCGACATACGACGACGCCAACGACTCGGCGGCATCCTCCACGAGTACCGACATGCCGCATGACCTGCGCGGATGAGCTTTTCGGCAGGCGCAGTGCTCCCGCAGCCAATCGGCCGGGAGCCGCTGACTGAAGCCCAACCGCGCCGCTTCCTGCTTCAGCAGGAGGAACTGGTCGGTGTCCACGGCTCGGATCGTCCGCGGCAGCACTGCAGTCATGCCGCGATCATGCCACCAGACGACGCCGGTGGGGCCAGCTCGCACCGACAGCCGGGGCCACTTGAAACCGTCACACCGCCCCAATCGATCTCTGGGTGGGGCCACTTCAGACCGTCCGAGTGGGGCCGACTCAAACCGTCACGGCCACCGAGGGCTTCACCGCCGAGGTGATGTGCCGCTTCCTGGACCGGCTCGCAGGCCACTTCGACTCCAATGGGCAACTACCACCGTTCGGCCTGTGTCAATCGTGTTGATCACCATGCTGTGGCGCCTGTGCATCTGGGCTACGTTTCCGGAGTGATCGATTCCCCCCTCTCCAGCAAGACAAGCCCCCTGCCTGCGCTTCAGGTTGCCCTCTTCGGCACGCAGGCTGAGCAGTTCCACGGGCCGTGGCGCGAGCTGTTCAGCTCTGCTCCCTTCGCCTTCCAGGAAGGACTCACGCACCGGGAGCGCACCGAGCTGTCCTATCAGCGACTCCACTTGGTCAATGAGGCTGTTTCCGATGCTCGGGCTCTGGTTGCCGACGCCGCTTCCCTGACCGCGTTGCACGAATGGGCAGGGGTTGCCGATGCCGGCATGGCAACGATCGCGAGCATCCACTTCAATCTGTTCCTCGGCAGCCTCCTGGATCACGACCATGAGGACCGGAACCTGACGCCCTACCTCCAGATGGAGCGTCTGGGGACCTTCCTGTGCACCGAGCAAGCACACGGCAATGACGCTTCCCAGCTGGAAACCACCGCCACGTTCGATCGGGCGTCAGGCGGCTTCGTGCTCGACACCCCGTCTGACGGCGCCCGAAAGTTCATGCCCAACACCAGTTCCGTAGGCGGCGCGAAGGACGCACTCGTCGCGGCCCGGCTGATCGTTGACGGGGACGACAAGGGCGTGTTCCTGTTCCTGACCCCTCTCAGCGACAGGAACGGGCAGCATCTGCCGGGTGTTGAGGTCTGGGACCTGCCCCAGACCGGAAGCGCTCCCGTGGATCACTGCACCACAGCGTTCCGCAGCGTCCCCCTGCCGTTCACCGCCATGCTGCAGGGGGAGCATGGACGACTCCGCCCGGACGGCCAGTTCGTCAGCTCCCTGGGCAACAGCCGCAAACGGTTCCTCCATTCCATCGGTCGCGTGACCATGGGCAAACTCTGCATGAGCGCATACAGCCTGGGAGTGACACGGCACGCCTTGGGCATCGCCGTGCGGCACGCCCACACCCGGCAGACAGCAGGAATGACCAAGGGGCAGCGGGTGCCCCTGATGTCACATCGGAGCCACCACACACCGCTCCTGGACGCCCTTGCCTCGACTTACGCAGCCACGTTGCTGCACCGGTCCGTTGTCCGGCAGTGGAGCCAGTCCACGGAGGCCGACCGTGAGGACTGCGAACGGCTGATAGCCGTCGCCAAGGGGTGGATCACATGGCGGGCCCGGGCCGTCATGACGGAGTGCCGCGAGAGGTGCGGTGCGCAAGGGCTCGCTCTGGCCAACGGCATAACGTTCCAGCTAGCCGCCAACGAGGGCACGATCACCGCCGAGGGAGACAATCTTGTCATCTGGACCAAGGCGGCCGGGGAGATGCTTCTGGGGGGCCTCACCCCGAAGCCGGCCAGTGAGGCACTGCCCGAGGATCGCTCGCTGCGCGATCCGCAGCACTTGCAGGACCTCCTGGCGGACGTAGAGCGAATATGGCACGAGCGGGCGCGTACGCGGCTGCGCACCAAGGGGGCTCGCTCACCCCTGGAACGATGGAACACAACGGTCACCCCGGCCCTGAAACTCGTCGACGCGCATGCCCATCGCCTGGCCGCCGAGGCTCTGCTGAGTGCGTCCGCCCAAACCGCATCGGCACACGCCCGGTCGCTGCTCGTGGACCTGCACGGCCTCTTCGCCCTTCGCGAAGTGGCCGCCCACAGCGGCGACCTCCTGGCGCAAGGGCGTCTGACTACCGATCAGGTCTTGGATCTGCCGGACGTCGTCGAGAGTGTCGTCGCCGACCTCGCACCTCATGCGCTGGAGATGGTTGAGGCGTTCTCCGTGCCTCACGGACTTTTGGACCGCCACCCCATACTGCACCCGGACGGTTCAAGCGGCCTCGCGCGGCCCTGCCATGACTTCTGCGTACCTGACGGACCTCGTTGCGGCTGGTTGAAGCAAGGTTCCTCGCCGTCGACAACGTCCCATGAGGGCGGTTGCCGTACGTGCCTGACGAACTCTCGGATATTCGTGAGGCACGTACGGAGGTCGGCACTTGTCTCACGCCTCGGCGCGTCTCGGGGTGACGCGCGGGCGGGAGGGCCCGCCACCGGTGCGGGCCCTCCGGGCACCTGCTTCAGAAGTACATCGCGCGGTGGGAGGTGTAGGTGAACCTGTCACCGGCGCTCAAGGCGTACACGACGCGTCCACAGAAGTCCTGATACTCGGCTTCTTGCGCCGCATCCAGCGTGATGGCCGGTACCGGCCCGGACGGCGCTCCACGCCCAATGGCCCTGAGGAGGCCGGGCGGTGTCTTGAGCTCCATCACATCCAGTACGCGTCCGAAGTCACCGACGAGACACCGCATGCTCGTCTCCTCCGCCAGCTCGTCGAGCGCATCGGTGAGCCGGCCAGTTTCCCGTTCCGCTCGAGCGAGCATGGTGTGACAGGCCCGCAGGGTGTGCAGATACTCCGCCGGGACGTCCACGGAGTACAGGCACGTCAGCTGTCGGCCTCGCGAGTCGTGCAGGGCATAGCCTTTCCGGCCCCCCTGCCCTCGGGCCGCCGGGACCAGGTCCTGCCACTGGAGCAGAGGCGGAAAACTCTGCTGAATTTCGCCCCATTTGCAATACGCAGTGCGGATCATCAGGTCCTGTCCATCACTCAGATCGTTTCGGTAGAAGTGATACAGGTCGTACAACAAAGGCTGCTCGATCCCGATGAACATACCGAGGAACACCGGATCGTCCGGGACCAAGAGCCGCATCGAGATCCTCCCTCCTGGCGTTGGTGGTGCTACTGGGCAGCGGACTCAAAGAGGATGGTCAGGACGCTCACCCCGACAGCACGGGCAGCCATGAACCGCGCCGTTCCCTCACCGTGCATCGGATGGCGCAGAGGGTGCGCCTGGCCGTTCAGACCCCGGCTTGGCTCGGCGACAATCTGCTGCAGAGCCGGGTCACGGACGGCGTCCGCATACAGAGCCCGCACCGTGTCGTCGGCCGGATACCGGTAGCGAGCCAGCCTCAACTCAGCGAGCAAATCCGGCGCCCAGCGCTTGTCCCAGTTCACAAGGACCGTTCGCGTTTCCTCCGAGAACAGCGCCCAGCGCCACAGGTTCGCCGGCTGCCCTCCCTTGGAGAACATCTGCGGGAACGACTCGTCGGATGCCACCAGGAGCCCCCCCCGGGGGTCACGGCACAGGCCATCTCGCGTTGCCCGTTCAGGACCTCCTGCCAGTGCGGCGACGGATCTTCCACGAGGAGCACCGGGTTCGTCCCGTACAGGTTCAGGTGGGCGATCCGCAGATCGTGCGTCGTGAACCCGAGCAACTGCGCAATGCGCATGAAAACGTCCGGAGGGGGATGTGACGTTCCGGCCTCCACCTTCTGGTGCACACCAGCCCCGCCCCCGCGCAACGGAGGAGGTCTCGCTCCGCGAACCCCCGCGCGCTGCGGGAGGGCCTGCGGGAGATCTGCACCGCGCCTGAGCGCTTCGTCGACGTCCACCTGCCGCAGCCCTTTGGTACGCGGTCCACCGCGGCGGCTACCCGACCACGGCTCCAGTGCTCTGACCGCACAGGTTCACCGAGTTGAGTGCGCTCAGTCGGGCCGTGCCGCCTTCCACGTCCACGACGTCCGGCGGGGCAGACCGTCCAGGTCCCCTCGTCCAGTGCACCACAGCAACACTGGGACGGGCTCGCCGGGCGGGGCGTCGGGGAACAGCCGGTCGAGCACGGCCGCCCATAGCGGTGTCGGCGGCAGCCAGTCCGCGGGTGATGTCGTGGATGTGCAGCAGGATCTCGGCGACGCCCATCGCCGCGAATCCCGTCGGGTCGCACGGGCCCCGGTGCCAGGCCCGCAGGGACGGGTCGGCGGTGGCCAGCGCGCTGCCGGGCAGGCCGCCGCAGGCGGCGGCCACCTGCAGCGCCTCGGCAGGCGAGGCGGTGGGGCGCACGCGCAAATCGAAGAGGAGGTAGGCGTCGGCCGGGCGCGCGGCGAGCTGGCCTGCGTAGGCCAGCAGGTCGTGGCCGATGTGTGAGGCGGTCTGCCGGCAGTTCCACTCCAGCGGGCCGGCCGGCACTGTCCAGTCCTCGTCCGTGCGAGGCCTCAGTACCTCCAGCATCTGCGCCACGGCGGCCTGAACGTCTTGGTGGTGCATGCGGTGCTCCTCGCAGGGCACGTTGTGATGGGCTGTGCTGTTCGTTCGTTCAGGCCGCGGCGGTGATGGGTCTGCCGCCCCAGCGGATGCCTTTCTCGCTTCGGCTGCGGGCGCGTTCCTTGCGCTGGGCAGCGAGGACGTCGGGGTGGCGGGCGTTCTTGTTGCGCCAGCGCAGGTAGGCGTGCAGGGCACGGGTCTGGACGGTGTGGTTGGGGTGGTGGGAGTTGGCGACGGTGAACTGCCGCAGTGGTCCGAAGTGGGCTTCGATCGGGTTGGCCCAGGACGCGTAGGTCGGGGTGAAGCACAGCTCGACCCGGTTCTTCTTCGCCCAGCGCCGGATCGTCTGGCCTTTGTGGGCGGAGAGGTTGTCCAGGATGACGTAGATCGGGGCGCCGTCCGGGCGGGCCGCGCGGATCGACTTCAGTGCGGCCAGGGTGTTCGCGGCGCCCTTCTCGCGTCGGTTGACGCCCCACAGGGTGTCGTCGCCGATCGAGTAGCAGCCGTGGAAGTAGCGCACTCCGTGGGTGCGGTGGTAGGTCGCGGGGTGACGCTCGGGGTGACCGGCAGGTGCCCACGACGAACCAGGGGCGGGGCGGATACCGAGCGGGCCGAACTCGTCGAACGCGAACACACGGTCCGGGAAGCGGTCCAGGACCTCCTCCATGCGATCGAGCTTGGTGGCGCGGTCCGGGTCGGGTGACTCCTTCCACGTCTTGGTGCGCTGGAGGTGATGCCGCGGCGCGCGAGCAGGCACCGTAACGCCTCGCGGCTGATCCGGATCATGTGGCCGGGCACGCGGCGCAAGTTAGGCGGCGAGTTTGCGGAGGGACCAGCGGGTAAAGGACTGGCCGAGCTTGGTCGGGCGGGTGGTGGCCGTCGCCACGGCGAAGTCCTCGTCGTCAGGACTGAGCGGGCGGGAGGCCCTCCTCCCCCGGGCGGAGCCTGGGGGGGACGGCCTCCCGCCCACCGAGGGTCCAGACAGGCCAGGCCGATCTCGTTGAACCGGTGGATCAGGTCCCGGACGGTGTCCTCGTCGGCCTGCACCAGCTTCGCGCTCACCGGCACCCGGTTCCCGCCGGCCGAGGCCAGCAGCATCATCGCGCGCCGGTACCACACCGAACTGGTACTTCCCCGGCGCACTATCTGCTGCAGCCTCTGACCCTCCTGGTCGGTCAACCTGCGCACACGGACAGGCTCAGCCACCACACCCCCAGCGGTCGGATCGGACGTCACTGCACATCCAACCGCCCGGACCACCGACCCGGCGAACCTATGCGGTCAGAGCACTAGCGGGCCCGGGGCCTGCCGCTCCAGCTTCGTCAGGTCGACCGCGGCGGCCTGTCCCGTTGTCGTGCATGTCTGCGCAGGGAGCGGCACGGCAGAGGGCTCGGGGTCGGCCTCGACGCCGTAGTCGGTTGCCAGTCCCGCAAGGCCAGAGGCATAGCCCTGTCCCACGGCCCGGACCTTCCAGCCGTACCGCGGCGGTACAACTCCGCCAGGAGCACGGCGGTCTCCCCGAGGTGAAGTCCGGCGCGGTGAACGACGCCGACGGGGCACCGTTCTGGGTGAACGTCAGCTGAGGGGCTCGGGTAAAGACAGCACCTGGTTGCGGCGGATCAACGCTCACGTCCACCCCTACACGGTGCACGTCGGCCGGCAGGCGAGAAAGCTCCGCAGTGAACCGCCGCGCCCTCGACGGATACACCGTCCTGGGCTGGATGGTTGTAGAAGACCAGGTCGTGATCGCCACGGACCTTGCCGTCGGGGCCGAGCAGCAGCGCGGACGCATCCGCCGAGAGTCCCTGTACGGACACCGACAGCACCGTCCGCGCTGTCAGCAGCGCCGTGTTCTCACCCTTACGCAGCGACGTCGCCGGGTCTGTCAAACGAGAGGCCCGGATCGGACACTGAGACCTGCGTCTGATGCGAGAAGCTTCGGGCGAGAGTGTCGCCTGGCTCGGGGACGAGATAGGCGAAGTGACGGGGGTGCGGTGCTGTCGTCACCTTCCGGGCGGGGGCACGTCGGCTTTGAGGGTTTTCATCGCAAAGCGGGACTGGAGCTTGGCCAGGCCCGGCAGGGCGAGCAGCCGTTGGGTCATGAACTGCTCGTAGGTTTCCAGGTCGGCGACCGAGATCAGCGCGTGGTAGTCGGAAGCGCCGAACATGCGGCGTGCCTCGACGATTTCGGGGAGGGCCACCAGTTCGGCTTCGAAGCGCTCGACCGTGGTGCGGGCCTGGTCGGTGAGTTCGAGGTCGACCTGGACCTCGAAGCCGCGGTTGAGGGCCTTGGGGGCGATGCGGGCGTGGTAGCCGAGGATCACTCCCTGCTCTTCCAGGCGTCTGACGCGGCGCAGGCAGGGTGAGGGCGTCAGGCCGATCCGGTCGGCGAGTTCGGTGTTGGTCAGGCGGCAGTCGCGGCGCAGTTGCTCGATTATTGCGCGGTCGGTGCGGTCCACGCGTGAAGTATGCCGAGGAAGCTGTCCGGTGGGCAATGTTTGCAATCGGGTGCTCGGCTGTTTCTCCTAGCCTCGCTGCACTCCCTGTTTCCGAGGCGAAGGCAGGACATGAGCGCACCCACCGACCAGTCCGCGGCCGTCCGTCGTGTCGGCTCCGCCGATGAGTTCTGGGCGACGGCCCGTCGTCATCTGGTCCGCTACGCCCGCAGCGACTTCTCACCGGCTCTCATCGAACGGGCCGCCGGATCGTATGTGTTCGACAGCGACGGACGGGCCATCCTCGACTTCACGTCGGGACAGATGAGCGGGCTGCTGGGGCACTCCCACCCTGCCATCGTGGAGTCCGTCAGCCAGTCCATCGCCACCCTGGACCACTTGTTCAGCTGGATGCTGAGCCGGCCCGTGGTCGATCTGGCCGCCGCCCTGGCCCGGACGCTGCCGCCCTCCCTGAGCAAGGTGTTGCTGCTGAGCACCGGCGGCGAGTCGAACGAGGCGGCCATCAAGATGGCCAAGCTCTCCACCGGCGGGTACGAGGTCGTCGCCTTCGACCAGTCGTACCACGGCGTCACCCATGCCTCGTCGGCGGCGACCTACGGGGTGTCCCGGGCCGGGTACGGGCCGGTGGCGCCGGGCAACATCGTCGTTCCCACGCCGAACGCCTATCGGCCGTTGTTCACCCGCGACGGGCGCCACGACTGGCAGGCCGAACTGGATCACGCGTTTGCGATGGTCGATCGGCAGTCCACCGGCAGCCTGGCGGCCTTCATCGCCGAACCCGTCCTGAGCACCGGCGGCGTCATCGACCTGCCGCCGGGTTATCTTGCCGCGCTCAAGCAGAAGTGTGCCGAGCGCGGCATGCTCCTCATCCTCGACGAGGCCCAGACCGGGCTGTGCCGCACGGGCGACTGGTACGCCTTCCAGCGCGACGGCGTCACGCCGGACATCCTCACCCTGTCCAAGACCCTCGGGGCGGGGCTGCCGCTGTCCGCCGTGATCACCAGCGAGGAGATCGAGGCGCGCTGCCACGAGCGCGGCTACTACTTCGCCACCACCCACGTCTCCGACCCGCTGCCGGCGGCCGTGGGCCTGGCGGTCATCGACGTCCTCACCCAGGGCGCCTACGACCAGACCGCGCGGCGGCTCGGCGACCGGCTCCAGCGCGGCCTGAGTGAACTCAAGGACCGTCACGAGCACATCGGTGACGTCCGCGGACGCGGGCTGCTCCAGGGCGTCGAACTCGTCACCGACCGCGACACCAAGGAGCCGGCCGGCGACTTCGGCAGCGCCGTCACCGACGCCTGTTTCCGTCTGGGCCTGCACCTGAACATCGTGCAGTTCCCCGGCAGCAGCAGCATCCTGCGGCTGGCGCCCCCGCTCACCATCACCGACACCGAACTCGACCGCGGCCTGGACATCCTCGACCAGGCTCTGACCGCCGCCGCACAACGCCGCTGACCACATTCGCATCCCGGCAGCCGTCCGGCTGCCGGGCCGGTCCCGCACCGAACTGCACCGAGCGGCCGGGGTCTGAGAGTCAGCCCTCGGCCTTGATCGTTTTCATGGTGAGGTGGGACTCGAGGCGGAGGACGGCGGGGTGGCCGGTGAGCTTGTCCATGACGAAGGCCTCGTAGGCGGCGTCGTCGGCGACGGCGACGCGGACGAAGTGATGCGGGCTGCCGTACATACGGCGCAACTCGACGACTTCGTCGTACGCGGCGACGGCGGCCTCGAACTCCTCGATCGTCGTGCGGTCCTGGGCATGGATCTCGACGTCGACGAGGACTTCCATGCCGCGGCCCATGGCCTCGGGGTCGATGACGGCCCGGTAGCCGGCGATGACGCCGGCCTCCTCCAGCCGCTTGACCCGCCGCAGGCACGACGGCGGCGTCAGGCCGACCCGCTTCGCGAGCTGGACGGCCGGCCTGCCGCCGTCACTGGCGGACTAGACGGCACGGTCCGCATCCGGGACCTCAACAAGCGGGTCTCCTCGCGCTTGCTCCTGCCCGCAATGGCGGGCGCTCTGGCCATAACGCCCGCCGGGATCCTCGCATGCGGCACCAATCGCGACATTGGCATACTTACGGCAAAGGCGGGCGTAAAAGCTACCTGTATTTAGCTTGGCGTTTACCGACTTCGGCGCTTTGAGGTCCGACCGGACTCTGCTGCGCGATTCGCCGCGGGGGTGAGGGCGGGTTGATGAGGATCTTTGAAAACGGCCAGGGATACTCGTCGCCCCACTCGGTCCGGAGTCCAACGGAGTGGGGAGTTTCAGAGAGCGTTGCCGACCGGGGCCGCCCGCTCGTGGAGTGTGCGGGCCGTGCTGGCCGGTCAAGGGCGGGCGGTGTCATCGCCTCGAAGCGACAGTGCGGGTGAGAAGGGTTGCCCGTGGCCGTGCGGAGACCGTTGACGCGTGAGGAGCGTGAGGAGATCGCGGTCGGACGCGCCCAAGGTGAGGGGGTGCGGGAGATCGCCCGGCGGGTCGGCCGATGCTCGTCGGTGGTCAGCCGGGAGCCGGCACGCAACTCCTCGACGCGCGGCTACCGGGCATCGACGGCCGACAAGCGGGCGGCGACGCGGCGTCGGCGGCCTCAGCAACGCCTGCTGGACGACAACGTGCTGCTGCGGCAGCGGGTCCTGGCCGACCTGCGGTACGGGCGCACGCCGAACCAGATCGCGGGCCGTTTGAAACTCGAGGCCCAGGACACGAGTGTGGCAGTCATGGAAGGCTCGCTCCCGGCCGGCGGGGAAACGATCTCCCACGAGGCCGTCTGCACGTGGATCTACGCACCGCCCAAGGGCGAGCTCGCCCGGCTGGGCGTGATGCTGCCCAGCCGCCGCACTGCCCGCGGCCCCCGCCGCAGGCCCGATGCGTCCCAAGGAGCCGGATCGCCGGCCTGCGCTCGATCCACGACCGTCCCGCCGAAGCTCTCGTCCGCCGGGTCCCCGGCCGCTGGGAAGGCGACCTCGTCGTGGGCAGGAACGGCGCTACCGCGGCCGCGACCCCGGCCGGCCGCGCCACCCGCTTCCTGATGATCCTCGCCCTGCCGAAGGGCGAGAACGCCGACGGCCTGTCGACCGTGCTCACCCACCAGATCGACGGTATGCCGGAGTTGGTGCGCAAGTCGCTGACCAGGGAACCGGGATGGGACGGCATGCCGCGCTGGCCCTGGCTACCGGCCTGGACGTCTGCTTCGCCGACACCGGGCGTTCCGTCGGGCCGCACGGCCCAAGGAACTGCTCGACCGAACGCTCCCGCCGCAGGGCCCCGAGGATGAACGACTCCGTCAAGTACCGCACCCGGTCACCATAGGGTGCTCATCTCGTCGGCAAGCTCGACGATCAACAGGAGCATCAACGCCGTGCTTGCGGGAGGCGGGTGCATCTTTCTTGCCTCCGGTGGTGGGCTGCGCTGGGTCAGCGGCTGGGCGGACGCGCCCTCCAGGGGGGCGGAGGCAGGACGACCGGATCAGGGAGCGCTGTGGCTGCAGGGGCGTTGCGGACGGTGCCGCCGGCCGCTGGGCTGCCCCTTCGGCGGGGGCGCTGGCCGGTTGGTGTCGGGGCGTCTCAGGGGCGGGGCTCGATCACCTCCAGGGCGCCGGTGTGGGTGTCATAGCTGCGCAGGGTGATGAGCCGGGCCGACAGCGGCGGCGCCGGCAGCAGTTCGGGGATGCGCCGGCCGGCGAAGGCACCTGCCCGCCGGGTACGGCCGAGGGTGATGTGCGGGCTCCAGCGCCCGGGTTCGTGGAATGGGCTGAGGGTCTCGGGCGGGCTGTCCGAGGCCACCGCCTCCCATACCCGGCGGTGCACGCCGGCCAGCGCGGAGTCGGGATCCAGCGACCAGGCCAGCACCGAGGTGGGCCTCTCGAAGCGGACCACGCCGGTGAACCGCACCGGCAGCGGCAGGGCGGCGGCCACCTCGGCGAGCTCCCAGCGGATCGGGGCGGTCAGCTCCGGGCAGGCGGCCAGGGTGAGGTGCGGGCTGTTGGTCGGTGAGCGGTGGCGCGCCTGACTGGGCAGCCCCGCGTCCGCGAGCCGCCGCCAGGCCTTTCGAACCGCTAGTTCTGCCGCCTCGTCCAGCAGAAGCTCGACCGTGCGCACCGCTGCAGCCTACCGGTGGTCTGTGAGTGAGCAGGTCCTCGCGGGCAGGCAGCACTGTTCAGGAAGTGGGGCGGAAGGCAGTGGCAGGGCCGATGACGCCCGGGGAGGGGCCGCCGCCGGTGGCGCCGGGACATCCACCGGGCCGCATCCTTCCGGTTCCTCTGTTCGCCGTGCGCCGTGTCTGGGCTGCACCTTGTGCCGTGCGGGTGGCGGGCGCCCGTTCCGCGGGCCGGGTGCCGCGGTGGGAGGCTTGTGGGGTTTCTGTGTGGGGCCGGGGTTCTGGGGGCGGTGCTGCTGGTGTGCGGTGGCCTGCTCCTGGCTGTGGTTGTGGGAGGGGCCGTGCGGCCGGGGTCGAGGGCGGGGTGGTGGGCGGTCCGCTGCCGTTGGTGGTCACGGATCTGCTCGATACGGCGGCTCGGCTCGTCGGGATCCGTGGTCTGCATCAGGTCGGTGAGGTTCTCGTAGCACACTGAACCGCCCCGGGTTCGGCAGAGATCTCACATTGTGGTTGTGACCTGGGGTTTCTTGGATTCCCTGGAGTGATCGGCCTCGTCCTCGACGGGTGGGACGGGGGCTGTCTCCCCGTGGAGCCCGCGGTGGTTGTGCCAGTCGGTCCACACCGGCGGTGGCCGGCTCGATGGGGAGAGGGTCTTCCAGGGCCGCTGCGGCTTGAGCCGTTCGGTTTTGCACGGGCCGATCGTGCTCTTCCTCGGGGCGTTGTCGTACGCGTCGCCGGCAGATCCGGTCGGGGCCGCGATGCCGGCCGCATCCGGGTGTCCGGCCGGCCGGACACCGGTGTATTGGCTGTCCGCATCGCTGTGGTGTGTCAACTCGCCGCGCACATATGGATATTCATCGCGGTCGCGCTGCCACAGCGCGGTCTTCAGAGTGTCCAGGACGAGCCGGGGCTCCTTCGGCGTCGCGGCGAGCCGGCCGGCGATCCGGCGGGAGAAGGTGTCGAGGGCAAAGGCGAGGTGGACCACTGCGGGCCAGGTGGCCGCGTGCGTGAGATCCCCGGCCCGGCAGCGATTCGGAGCGCCGGCGGCGAAGTCGCGGTCCACCCGGCCCGGTGCCCGCTCGGCCTGCTGGTCCGGCATCGTGGTGAGCACCCTCTTGCCGCGGACGGCGCCGGCGCTGCCCGGCTCGCGCAGCAGCCGCTCGGCGGTGCGCCGGGCCGCCTGATGACCCCGGCGGGTCGGCTCCCGCCAGATCTTCCGGGCGCCGTGGACACGGTGGTTGTCGGTGTGGACCTGGCGGATCAGCTTCTTGAGCTCCGTGTCCCGCACAGAACGGGCGGGCGGGGCGGCCGGGCGTTTCTTGTGGGCGCGGGAGGCGGACGGGGCGATCGTGCAGTCGTGTTCGGTGAGTGTCCTGCAGATCGGCTCGATGCCGCCGAAGCGGTCCCGGTGCTCCTCGAGGAACGCTGCGGGCGTGTGGGGGGCCGGTCGGGCTCGGCCGCGAAGGAACTCGCCGCGGCCTTGAGGATCTCGTTGGCCCGCTTCAGTTCGGCGTTCTCCTTCTTCAACGCCTTGAGCGGGCGGACTCCTCCGTCGTCGTCCCCGGACGCGGTCCTGCGTCGATCTCGTGCTGCTTCACCCGGTTCCGCAGCGTCTCGCGGGAGCCGGTGCCGAGCTTGTCCGTGACCGCCTGCAAGGCGGCCGTCTCGTGCGCGTGGTCGTCGCGCGCCTCGGCGACCATGCGCACCGCATGCCGGCGGAGTTCAAGGGGGTGACGGGAAGGTCGTGCCATGACTCGATCCTTATGGCGAGCCGGGGCGGTTCACCGGCACGACACCACCCCACCCCAGGGGGCGCAGACGCCTCGGTGGGCGCTCCGGGCGCCGCCGATCGGCAAAAGGGCTCTGGAGGCTGATCGGCGTGCGGGGGGCCGGGCAGCGCCGCCGTCCTCTTTCCCCTTCTCACGCCCCAGAACAGCGCCGGACTCGCCGCCTGCGCCGGAGTCATTCGTCGCCGCCCGGCCCGCTGACCAGCACCCATGCTGAGCCGTGGCACCGATCGGCACCGCCTCGGGCGTGCGCCCGGTCATCGGGCTCTGCCCACCTTGCGGGTCCCAAGTCCGCCGGGTGCGGTGCGCCGCGGGGCTCGCGGCGCGGCGGGGCCGAGCGGTGCCGAGGCTTTGGCCGATCCTCCAGCATTTTCGACTTATTGCCCCGGAACGCCATCCAAGTCCCGTCCTGAGACGTATCCCGTGTGGAGTAATTTTCAGGAGGAACGCAATGGCTATCTTCAGCAGTCTGATGCCTGCCCATCGCCGGGACCGCAACAACGACACGTCGCGCCGCGACGACTTCTCGGGGCACGGTCACGGGCACGACCACGGGCACGACCACGGCGACCGCCACGGGCACGACCACGGCGACCGTCGCGGGCACGGCTACGGCTACGGCCACTAGTGACCACGCTACGGAGGCTGAGCGGACCGTAGATTGAAAGGCCCTGGTCCGCTCCGTCCGTCCCTCCACGAGGAACGCATGCCATGGTGCATGTCCTGCGGCGTCTGCTGTCGGTGGGTGAGGCTTCCGATGTGGTGGCGGCCGCGCCCCGGTGTCTTTGCGCGAGGTGTTCCGGCGGTTCTGGCCCTATACCCGCGGCGGCGGCGCTGGTTCGTTCCCGTCGTCCTGTTCAGCCTGATCGGCCCCGCCCTCGACGCCACGGAGATCTGGCTCTTCAAGACCGTGGTGGACGGTGTGCTCGTTCCCCGCGACATCGGACCGCTCCTGTGGATCGCACCGACCTATCTGGGGCTCGTCATCGGCTCCGGCATTCTGGGGTTCGCCGACGACGTGACGTCCACGTGGGTCAGCGAACGCTTCCTGCTGACGCTGCGCTCCGATGTGTTCCGGCACGTCCAGGGCCTGTCGCTCGGGTTCTTCGAACGCCGGCGGCTCGGGGACGTGCTGTCGCGGGTGACGGGCGATGTCGACACGGTCGAGACGTTCCTGCTCTCGGGAGTGGCGGACGCCCTCTACTACGTGATCCGCCTGGGTGTCTTCCTCGGTCTGCTGTTCTATCTGCAGTGGGATCTGACCCTCCTCGCCCTCGTCATCGTGCCGCTGTTCTGGCGCGCCGCCCGGCACTTCGCGCGGCTGATCAAGGAGGCGTCCCGGGAGCGCAGGCGCCGCAGCGGTTCGATCAGCGCGATCGCCGAGGAGTCGCTGGGCAACGTCGCCCTGGTGCAGGCGTACAACCGGCAGAGGTGGGAGGAGCGCCGGTTCGAGCGTGAGAACGTCGGCAGGTTCCGGGCCACGATGGCCTCGACGCGGATCCGCGCCGTCTACGGATCCGTCGTCGAGGTCATCGAGGTGTCCGGCGTCCTGGCGGTCATGAGCCTGGGCACCTGGAAGCTGGCCCAGGGGCAGCTCACGCTGGGCGGACTGCTGGTCTTCCTGGCGCTGATCGGCAACCTCTACAGTCCGGTCCGCGGTCTGTCCCACCTGGGCACCACCTTCTACGCGGCGTCCGCCTCGGCCGAACGGATCATCGAGCTGCTGGACCAGCGGCCGCAGGTCGCCGAGGCCGCCGGTGCCCGCCGGACCGGCCGTGCGCGAGGGGAGGTGGAGTTCGACGGCGTCTTCTTCCGCTATCCCGGCACGCCGTCCTGGGCGCTGTCGGACGTGTCGTTCCACGTGGCGGCCGGGGAGACGCTGGCGCTGGTCGGGGCCAGCGGGGCCGGCAAGTCGACGGTCGCGAAGCTGCAGCTGCGCTTCTACGATCCCGACCGGGGCGCGGTCCGCCTGGACGGGACAAACCTGCGGGACCTGCGCCTGTCCGACCTGCGGGAGAGCGTCGCGGTGGTCCTGCAGGAGACGCTCGTCTTCCACGGCACCGTGCGGGACAACATCGCCTACGGCCGGCCGGAGGCGACGGAGGCGGACATCGTCGCGGCGGCGCGCGCCGCGGACGCGCACGAGTTCATCGAGCTGCTGCCCATGGGCTACGACACGATGGTCGGCCAGCGCGGCCGGACGCTCTCCGGCGGGCAGCGCCAGCGCCTGGCGATCGCCCGCGCGATGATCAGGGACGCGCCCGTGCTCCTCCTGGACGAACCGACCACCGGCCTCGATGTGCGGTCCGGCCGGCGGATCATGGACCCGCTGCGCCGGCTCATGGCCGGGCGGACGACCGTCGTCATCTCCCACAACCTGCTGACCGTCCAGGACGCCACGCGCATCGTGGTTCTCGACCGGGGCAGGATCGTCGAGTGCGGCGCCCACGACGACCTGCTCGAGCGCGGCGGGACGTACGCCCGGCTGCACTGGCTGAACGCCCCGGCCGGGTCCCCGGCCGGGTCCCCGGCCCTGGGGACGGTGCTGCCGTGAGTGTCCCGGCGGTGCGGGCCGCCCCGGTTCTGGCGCCCGGCACGAGACCGGTCCCGGGCTACGAGGTGCTGGCGCATCTGGCGCGCACCGGCTGGCTCGACGTCTACGACGTCTGGAGCCAGGAGCGGGACTGCCGCTGTGTGGTCAAGGCCGTGCGCCCCGACCGCCGGGAGCAGGAGCAGCTGGGCGAGCGGCTGCTGCGTGAGGGGCGGTGGCTGGGGGCCTTCACCCACCCGCACCTGGTCCGCGCGTACGAGACGTTCGAGTCGCCGGTGCCGCTCGTCGTGCTGGAGACGCTGACCGGCGAGACGCTGTCCCACCTCATCCACCGGTTGCGGCGCCGGCCGTCCGCCGCCGACGTGGCGCTGCTCGGGGTGCAGCTGTGTTCCGCGATCCACTACCTCCACGGTCAGGGTCTGCTGCACCTGGACCTCAAGCCGTCGAACGTGGTGGTGGACCGCGGTCACGCCAAGGTGCTGGACCTGAGTACCGCGCGGCCGCCCGGGCCCGCGCCCGCGGGGGCGGGCACGTTCTGCTACCTCGCTCCCGAGCAGGCCCGCGGCGGGCCGCTGTCGGCAGCCGCGGACGTGTGGGGCGTCGGCATCACGTTGTACGAGGTCGCCGCCGGCGACGTGCCGTTCGGCCGCGGGGATCGCCGCGGGGTTTCTCCCCGTGGGGAGGAAGGGGACGAGCCCTGCGACGGCAGCGTCACGGGCGGCCAGGACCGCTGGTATCCGCAGCTGGAGGAGGCCGCCCCGCCGGTCGGCTCGCGGCGGCGGCTGCCCGGGGGGCTCGCGGCGGCCATCGACGGCTGCCTTCGGACCGATCCGTCGTCCCGGCCCTCGGTCGCCGAACTGGCCGCCGCACTCGACGCGACGCTGCCCGGCCCGGGGCGCCGCGCCGCCCGCCCCTGAGGACGGGGCGGGGCGCCGGTCTCACGCGCTTTGGCCGGTCTCGAAGCGGCCGGTGGCCAGGACGGTGCCGTCAAAGGCGGTCAGGCGGGCGCCGGCGAGTGCCGCGGGGTCGACCGGGGCCGCCGCGCCCCAGTCACCCCGTCCGTTGCTCAGGGTGAAGGTGCCCACGCGGATCGTGGTGCCGTCCGTGCGCTCCAGGAGGCAGACGACCTTGCCGCTGTACGGAGTGCCGGCGGCGGCGAGGTCGACGCTCATGTAGATCCAACCGGGTTTCCCCGGGTCTGCGGGGTGAGCGTAGACGTCTCCGGCCGACGGCCCGGGGCCCGAGGCCGAGGTCAGCTCTCCCTCCCTCAAAGGCGTCTGGACCTTTACGGCAGGGGGGCTCGGGGCCGTGAGACTCTCGATGGCGGTGCCGGCCGCCCAGCCGGTGAACCCGAACGCGAAGGCGAACGCGGCCACGGCGGAGGCGGCCCGCAGCCGGATGCGGCGTGCGCGGCTGCGGACCGTCCCGTGCGTGAGGCCGGGCGCCCGCGGGCGGGGTCCCCCCTCGTGCGCCGTCGCGTCCTGGGGCAGTCTGCGCACCACCCGGGTCTCGAACCCGAGCGGCGGCTCGCTGCCCGGCACCAGCCCGATCAGTCCGTCGCCCACCAGGGTCATGTGCTCGATGCACTCCCGACACGCCGCGCACCGGTCCAGATGTGCGACCGCCACCGCCCGCTCACGGCCGGGCAGCACGCCCAGTGCCAGCTCGGCGCCGACCTCCCGCAGCTTCTCGCAGGTCACGTCACTGGCCATGGTCCCCTCGATCCGGAGAGGCGAGTGTGGTCCGCAGCTTTCCCATCGCCGTCCTGATCCGCGTCTTGGCGGTGCCCAGCGGGATCTTCTCCCAGTCGGCGATCTGCTGGGCCGTCATTCCGTAGATGCCCGCCATCACCAGGGCACGACCCTGTTCCCGGGGCAGCCGCGCGCCACGGCGGCCCGCAGCTGGGACGAGGCCTCGTCGGCCAGGGCCCACTGCTCGGGAGTCTCGGTCACGGCGTCGAGGAGCGTGTCGAGGTCCTCGGGTGCCACCGGCTCCGTCCGCCGCGCACGCACGGCGTCGACGGCGAGATTGTGCGCGATGGTCGTCAGCCAGGTCGTCACCGACCCGCGGCGCGAGTCGTAGATCTGCGCATGACGCCACGCCCGCTCGAACGTCTGCTGGGCGATGTCCTCGGCAAGCTGCCGATCTTTGGTGACGGCGACGGCGACACCGAAGACCGCGCGCTGAAACCTCCGTACGAAGGTGACCGCGAGTTCCGGATCACCGGTGGCCAGCCCGGACAGCAGAGCCTCGTCCGAAAGACGGCCGACGGGAACCGGAAACTCGGCACACTCATATGTACGGTCCACCCCCCGCCGAGGGATTGCCCGGCCGCCACGGAAGACCACATTCCCATTCTGCGCCGGTTTCTGCCGGTTGCACGCACTGCGCGCAGCGCGGTCAGTGGCCGTTCCGCGCCGGCCGCGGCACGTGATCCGCCAAGGTCTGGGAACCGGCCCGGAAACCGGCCCCCGCCACACCCCGGCACGCCGGCAAAGACCCCCGCACCCCATTACGTGACAGCGCCGGTCGGGACGTTCGCCGGTGCGCTTGAGGCAACCGCGGCTCTGAGGGGTGAGGGCCGCACGCCAGGGACCGGGCGGGCGTGCAGCACCGGCCGGCCGTCCGCTCCGCCCGGCCGGTCCGGCACCTTCCTCAGGTGCTGGCGGGTGCGCCGGTCGTCGGCCACGGTCGCGCGCACCACCAGCGCACAGCCGCCGCCCTCGACGGCGGGCGCGCTCTCGGTGGTGATGCGTACGAGCCGGCTCTCGCGGGCGGGCGCGCCGTCGGGGCCGGTGTGCGCGCCCGTGGCGCACCGGGTGCAGGGGGATCTCGGCGGTGCGGCGAAAACGCCGGGCGTGCTCGCCGGCCGCCCGGGGATCGATCCGGGTGAGGAGGGGCGTCGGCGGCCGCGGCGAACGGCCGGCCCGGGTCGGTGGGCGCCCGGGCGCGGTCGCGCGCACCACCAGCGCACAGCCGCCGCCCTCGACGGCGGGCGCGATCTCGGTGGTGATGCGTACGAGCCGGCTCTCGCGGGCGGGCGCGCCGTCGGGGCCGGTGTGCGCGCCCGTGGCGCACCGGGTGCAGGGGGATCTCGGCGGTGCGGCGAAAACGCCGGGCGTGCTCGCCGGCCGCCCGGGGATCGATCCGGGTGAGGAGGGGCGTCGGCGGCCGCGGCGAACGGCCGGCCCGGGTCGGTGGGCGCCCGGGCGCGGTCGGCGAGCACGGTCCGGGGGCGGGGCCGGCTCCGGTGAGGTGGTGGCGCACCGTCTGGCTGCCGGTACGGGCGGGCAGGGCGACGGGGCAGCAGGGCGACGGGGCGGCCCAAAGCCCTCAGCCGGTTCAGCGGGCGGCCCGGCGGTTGCTGCGTGCAGGGGGTCAGGGCGTGGATTTCGTCCACGATGACGGTCCGCCCGGACCGGGCCGGCAGGCGCGGCATGCTGAAGCGGGCCGGGAGGGCGGCCGTGAGGGCCTGGTCGATGGTGGCGAGGGTGGACCGGGCCGGCAGGGCGCGGTCCCAGCCGCGCGGCCGGCCGTCCGGCACGGTCACCCGTTTTTCGGGCCGCGACACCATGTCGTCTGCGTCGTCTTCGGATCCGTCCGGGTGCTCGGTCGCCCCGGGGCTCACGCACGGTTCGGGGCGCGGTTGCTACAGGTCGAACTCCAGGTGCTCGATGTCCGTGAAGCGGACCTCCTCCAGGCTTCCGGCGCGGCGTCCGCCGTCCTGGAAGTACACCTCCTTGAGGGCTTCGGCGGCGATCTCCTGGAGTCGGGCGTCGCCGGCCCCGGCCTCCTGGGCCTCGAAGAGGCGGGCGGCGTAGCGCGGGGGCAGGGCGATGGTCAGGTGCCGGATGCGGTCCTGGTCCGTCGACCCGATCGGCGCGGTGTAGCCGAGGCGGGCGCGGGTGTCGATGACGATGCCGCCGGTGGTCGCCGCCTTCTGCCGGGCCTTCGCCCGGATCTGCGGCTGCCACCGCTTCTTCACCTCGCGCTCCAGGCGCGCGGCGAGCTCCGGACGGGGCTTTTTGATCTGGTCCTTCACGTACCGCTCGACGGTGCGCTGGGAGATGCGCAGCATCTGGGCGACCGGCTTGGTGCCTCCCATCTGCTTGACCAGGTAGCGCATCTGCGCGGGCGCGCTCTTGGGAGCCGGGCGGGTGAACGCCTTGTGCACCGCGGCGTCCAGGCCGTCCCCGAACAGGCTCATCGTCGCTCTCTCCTACTCTCCGTTGTCGACGTCGGTGACGGTGCCGTCCTTGATGTAGCGGGCGAGGTTGAGCTCCGGCGCGTCGAACCGGTCGCGGATCTCCTCGCCCCACAGGACGGTCTGGGTGCCCTCGTGCTTGACCAGGCCGGGGTTGATGCCGAGCTTGAAGCCGCCGGGCAGCGGCTTGCCGTCCCGGTAGGGCAGGAAGTCCAGCGGGCTGGTGCCGTCGGTGGCGTAGACGACGCAGTCGGACAGGATCGCGACCGGGTAGTGGCCGGTGAACGCCGCGTGCTTGACGATCTTGCGGTGCAGGTTGATGCGGGTGCGGGAGATGACCGCCGCGCGGATGTCCGGCCGCCAGGTGGGGCGGGACAGCGCGCGCCACGGCTCGCCGGGCCGCCAGCCCTCGCCGCGCGGGCGCTCGCGGAGCTTGCCCAGGCCGCCCTTGACCGTGGCCTTGATCGCCGAGACGACGATCGCCAGCTGGGGGTCGCGCTGCTTGTGGCCGTCCATGGCCGCCAGGAAGTCGGCCGGGGAGAGGTCCGCGTGCACGCCGAGGTCGGCCATCGTGGCCAGGTAGGCGTCGCGCAGCCGCTGGTACCAGCCGTCCAGGTAGCGGCCGTTCTCGTACCGCACCCACGCCTCGATCGGGCGCACCTCGTAGCCCAGCTCCGCCGCGTAGGCGACGGTGGGTGTCGCATACCAGGCCGGGCCCTTGGGGCGCTCGCCCGTGGGCGTGAACGGGCTGGGCAGCAGGCCGGCGTCCAGCTCCGTCCACGTGTCCTTGCCGACCTTCACGCGGGACAGGTCGACGTGGGACAGGTCCACCAGCCAGCTGCCGGGCAGCTTCGGATCGAACACCGGGTGGGTGACGTGCGTCGGCGCGCCGAGGCCGACGTTCAGGCCGTTGGCGCCGGCGGCGAAGGCCATGTTCACGTCGATGCCGACCAGGTGGCGGCGCAGGCATTCGGCATCGGTCATCGGGCGTGCCCAGTCGTAGGCCTCCTCGAAGAGCTTCTCCGCCGGGCCGCGCACGTGAAAGCGCGGCAGGTCCGCCAGGAGCGGGTGCCCGTCCGGGGCCTCGCACGGCGCCGGGTCGACCGGGTCCTTGCCCAGGCTGTTGGGGTGGTGCTCGGAGTGCCGCTTGCCGTCGGCGTCGGGCTCGGAGGCCCGGGTCGGCGGGTGCAGCGCGGTCATCAGCTCCAGGCCGGTGACGGCGGTGGAGCCGCGCGGCGTCATCACCTGCGACGCGTACACGCCCAGCACGTGGGCGAGGTCCGCCGGCGGCAGCTGTCCGGCCCCGCCCCAGTGGCGGGTGTCGAGCGCGTGCCAGGACGGGATGCACAGCTGGACGCAGGCCCGCTCCGAGCCCTGCGCGGGGCGGTAGATCCGCGCCCACGGCCCGAACCCGCGCTTGGTGAGCTTCCAGTCGGCACGGGCCAGTTGCTTGATGACCTTATGGCCCTCGGGGATCCGCCCGGCGAGCCGCTCCTCATCGGTGAGGGCGGCCGGCAGGCCGTAGCGCTCCAGGGCAGCCTCGGTGAGCACGAGCAGTGGGTCGGCGTCCTTGCCCGGCCCGGACAGCTTCGGCTGCCCGAGCCGTGCCTCCGTGAGCGTCCAGTCGACCAGGGACGGGAGGGACCTGGCGGGCACGTTCAGGACCAGGCCGCCGGTGCAGTACGCCAGCACCTGCCCGTCCTCGACGTCGACGACCGCGAGCGGCCCGTTCTCGAAGCGCGCGTCGGCGCCGCCCGCCGGGGTGCCGGCCGGGGCCGTCTTCCGCGTGCCCGGGCGGCACGGCGTCGACGGCGGCCCGGTGGTGCGCGCCGGACGCGGCGCGGCCGCCGGAGCAGCGGCGACGAGGGCGGGGCTGGTCTGGGTGTTCTCGGTTGCGGTCATGTCCGCAGCGTCGGATGCCGGGCCTGTGGACAGAGTCTGCGATTCCGCCGGGGCGGGCGTCGCGGTGAACGCGGCCGGCACGGCAGTGTCTTGGACGGGCGCGGCCGTGTCGACCGGGGCGGGGTAGAGCTCCGCGAGCTGCGTGAGCAGCCGCGCGTACGCCTCACGCTCCGGCGGGCGGGGCTCGGTCTTGCCGGACTCCCAGGCGCTCACCGTGGCACGGCGCACCTTCAGCGCGGCGGCCACCTCGTCCAGTGTCAGGCCGTGCGCGGTACGCAGTCGCTTGCGCTCCTTCGCCGGCGGCAGCGGAGAGCGGGACGCGACCAGTGCGTCGACCGCGTCGAACAGCTCGGACATGGAACACCTCCTGACCGGCACCCTACCCCGTGAACCGTAAGGATCGCGTACTTTCACCGTACGAACTGCGTACGGACTGCGATCGGCGGGTGACGTGACGTTTCAAGCGGTGTCCTGGGCCGACCTCGCGCAGCGAGGGTCGAGCGTGGCCGCCGAAGATCGGTGGCCACTGGGGTTTCTCACCGAAGGTTGAGTGGAGTGGGGCACCGGAGATCACGGACGTCGCGCCAGGAAGACAAACTCCCTTCCTGGGCGATCGGGCGCATCGCGAACCTCCTCCACCACGTCTCCACGCGCGACCAGATCCCGCCCGACCTCCTCCCGCCCGCGGAAACGCAGCGTCGAATCCGACGTCAGCACCTGTCCGTCCACTGCGAACCTGTCGGTCCGGCGGAACGTCACCAGAGGCCGGCTCGCCTCGAGCGGCCGAACCCAGCTCTCGACGGAGCCGACACCGGGGATCTCGGTCACACGGTAGGAGTTCTCGCGGGTCCACTCTTTTCAGGCGCGTCTGGCCGGATCGCGCGTCTCGAAGACCAGCTGCCCGCCGGGCCGCAGTGCTTCGCGGGCTCCCTCCAGCGTCTTGTGCCATGCCGGCGGATCAGCGATGGCCTGGGCGACGTTCGCTGTCATCGTCGCGAGGTCGACCTGCAGCGGTGGGAGGTCTGTCGCGTCACCGCAGATCCAGCGCACACGCTCACTGCCCGGCTTGGCCCGGGCGACGTCGAGGACGCCCGGGCGGGATCCACGCCGACGACCTCGATCCCGCGGTCGGCCAGGAGAAGTGCGAACACCCCTGTGCCGCAGCCGATGTCCAGTACTCGTTGCGCCTCGAACTCCTCCGCCATCTCCAGGTACGCGTCGAGGTCGCTGCGGTCGGGGTCGAGCGGATCGTAGATCGCGGCGAGTCGTGGATGCGCGAAGCAGTCGTCAGCCATGCGGTTGAACGTATGCGGAGCCGGGCCCGGACAGCTGCCGAGTTCGCCGACGGTCCCCCCGCGGCATCGGCGCTCCGTGCCGATCAATCTTCGCTGTCGCAGGACAGATGCTCCCGAGCCGCCGGGCCGGCCTCTGTTCACGAACCGACCGGTTACTGGACACCGAGCCCCGGCGCACTCCTGGCGTCCGGCGGGTCTGGCCGTTCGGCCCCGGCGAACCCGCCGTCGACGGGACTGCTGATGACCAGGTGCGGATTCACGCCAGTCGGGGCCAAGAGCGTCGACGTATTCCTCGAACCGGGGCGACTTCACGAGCCCGGTGACGACCGCCAGTACCGGCAGGTCGTTGGCCTCGCGGAGTTTGGTGAGACCCCGATAAGCCAGAAGCGTCATGGGGAGGCACACGAACGCCCCCAGCGGGTCTGACCGGGTGGCCAGGACACAGCTCAGGACGGCGCCGGCCAGGCCTACGTCCACCCTGAGGTCGGCTTCTGCTACGAGCCGGCCGCAGTCTCCGTACCTGTCCCTGCTTGCGGTGCACAAACGCGTGCGTAGCTGCGGCAGGTCCTGCAGCAGGTTCTCCACAGCCTCTTTGACGAGCTCCGGAGATGGATGCGGCTCTTTGCAGATGACCCTGTCCTCGCAGTACTTGCTGAGTCTCTTCACCGCCATCTTGGTCAGCTCGCCCGTAGCCCCGAGGCCGGCCAGACCTCCGGCGAGCGACTCCAGCTGTGACCGCACGCCCCGGCCGTCCAAAGGCACGGCAACAAGGAAAGCGGCAAGAAAAACGGTCAGGGCGCCCCGAAGCCAGCGACTGAAGAATCCCGGCGGGGGACCTCCAGAACGCTTCCCCTGAGGTACGCGAGAAAGGCCCCGGCCGCCAGAACGACCGGCTTGCCCAGCCGGTGCGCCGCGTCGTGGAGCGGCTGCAACTGCTGCCCGGCTTCGGACCTGCTCGGGATGCTGTCACCTGATACTCCAGCCGTAGATCGTGATCTTGTTGCTGGAGGGCGGTGGAGAGGGGGCCGCCGTCGGTCGTCGACGAGATCGAGCCGGGCAGCAGAGGCGTCCGCTACTCGAGTCCTCCGAGACGGCGGGCATCTTTGATCTCGCGGAGCCCGGCAGCCGTCATCGGGGTCCACTCCCTCCTCTGCCCAGCGGTATGGAGGGCGGCTCCAACCTCGCTGAGCTTCGCGGAGGACAACACGCCCGCCCGCTCGATCAGGTCGTCCCGGGCGACAGTGGTCAGCCAGGTGCAAGGAGTAAAGCCTGGACGCGGGAACGCGAACCGCAGCACGCCTTCGAAGGGCAGCCCTTCCCGGGCGCCTATCGCCACTTCAACGCCCAGGCCGCTGATGTCGACGCCCGCCGGCGCAACGACCTGCATGACCTGGAACCCGGATGACTCGTCGTCCGACAGCAGCACGACCGGGCGTCGCTCGTCGAAGTCGACCCACCAGACTTCGCCGCGTTGCATGTGTCCTCCTGGTACGAGTCGGCGGGCGGACGCTGCGTGCCCGAGCGGGACACCGGATGCGGCCCCGCCTTCGCACGTCGTGACCGAGGGGGTGGTGAAGACGGGTGCGGCCACCGGTGATCATCGGTGTGTGAAGACTGAAGATCATGCGGTAGCCGCGGGTCATAGCGTAGGCCCTGTCCGCTGGCAGGAGGCGTTCGAGGTCGTGATGGGCCGGATAGCGGGCCGGTTCGCGCGGGTTGAACCCCGGCGCCGGGTGCGGGACTTGGTGCTGGGGCTGCTGTCGGACCTGCCGCGCAAGAACTGCTGGAGCATCGCCGAGTGGGCCGGGGAAGCGAATCCGGACGGCATGCAGCACCTGCTCGGCCGGGCCAGGCGGGATGCCGACACCGTGCGCGACGACGTGCGTGAGTACGTACCGGAGCACCCGCAGGACAAGAATGCGGTGCTGGTGGTCGATGAGACCGGGGATGTGAAAAAGGGCACGCACACCGTCGGTGTCCAGCGCCAGTACACCGGCACCGCCGGGAGGATCGAGAACTCCCAGGTCGCCGTCTACCTCGTCTACGCGGGCCGCCGCGGACACGCGGCAGTGGACCGTGAGCTGTACATCCCGCGCTCGTGGACGTGCGACCCGGCCCGCCGCCGGGCCGCCGGCCGCTCCGGCCGGGTCACCGGCCGCTCGCAGCGCATCCTCGGCCACCCGTGAGACAGGGCGACCACCACCGCACCGGGCAGCCCCGACGAGACGGCGGCGCCCGGCGCGGGAGGCCCCGCACCGGGCACACACAGGATCCCCCTGGACGGGTACACCACCAGGCACCGCCGGCAGCGTCCGCCGCGGTCCGCGGTGAACCCCCTCCCCCGGCCCGCCCGGGCGGCACACCGCAAGTACGCCGCCCGGACGGACCCGCCCACGGCCCGGCCGCTCACCTGACACAGGCAAGCCGGCTCACCCACTGGGACAGCGTGAGCGAAGCGGCCGGAGCCCCTCGGGCCGCACCGTGCCGGCGGCGACGATGCCGCGAACCACGGCCGCAGCCGGCCGCCCCGGACGGGGACGACGCCCGCGGCCGGCCCGGGCCGTCCGCCAGGGCCCTGCGAAGACAGGACAGGTGCGCGGCCACGGCCGCGAGACAGTGATGCTCGTCCCGGCACTCGGCACAGGCCGCCAGATGGGCGCGGACCGCGCTCGTCTCCCCGGGGTCCAGGACGTTGAGGGCGTGTCCTTCCAGCAGGTCACCGATGATGCGGCAATCCCGGGAGGCAGTGAACATGGCAGGTCCCTTCGTGCAGGGGTGGCGATCACCCCGTCCACGGGGCCGGTGTCCGGCCGGCACAACCGGTACACGGCTCCGTTCCATGACCTCACCATCGCCCGGCAACGGCCCCCCGCGCATCGTCCCCGCGCAGCAATTCCCGGCTACCACGACCGCAGTACCCGACAGCCCCACCCACCACAGCCCCACCCACGCCAGGGCCACGACGCGCTCCCCGCCAGGGCCACGACGCGCTCCGCGGCCACGCCGGCACTCACCCGGACACCGCAGGACGAACCGCCCCCGTCACCGGGCTGACCACACCGCACTGATAGGCGATGACCACCAGCTGGGCCCGGTCACGGACGGCCAGCTTGGTCATGGCCCGGTTGACATGGGTCTTGGCCGTCAACGGGCTGAGGAACAGACGCTCGGCGATCTCCTCGTTCGACAGTCCCAGCGCGACAAGCCCCAGAACATCGCGCTCCCGCCGCGTCAGGCACTCCAGCCGCTCGTGCACGGCCGCCGTGCACGGTTCCGGCTGCGCCAGAAACCGCCTGATCAGCCCCCGGGTCGCCGCAGGCGACAGCAGCGCGTCCCCTGCGGCCACCGTACGGACGGCCTCGAGCAGCTCCCCGGGCCGGGCACCCTTGCCGAGAAAGCCGCTCGCCCCGGCCCGCAGAGCCTCCGCCACGTACTCGTCGTCCTCGAAGGTGGTCAGGATCAAAACCTTCACCGCCGAGAGATCCCCCGCCTCACCGATCAGCCGCGTGGCGGCCAGCCCGTCCATCTCCGGCATCCGGATGTCCATCAGGATCACATCCGGATGCCGCGCCCTCGCCAGCTCCACCGCCTCCCGGCCGTCGGACGCCTCACCCACCGTCTCCATGTCGTCGGCGGAATCGAACAGCATCCTGAAAGTGCCCCGCAGCAGGGCCTGGTCATCGGCCAGCAGTACCCGGATCGTCATGCCCATCCCTCCCCGGCGTCCCGCCCGACCGGTGCCACGACGGCCGCACCCGGCCGCAGCGGCAGTTCGGCGGTCACGGTGAACCCCCCGCCGGGACGCGCCGCGGCCTCCAGCTTTCCCCCGACGCTGGCCGCACGCTCACGCATCCCGATCAGCCCGTGACCGGTCCCGGAAGGGGGCCTGTCCGGCCGGGCACACCCGTCGTCCTCGACCGTGACCGTCAGCCACTGGGGCCGGTAGTGCAGACAGAGACGGGCGTGATCGGCCCCGGCGTGCTTGCGCACATTCGTCAGGGCCTCCTGCACGATGCGGTACGCGGCCAGATCCACCGCCGGCGCCGGCGGCCCGGCCACACCGCGCCGCGTATACCCGACGGACAGGCCCACCCGCCCGAAGGACGCCAGCAGCTCCGGCACCTGCGCCAGACCCGGCATCGGATCCCGCGGCGCCCGCGGATCATCGGACTGCCGCAGCAGACCCACGGTCACCCGGAGTTCCTCCAGCGCGGACCGACTGGTGTCCCGGATGCCCTCCAACGCGGTCACCAACTGCTCCGGCCGCCGCTCCACCAGGTGAACAGCAACACCGGCCTGCGCATTGATCAAGGCGATATGGTGCGCGACCACATCATGCAACTCGCGCGCGATCCGGATCCGCTCGGCCGCCACCCGCTGCCGCGCCTCCTGCTCACGCGTCCGCTCCGCATACTCCGCCCGTTCCTCCACCGCCGCCACATACGCGCGACGCGAACGCACCCCGTCCCCCACCGCGGCAGGCAGCGCCGTCCAGGCCACCATCGCCACGTTGTCCCCGAGCCATGACCGGGAGCCGAACACCACACCCGCCCCCACCAGCAGAGCGGCCGACGCCGACGCCACCACCCACGTCGTCCGCCGGTCGGTCCGGACCGCCACGGTGTAGACGGACACAATGACCGGACTCGTCACCAACGGACTCTCCCGCACCCCGAGCACCTGAAAACCCACCCCGCACACAAGCGCGACGGCCAGGACACCGAACGGGTGACGACGACGCCACAACAACGCAAAACAACAGACCCCCGCCAGCACCACAGCAGCCGGACGGACCGCCACCCGGTGCTCCTGCGGGATGACGGAGGCCGCCGCCACCGACAGCACGAACAACACCACCGGCCCCAGCACATCCAGCGTCCCGAGCGGAGCACCCGCCCCCCGCCGCCAACCGCTGATCACCACCATGCCACCACCGTAGAACCGACACCCGGACACCGCCGACCCAGCCGACACCGAACACCACCGCGGAGACATCCGATCGGGCGATGACAACGACAACCCGCACAGCCCCACCACCACCCCAGGACCCGGCACAGGACGGCCGAATGCCGATACCCGACGCCAAGGCTCGATCCCGAAGCCCCGGAGCCTGAGCGGGCTCTTTGAAGACGCCGCGATACAGATCCAGGCGAAGCCGGTGGGCAGCGGCCCGCCCACCTCCAGTCGGGAGGTGTGGCTCCCGTCCGCCTGCCGCTGGGCCCGCAGGAACACCGCGCCTTCTGCCGGTGGCTTCTTGTGGAGGCTGTGGGCGAGGTCGAATAGGTGGGCGACAAGCAGGACCTTGACGCCGGAATCGAGAAGGGCGCGGGTGATCTGCCGGGCGATCTCGGCCCCCTCTCGCTCGTTGGTCGCCGCGAAGGACTCGTTGAACAGCACCATCGCCCCGGACATCACGAGGTCCGCGATGCCGCTCATCCGGGACAGCTCCTCGTCCAGCTTGCCGCTCTCCATCTCCGCGTCCTCCTCGCGCCAAAAGTGCGTGAACAGCCACGCACGGACGTCCGCCGCGAAGGAGTAGGCGGATACGAACATGTCCGCCTGCATCATCAGCTGCGCCACTCCGACGCTGCGCAGGAACGTGGATTTGCCGCCCGCATTGGCCCCGGTGATCACCAGCAGTGGCACCCCGTCGGCGTCGACGTCGTTGCCGACCACCCGCTCCTTGCGGCGCAGACTCAGGCGGGGGTCGTAGAGGCCGCGGCAGCTCAGGGCGGGCGCTCCAGCGGGCAGAGCTGTGGGGAAGGGGAAGCAGAGCGGCTCCTGCTCGGCCGCAAGCCGCTGATGGAGGTGCAGGCAGCCCACGTAGAAGCCGAGTTGGGTGCGGTTCCTCTCGAGTGACGGCCGCGATCAAGTGGTGAGGTCGTAGTTCCGCTGGTGAGTGCATCAGGCGGCATGCCGAAAACCATGCGGCGGGGAACCGCGCCGCGTCGGGCCACTGGGCCGGTGAGCAACGCCATGGCTGAGTACGAAGCGGATACCGAACAGTTGAAGCGAAGGATCTACCTCGGCCTGCGTCAGGACAATCTCGACCCACAGCAAGTCGTCGCCCTCGCCTGCGAACTGCTCGACTGGTTCCACCGCACCGACGCCGTCCTGGAGGCCGTCGAACGGAATCCGGCCGAGGTGCCACGGTCGGAGATGACAGCCCTGGCCTGGCGCATCCTGGACGACGTGGGTTTCGAGCCGGGCTTCGACCTCGCCCCCGAGCGTTTGGAGACGTTGCGCGACGCGCTGCGGATCATAGCCCGCGACCTGCCCACGCGTGGGATCGAGGGCGAACCGGAGATCGAGGTCCTGGAGGACTGGTTCCCCGCGGGAGCCGGTGTCCGCCTTGCCGACGGTGAAAGGCTCAACCGGGGCGGCCACATCCTGCCGAGCATGTGCGACGACCCGACCATGGCACTGACCAGTCTGACGACCATGATCCAGGAGAGCCTGCTCGAACAGACCTGGCAGGTCTGGCCGGTGTGCCCCCGACATGACCTCGGCGTCCACGGCTCGAAGCGGGAGCGCGAGGTTGTGTGGTGGTGCGCGGGCGATGACGGACGCATGCTGGCGCCGGTCGGCGAACTCGCCCACGCTCTCGGCCGCCGTCGCCCCAAGTAGGGCTGGCGGTGGGGTGCAGTTCGTTTCGAACGACCGCCGGGATCAGGCGGTGCGTGCGTAGTTCCGCTGGTCGGGTGCGAGGGAGAGGCGTTCGTGTTCGCGGGCGGCGTGGTAGCGCCAGTAGGGGTCGAGGTCTCCGTTGGCAAGGACGGCACGCAGTCGCAGTACGGCTTCCGCTCCGAGCCGCGGACGGCTTCGGTCACCGCGAGTCGCCGTAATCCCGTCGAGTGCCGCCCGCCGGCAGCGACAGCGCAGCGTCGGCGGGGTGGACGTTGCCCACGCCTCGGCCCCGGTGGGCGACTCTGGCGACCCGGACCATACCGAACACGGGCGGCTGCCTCGCGCGCTTCCAACTCCTCGAACAGCGAGCCCATCCGCCATCCCTCCTCCGCTACCACGGTAGAGACGAACGGCCCCGAACACAGCCCCGTTCAGCGCTCTTCCAGCTCAACCCTTCCCTTCAGAGGACCGCACCCCATCTCGAACGCGTTCGCCATACCCAGGTACGCCAGTCGCAGCAGCACGACCGATCATCCTGCCGCGCCCACCGCCGCCGCGCGACAGCGGCGACTCGATCGGCCACGGCCAGCACCCCGAAACCCGCTCCCACCTGTATGGATGAGGTATTCAGCAAGGGCCGGGCCCTCCGCCACGGAATGAGCAGGGTCGCTGTGCCACTGCCGCAGGGGAACCAGGCGAACCGCGCCACCATCTTCCCCAGGAGTCCACGGAAGGGGCGGAACGAGTGGGTACGGACACGGACACCCTCAGGCCACTGCCGGAGTCGCTCCGGGAACATGCCCGGCGCCTCGGGGGAGAAGGTCGCCTTCCAGGACCGCCGTACGCGGCGGACCTACCGGGACCTGGAATGCAGGACCGGACGGCTGGCCGGACATGTGGCGGGGCTCGGCCTGGCGCGGGGCGAACGGGTGGCCATCCTGCTCGGCAACCGTGTCGAGGCGGTCGAGAGCCTGCTCGCCGTCACCCGGGCGAGCGGGGTGGGGGTGCCGCTGGATCCCGGGAGCTCAGGGGCGGAGTTGGCCCGTCTGCTGGAGGACTGTGGTGCGCGCGTGCTCATCACCGATGAGGCCCGGCTGACGCATCGGCGGGGACTGCTGTCCCGCTCCGGGCTGATCGTGGTGGTGGAGGAGGTGCGACAAGGCGGAGGAGCAAGCAACGCGACCAAGGCCGTCTCTTCCGGCACCCGGCAACCGGTGCGGCGCCGCCGACACCTGTTCACCGTGTGATTCGCGCGCATCCTCACGATGAGTGGTGTCTTCACCGGCACCGTCGGGATCGCCCTCGGTGGACTCCGCGACCGCGCCTGCGGCAGTCGTCATCGGCCCCGCGGCTGCCTGCGCCCCGCCCCGGCACTGCGGGACGAGCCACAGGAGGAGGCAAAGCCGGCCGCGTCATCGCCCCGGCCGCCGGAACACAGCAAGCGGTCCGTCGCCCGGCAGCTCGGCATTGTCCCGCGTCAAGTAACCGGCAGGTTTTCGAGATCTGGAAAGTTGGGGACGAGCGGGTCGGCGGCGCCGGCGTGGACGTCATAGGGCCGGTTCCAGGCCAGCGCCTCGTGTGGTCGGACGGTGTTGCACTCACGCCGGTACTCCTCGGGGGGCCGGGGGGCGTGGAGCAATGCTCAGGACTTGTGGATCGGCTCTCCGGGGAGAACGCACGAGGGGCGTACCTTCCCGAGTGAGTGATCAGCAAGTCACCGAGTAGGCCCGCGTTCGCAGCGCGGGTCGGGAAGGCACGCCCATGCTCAGCGTAGTCAACGACAACGGCACCACCTCCACCGGCTTCCTGATCGACGACATAGTCCGCGAGGGCGCCCGGCGCATGCTCTCCGCTGCGCTGGAGGCGGAAGTCGACCAGTACACAGCCGAGTCGGCCGACCAGAAGGACGGGCGAGGCCGCCGTCTGGTGGTGCGCAACGGCTACCACCGCGAGCGTGCTGTCACCACGGCCGCCGGTTCCATCGAGGTGAAGGCGCCGCGGGTGAACGACAAGTGCGTCGACGAGGCCACCGGGGAGCGGATGCGGTTCTCCTCGAAGATCCTGCCGCCGTGGTGCCGCAAGTCGCCCAAGGTCAGCGAGGTGCTGCCGCTGCTGTACCTGCACGGCCTGTCCTCCGGCGACTTCGTGCCCGCCCTGGCGCAGTTCCTCGGCAGCTCGGCCGGGCTGTCGCCGGCCACCGTCACGCGGCTGACCAAGCAGTGGCAGGACGACCACGTCGCCTTCCAGGCCCGTGACCTGCACGAGTCGGACTACGTGTACGTGTGGGCCGACGGCGTGCACCCCAAGGTCCGCCTCGGCCAGGCCCACTCCTGCGTGCTCGTCCTCATGGGCGTGCGCCCCGACGGCACCAAGGAACTGATCGCGCTCGCCGAGGGCCTGCGCGAGTCGGCCGAGTCCTGGGCCGACCTGCTGCGCGACTGCCGCCGGCGCGGCATGCGAGATCCCGAGCTGGTCGTCGGCGACGGCGCCATGGGACTGTGGAAGGCCCTGGCCGAGGTGTTCCCCGCCGCCCGGCACCAACGCTGCTGGGTACACAAAGTCCGAAACGTGACGAACGCCCTGCCGAAGTCCGCGCAGCCGGGCGCGAAGAAGGCCCTGCAGGAGATCTACAACGCCGAGGACCGCGACCACGCCCTCAAGACCGTGAGATCGTTCGAGAAGGCGTACGGCGCGAAGTGGCCCAGGGCCGTCAAGAAGATCACCGAAGACGTGGACGAACTCCTCGCGTTCTACGCGTTCCCCGCCGAACACCGGATCCACCTGCGCACCACGAACCCGATCGAGTCGACCTTCAGCACAGTCCGGCTCCGGACGAAGGTCACCCGCGGTGCCGGCAGCCCGGCCGCCGCCCTGGCGATGGGGTTCAAGCTCGCCGAGTCCGCCCAGGCCCGCCGGCGCGCGATCACCGCACCCCGTCTCGTCGCCCTCGTCCGGGCCGGAGCCCGCTTCGAGGGCGGTCAGCTCGCGAACGCCCTGAGGCGGTGGCCGCGTGAGCCGGCCGACCAGCGGCACGCTGCATCACATCGAACTCTGGGTGCCGGACCTCGACCACGCGCTCACCTCTCTCGGCTGGCTGCTGGAGGCACTGGGCTACACCCTCACCCAGAGCTGGGACAACGGCCGCAGCTGACACCTCGGGCCGACCTACCTGGTCCTTGAGCAGTCCCGGGCCCTCGCCGCCGACCGGCACGACCGATGCCGGCCAGGGCTGAACCACCTGGCCTTTCACGTCGAGGACGACAGCACGGTCGAGCGGCTGGCCACCGACGCGGCGAACCACGGCTGGCACCTGCTGTTCCCGGACCGGCATCCACACGCCGGCGGCGAACGGCACTACGCCGCCTACCTGGAAAACGACGACGGCTTCGAGGTCGAACTCGTCGCGATCACGTCACCACAGCGAAAGTGAGAGCAACCGATCCACAGGTCTTGACGATTGCTCGTTTGGAGAGCAATCGTGAAGCCACAGCGGTCGGGGTCGGTCCCCGGCCCGGACTCCGCCGCCTCGACCATGGCCCGACGCAACAGCTGGTAGAGGGGCAGCAGGGACCACATCTCCTGCTCGACACCGACCAGGTCGCCCGAACGCAGGACTCGCCCCTGCAGAATGGTGTGACGCAACGTGTAGTAGGCGCTCTCGTGCTCCCAGCGCTCGTGATAGAGGCGCACGAGACGGTCGGCGGGGTAGCGCTGGGCGTTCAGCAGGGTGGTCACCAACCGGTAGGAGCCGTCGAAGCCACTGCCGTCCGTGCAGGCGACGCGCACCCGGGACTCGATGATGCGCACGGCGACACCGCCGATGACCGAGAGATGCGAAGAGTCCGCGAGCGGCTGGAGGACCGGCGGGCGGCGGCGCCGGCTGATGCGGCCGACGACGCGTGCGCCGGTGGCGTGCACGGCGGCGAGGAAGTCATTGCCGTCGAAGCCCCGGTCCCACAGCACCAGCATCTCGGGGCTCAGGTGATGCAACAGTCGGGTGGTGTAGGAGGTCTCGCCCTCCCGGGCGGGGCCGAACACTGCACCGATCACCGCGCGCGTCCCGGTCTCGACCAGCGTCATCAACTCGATCTGGGGATAACCGCCGTGCGGACACCGCCCCAGCCAGCCCCGGTTACGCCCGCTGTCCGGCACCTTGCCGGCAGCGAACCTCCCGGCAGCCACGGCAACCGTACGGGTGATGGCCGTCACCGGGACGGGCAGGACATGATGAGACAGCAACGGGGCTCCTCGGATACAAGCTGTCTTGGTCGACTGCCTGTACCAACGAGCCCCGTTGCTCTACGTCGGGCCCGCTTTCAACGGGGTTGCGTGACCTGCGAAAACGCTAACTACCCGGCCTTGGGGAAACTTCACTCGCAGCGCGTCCGTGTCGACCGTGCCCTGCTGTGCCTCGGTCGGCGCCGGGCCGCCGACTTCCTTCTCATCGGGTGGGGCGAGGGCGTTGAGCCGGAAGCCGGCGGCGAGCAGGTCTTCCACAGGGATGAGCCAGCCGCGGTCGTCGTAGAGCACGGCCCGGGCAGTTTGCTGGCTTCCCGGCGGCGCCGGATCGTCGTACGGCTCACGCCGCACGCGGCGCCGGCTTCGCTCTGGGCCAGCAGGGGGCGAGAGGTGCTCATGCTCCGTATCGTCCCTGGCCGCCGTCTCTGTTTGAAATCTCCCTGAGTGCGTCGGCGTGGTGGGGCTGGGACGGCAGGGCGTCGTTGTCCGGATTCATGATGGGGTGCCCGAGCAAGTATGGGAAAGCGGGGTGTTCGGGGTGGGATGCTGCAGACAGAACCCCGGCCCGATTCCAGCGGGCCGGGGTCTTCATGTTGTGCCGGGGTGGCGGTTGGATCAGCGTCCGCCGTATCCGTTGTTCCCGCCGTGTTCGTTGTTCCCGTCGTGTCCGCGGAAGTGGTGGATGACTCGGAAGCTGCCGACTACTCCGTTCTTGACGAAGACGCCGCCCTCGACGTGGCGGGGGTGCACGCCGTTGCTGGAGCTGTGCGGTCCGACGGTGGCGATGGGGGCGCCGTTGTCGCAGGTGGCTCCGCGGAAGACCTCGACGGTCCTCCGGCTGTCGTTGCGGATGTTCAGGCTGCGGGAGCCCAGGCCGCTCACGACGGTGATGCAGTCGCCCGGGGCGGCCGAGTAGGAACGCTCGTTGATGTGGATCCGGCCTCCGAAGCCCCGGTCTCCGTTGTCGCTGCCTTCGAAGTCCCGGTCTTCGTTGTCCTTGCCCTCGTAGTCCTTGCCGGAGTCGCCGCCCTCGTTGCCCTTGCCCTCGTTGTCCTTACCGGAGTCGCCGCCCTCGTTGCCCTTGCCCTCGTTGTCCTTACCGGAGTCGCCGCCCTCGTTGCCCTTGCCCTCGTTGTCCTTACCGGAGTCGCCGCCCTCGTTGCCCTTGCCCTCGTTGTCCTTACCGGAGTCGCCGCCCTCGTTGCCCTTGCCCTCGTTGTCCTTACCGGAGTCGCCGCCCTCGTTGCCCTTGCCCTCGTTGTCCTTACCGGAGTCGCCGCCCTCGTTGCCCTTGCCCTCGTTGTCCTTACCGGAGTCGCCGCCCGTGGGGGCCGCGGCGGGGGCGGCCGCCTGCTGGACCGCGGGGGCGGCCTGGGCCGGCTCGTAGGCGGACGCCGAGGCGTAGGTGATACCGGTGGCGGCCAGGGCCGCGGCGGCCGCGACGGCCGCGGTAACGACGTTGGGACGGGTAATCATCACGCGCTTCTCCTGTCTCGGGAAATCGGCCGGCCAGCCGACTCGTGATGAACGTACTGGCCGATTCCCATATCTGCCATATCGAGACATAGGGGAAAGTCGGCAGATTGACTCCAATCGGGTTACAGTGGGGTGCTTGTGTGCCGTGTCATGGCGTGCTGACGGGTAACCAGATGACTTTTCCTGTAGTGGGCTTGATGCCCCGATACTCCGTCCGGGGGAATTTGCCGGCGCCTGCTCACCCTCACCGCAGCGTGTCGTTCGTTGACACATCAGGTGAAACTGGTATTCCCGTGGTGCTGCCGGGCGGCGGGCGGGCCCGTGTGACGTGGTGCCGTTTGCAGGGTGAGGTTCCTGCAGAACGTCCCGGTGGAGGCGAAGACCTGACGCTGGCTCCAGGTCTTCGTCACCATGCTCCTGCGGCCGGCCGGCGGGCCCACCCGAGTGTCTTGGAGGCGTGCTCGCCACCCGCAACGGGCCCCGTTCATGGTGCGGTGGGGCTCGATGGGCGAACCGGAACCTGGTTCATCGGGCTGGAGGCGGGACTTTCCAGCATGATCCATCCCGTGTTCGAGTCCTGGGTCAACAGATCCCACGTGCCACCGCGCGAACAGGCCAGGAACATGATGCCCCTCGCCGCGAGCCGATCGCGGACCCAACGGGGCCGGCGTGTCCGGTACCCGGCCCCTTCGCGCTTCCCCGCTCACCCGTCCGCCCCCTTCGCCGGCATCCGCACCGGCCGGCGAGCGGACGGTGCGGACATGCCGCCTTCCACGTCGCCGACGGCAGGCGGCATGCTGCCATGAATCTGGGTGGACGGCGGCAGAAGCCGTCCCCGGCTTCCCCATCCAGGCCCGGAGCACCGGACCCGCCGCACCCACGCCCGAGCCGACCCCGAACGCCGACGCTCAGCTTGATGTCACCGTAGAAGCTCCGCTCACTGAGCTGTTTCCAATCTCATTTTGAGGTGTTGAGGTGGAGAGTGAAAACGGCCTGGACGAGGGTGGCGATGCGGTCGGTGGGCAGCAGTGTGCCGTCGAGGATCACGAACGATTTGCGCGCCGCTGTCCGGGGGCAGTGGCAAGGTCCGGAGCGAGCGCCGCGAGGATCTCGACGACCTCCGCCACATAGCGGTGCACCGTGGCAACCCCGACGCCGAAACCTGCCGCGAACTGGGAGTATGTGTGTCCGCAGCGCAGATGGGCCAGCACGAGCAGGGCCTGCCGGCCTGACGGAAGCCGACGCCACCGCGTGCCGCGTTCACGACGTCGGGCGCTCAGCAGACCGGACAGGAACCGCAGGGTGGAACTGGACAGATCGAGTCCCGATGGGTAGACAAGCACACGAAGCTCCGGGCGGACAGGTTACTCTTGGTCGACAACCCATCTACCAGGAGCTTCGTCTCTTCCCCCTACCCGGCTCCCACGCCAACTCGGCCTGACACCAGCCAGGTTGGAAACAGCTCAGTGAACTCCACCTCCAGGCCGTGGGCGCGCCGACCGCCGTCACGGAAATAGATTTCGCCCAACCCTTCCGCTGCGATATCCCGCAGCTGCTGCTCGGTGGCGCCGGCGTCCTGGGCGGCGAGAGGGCGGGCCGCGTGCTGCGGGGGCAGGGCGAGGGTGAGATGGCGGATGTGGGCGTCGTCGGTGGTGCCGAGCGCGGCGGTGAAGCCGAACCGAGCACGGGTGTCGACGACCAGGTCGGTACTGGTGGCGGCCTGGCGGCGGGCTTGGGCACGGATACGGGGCTGCCGGCGGGCGCGCACTGCATCCTCCAGACGCTGCGCGAGGCCGGCGGATCTGGTCTTTGACGTACCCCTCCACAGTGCGCTGCGAGACGCCGAGCGCGCCGGCCACCGCGCGGGTGCCCTTGAGCTGCCTGACCGGGTGACTCATCTGCACTCCAGCCGACTTGGGGACGGGGCGGGTGAACGCTCCTTGGACGGCGCAGCGCAGGCCGTCTCCGACGATGCCCATGCGGGGCTCTCCGTTCATGACCGGCTGTGTGGGCCACTGAGCGGCGTTCCCGACCGGGCCGGGGTAGCTTGGCCCGCCACAGCCGGGAACGGGCCGTGCAGCGGCATGTGGCATGCAGCTTTGGCGGAGCCAGACCACACCCCTGCTTCAAACTACGGGCCGGATCAACTTCGTAACCAGACCACACGGGGACGTCAGCCGATTTGCCCGCAGAACAACAATTCCTTTCACCGGCCTGACAGCACCTCAAGTGGAAACTCTTCCAGGGCAAGCGCGCTAGACCAATGAAAGTTAATGGCGCATCACTGATGGAGAATGTATGACTCCCATCAACCGGTGAAACCACATGATGCGCCACGGGAAAAAATGGATGTCGTCCATCAAGATGCGGTCTCCAGCACCTGCTAATAAGCTCGCTGAGTGGCCGGGTGTTGATGGCCCGAAGCCGGGCGCAGCAGCCGCCCCTACCCCGCCCAGCGGAAACGAAGACTTCCGCAGTCCAAACCTCTGCAGGGTTCACGTCTCCACGGGAGGAAGGTTGCGATGAGGTTCACCTGCATGCGTACAGCAAAATCCACTGCGGCAGCTGTGGTCGCTATCCCACTCGCGCTTGGAGGTCTGGCGTCGCAGAGCCACGCACAGGATGCGTCTCCCAGCCCGTCGGGGACGTTCGGTCCCGGCTGTTCGGCGCTCTCCCAGAAGGCCGACACATCCAAGGACAAGCTCATAGAGGCTGCGGCCGCATACCCGCAACTCAGCCAGCTGGTCGCAGCCGCGGCCAGGGCAAACCTGATCGGCACCCTGGACGGGAAACCCAAGGTCACCATCTTCGCTCCCAACAACCAGGCTTTCCAGAAGGTGCCCGCGTCGCAGCTTGACTCGCTGCTCAGCAATCAGGGGCAGCTGAAGAAGGTGCTGACCTACCACGTGGTGGACAAGCAGATCACCCCGAACGAGCTCCCCAAGGGCTCCTTCACGACGGTAGAAGGCAGCAAACTGACCACGTCGGGCTCGGGCACCGACTTCAAGGTCAACGGCAAGGCGAACATCGTCTGCGGCAACATCAAGGCCGCGAACGCCACCATCTACGTCATTGACACAGTCCTCCAGCCACCGTCCTGACTCATGGCTCTCGTTCCGGGTGAGTCAGGCGAGGAGCCCTCGGGCTGTTTCGGTGGCGATGCCTGTCAGCGGCGGACCGTTAAGCGTGTCCTTGCCGAAAACCTCATCCGTGCAGGTGGGAGGAGGTGGACGGCCTTCGCGATCGACGCTCACTCCAGGACGCTTCTGGCGCTGAAGCCGATCAGCTTGGCAACGGGATCGTCCATGCTGCTGCGACTGGCCTACCTGGGCGTGAGCGATGCGCTCGCGCTGCTACGCCTACTGCCGGTCAGGGGCCGGGACAAGGACATTGAGGGTTTTCAGCAGTGCCGCTCCAGGGTGAGGACGGCCTTGGTGATTGACGTCATGCGATTTGGGCTGCATCGGGCTCTGCGGAAGATTCGCCAGGATTTCAGGCGGGCGATTCCTCGTTCGACGGGTACGCGGGCGGCGGACAAGGCCCGGTTGACCGTCTGCTCGGTCGGGGTGAGTTCGCCCTGGGGCGGCCGGCGTTTGGGGGTGGTGACCCACTCGCCCGCGCCGATGTAGGCCATGTCGGCGAGGACGGGGACGCCCTGGCGCCCGCAGATTCTGATGATCTTGTGGGTGCGGGCGGCGGTCAGGTCGTGCGTCCGGCCGGGCAGGGCGGGTGAGAGCCACAGCGTGCGACCGGCCGGATCCGCGATGACCTGCACGTTCACGCCGTGCCGCTTGTGCTTCGTCGAATAGTCCGCGCGTCCGTCGCCGACCCGGTCGCACTCGGCGAGCGTGCCGTCCAGGAGAACGTAGTCGGGGTCTGTCTCGCGTAGGACCTTCAGCAGGCCCGGCGCTTTGGCGGCCAGGTGCTCGACGACCGTGGTGACGTAGGCGTGGGCGGTGCCGACGGAAATACGGAAACCCGCGGCGAGTTGAGCCAGGGGGTCGTGCCGGCGCAGGTATGCCAGAGCGATCACCGCACGCTCGGACGGCCGGAGTTTGCAGCGTCGGTCACCCTCACGGGTGACGATCAGCATCGTCACCCACTCCACGAGTGCGTGCGGCAGGTCGAGTGCGGCAGGATACGGGATCAACAGGGCTCCTGAGCTGGAGAGTTGAGACCTAGACATCTCTCTTAACGGCACGGGAGCCCTGTCCGTTGCCTACGGTCCCGCCGTCACCCGTCCGGGGGCCACCCTGAAAACCCTCATTGAAATCCTGGCCCTGCGGCATCAGGTCACGATGCCGGACGAAGATGCCGCCCTCGACGTGGCGGGGGTGCACGCCGTTGCTGGAGCTGTGCGGTCCGACGGTGGCGATGGGGGCGCCGTTGTCGCAGGTGGCTCCGCGGAAGACCTCGACGGTCCTCCGGCTGTCGTTGCGGATGTTCAGGCTGCGGGAGCCCAGGCCGCTCACGACGGTGATGCAGTCGCCCGGGGCGGCCGAGTAGGAACGCTCGTTGATGTGGATCCGGCCTCCGAAGCCCCGGTCTCCGAAGCCTCGGCCTTCGTTGCCCCTGCCGGAGTCGCCGCCCAGGGGGGCCGAGGCTCATCCCACCAGCCTCCGTCCGGCGTGTCGACGCGCAGCGGCAGGCCCGCCGTGACCGCACTCGCCCGGAGGTCCGTGATGAAGTCCTCTACGGCCAGGCCGTGGTGGCGGCGCAGGTCGACCCGGCCGGGGCCGGCGCCCGGACAGTCGACGGCCCCTTCCGGGCGGCAGCCGCGAAGCTCCTGGGGGGTTGCGGGTCTCCGCCGTTTCAGGCCGCGGTCGTCGGGTTGGCCGATTCGGCGGTGCGGCGGTATTCGGCGTTGAGGCGCTGGGCTTCTTCGAGCTGGTCCTCGAGGATGACGATGCGGCAGGCGGCCTCGATGGAGGTGCCGTGGTCGACGAGTTCCCGGGCGCGGGCGGCGATGCGCAGCTGGTAGCGGGAGTAGCGGCGGTGGCCGCCCTCGGAGCGCAGCGGGGTGATCAGGCGGGCGTCGCCGAGGGCGCGGAGGAAGCCCGGGGTGGTGCCGAGCATCTCGGCGGCCCGGCCCATGGTGTAGGCGGGGTAGTCGTCGTCATCGAGACGGCCGAAGGAGTCGTCTGCGGTCACTTGCACCTCTCTGTGGAACGCGTGGAGGGGCCCTGGTGCCATTGGCACCAGGGCCCCGAAGGAACTGCTACACCATCTGCCGGCCCTGATCCTGCGCCGGCCTCCTGTTTCCGCAGACCCGACCGAGAAGCTGACGGGAGTGCGGGGATCGCGGTTGCTTGACCGGAGACCACCTCACTATCGATGTCCTGCGGTACCCGGGCTCAAGACTTCGACCCGGGCGATCCTGATGGCGCCTGGCTCCTCCGTTCTTCCCTCTGGGATCAATCACTTACCTACTGCTGGTCCTGCTGGTCCTGCGAACTGCTGGTGGCCTGTGACAGCGCCACTCTTCGGCAGCCAGCCCCGTCGCCGGTCCTGCGTCTGCTCTGGCTTGGAACCCCACTGCCGAACCTCCCGGTGCGCGCGTCCGCAGCCGACGCCTTCACCGAGGTACTGCTCACTGACTTCACTGCGGGGTCCTGCGCACTGCACTTACGGGTACTGCGCACGGCGGCCCCTGATCACTGCGGGCCACCCGGTCCGGTCGTCAGTCCCGTCGCCGTCCTGCAACCGCTCTGGCTTCGAAACTCCACCACCGCACCGTCCTGCATCCTGCAACTGCGGGTACTGCTGCCCGGCAGTTCGTCTCTGCCGGGCCCTGTTGATCTCGACTACAAGAGAAACCATAACCACACCACCACCCAATGTCTACTCCGACCGCCATAGATTTCCGCGCGTTCACCGGTGAGGTAATCGACCTCGAACAGCGACGGGGCAGGCGCACGCCCGTCACCGCCCGGTTGACGGGCCAGGCCGGGGCACCAGCACCACGTAGACAGGACCCACGAGCCGGCAGGGGAGCAAAACCGCCCCCGGGGGCAACGAGCGTCACGAAACGGTGACTGCTCCCCCATACCGGCACAGCCGTCTCATCGAACCGCTGACCTCAGCACACCTGTTACCGCCCAGGGGGACGACGTGAGCAGCCCATACACCGCACCACAGCCACCGCGCCCCGGTGAACGCGTAAACGCTATGTGCTTCCCGCTCTTGGCCTGGCCTTCCTGATCGGCCTGGGAGCAGGGTCCGGCTCCGACTCCCAAGCCGATGACGCCAGACCGGCCTCCGCCACGCCGCAGCCGACGGCCACCGTCACCGCCACGATGACCGCCACCGCGGAGGCTGACCCTGCGCCCACGGCCACCGAAACCGTCACCGCTCAGCCCCCTCGGGTAGCGGCGGTGGTGGCAGCGACGACAACAGCGCGGAAAGCGGCAGCGGCGCCGGGAGCGTCTACTACGCCAACTGTGCGGCAGCCCGTGCCGCGGGAGCCGCACCCGTCCACCGCGGCGAGCCCGGCTACGGCCGTCGTCTCGACCGCGACGGCACCGACTGCTGTGACCCAGCGCGGTAGATGGCGGATCATGCCCTCTTCGGCGCAGGTCACGGGCGTGCAGAGCAAACCGGTTGGCGGACCTTGAGGGTGATAGTCGGCGGATCACGGCACGGCCAGCGCCCGGCCAGCCAGTGCCGCTGGTCAGCACACCAACTGAAGGCACGGGCCGTCCGCGAGGTCGACCACGGAGAGCCGGACAAGCCCCGCACCGGGCACACATGAACCCGGACGCGCTAGTTGGAACCAGTAGGGCTCGGTGAGCTGATGGGTTCTGACCTGTGGGACATGCATGTTGGCACCAAGTGGTCATGCCTCTTGCAACCAACCGCGAGTGGGCTCACTCCGGTACTGGTTCGGGAGGCGGGCCTGGGATAGAGACAGAAGGCCGAGGCTCAGATTTTCCTGAAACGCTCTGAGAGACTCCTTAAGACCGTGTCCTATGTGGTGAGTCGGATGAGTCGCTTGTAGCAGCACAGGGCGGCGGCGAGGCCGAGGAAGGCCAGGTAGTTGCGGGGATGGCGTTCGTAGCGGTGGTTGAGTCGGCGGTATCCGGTCAGCCAGGACATGGTCCGTTCGATGACCCATCGGCGGCGCCCCAGCCGTTCGCTGGACTCGATGCCCTTGCGGGCGATGCGCACGCCGATGTGCTTGCCCCACAGCCATCGCCGCAGGTGGGGGACATCGTATGCCTTGTCGGCATGCAGGCGTTGGGGCTTGACGTACCGGCCGCGGTGGGGGTCGTGTCTCGTTTGGTGACCCTCGACCATCGGCTTCAGCGCGAGGCTGTCGTGGGTGTTCGCTGCGGAGAGGCAGCCCGTTCGCGCCCGACAGGACGTGCATCTTGGAATCTGGCTTGCCCCGGTCCACGGGGCTCGGGCCGGTGAGTTCGCCCCTTTTTTGGCCCTCACGTGGGCGGAGTCGAGCACGGCCCGGGACAGGTCGAGCAGGCCGGCGTCGTCCAGGCGGTGCAGGATCTCTTCGTGCAGCCGGCCCCACACACCGGCCCGCGACCAGATCTGGAACCGGCGGTGGGCGGTCGACTTCGAGATGCCGAAGCACGGGGGCAGCGCCCGCCAGGCACAGCCAGACACCAGCACGTAGATGATCGCGGCGAACAGCGTCTCATCAGGCGTGTCCGGTGTCCCGCCGCCCTGCGGACGTACCTTCGACGGCGGGATCAGCGGCTTCGCGATCTCCCACAGTCCGTCCGGAACAATCCAACTCCACGTATCCCGCCCCATGATGAGCCCAACGACCGACTCACCACGTAGGACACGGCCTTAAGGACGGGCACTGACAAAAGCCGGAAAATGGAACAATTCTGCGAATTCGATGGGAGTGCCCAGGCGTCGGGCGGCCCCGCCCGTGCGGGATCAGGCGGCGACGCGGTGCTGGGCGAGCTTGTCCAGCGTGAGCGGCCACTCCCTCAAGGCTCCGCCCTGTTTTACGCCGACCGCTCGTCGAACGCTGCGCCAAATGGCCTCTCCTGCGGCTCACTTCGGTTGCCCGATGGGGCAGTGCAACCTTGTGAGCTGGTTGTGAGTCTTCTGATCGATCACTTTCGTGATCGGACCCACGAGGAGACCATCATCAGCGCCATACGCAAGACCCTCACCGCTACCGCCGTCGTCGGTGCCGTACTCGCGGGCTCCGCTGCCTGCGGAACGGCGGAGCAGCTTTCCGCCGGCCAGAAGCTCGACCATGCCTTCGAGCAGCTCGGCAAGAAGAAGACGCTCTCTTTCCAGCTCGACCTGGACACCGACGTCACGTCTCTGAAGGCGCTGGACGCCAAGTCCGACCCCGCCCCCGGCGAGGAGATCCCGGATGAGGCCGCCGAGTTGATGAGCGACGCGACGATCACGGTTACCGTGCAGTCGAAGAAGCCGCTCGACGAGTCCGGCGAGAAGGACCTCGTCGGCATGGCCATGAAGATCAGCAATCCGGAGGGCGATCTCGCTGAGTACCGGATGATCGACGACTACATCTACGTCCGTGCCGACGTCGACACCATCGGCAAGATGATGGGCAGCCCGCTACCGGCCGCTGAAGACCTGCCTCCGCAGGCTCAGTCCTTCAAGAGCGTCCTCGAGGGCAAGTGGGTGAAGTTCAGCGCCAAGAAGATGGAGGAGGTCGTCGCCGAGGGCCAGGAGGACCAGGGCGGTCCCGCGCCCGCCCCGTCCCTCGACGCCAAGACGCAGAAGAAGCTCGTGGGAGCCCTCCGGACGGTCGTCGCCCGTGAGGTGAGCTTCAAGACGGCCGACAGCGAGAACGGCACCGAACACATCACCGCCACGGCTCCCTTCCGCACGCTGATCACCGAACTGCTCGACGAGATCCGCCCGCTGACGAAGGACCTGCCGCCGGGCATGGAGCTGCCGACGGACAAGGACCTCAAGGACGCGCCCGACACCAAGGTGACGGCGGACTTCACACTGAAGAACGACGAGTTGACTGAGGTGAATGTGGACCTTGCCGCGTTGGCCGAGGACGCCAAGGTCAAGAAGTTCGGCCTGATTGTGCGGATGAGCGACGGCACCAAGCCCACCGCTCCGGCCGGTGCCACCGAGCTGGACCTGCAGGAACTCATGGAGGGCTTCTTCGCCGGCCCGGCGATGGACGACTCCGAGTGGGACGAAAGCGACTACGCCGACCCGGACTTCCCGGAGGACGAGTTCTGATCGCACCGAGCGCTGACGGGGCCGGACGCCGCAATCGCATGGTGAGTGACCGCACAGGTGCTTTCTGCCCGCCCGTGGCTCCCGGGTTCCGTACCCGGGCGGCATGCGTGTGCGCCCCACTGTGAGCAGGCTCCCTGCCGAGGACTTGTCACCTGGCACCACGGATCTGGAGCCGGTCGCCGAGGGGCTGAGCACCAGCGGGGTGCTGGTGCTCAGCGGGGCGGGCATCTCTACGGGGTCGGACATCCCCGACTATCGGGGCGAGGGCGGGAGCCTGAACCGGTACTGTGGGTGCCGAATAATCATTCGGCCTGGTCAAGCAGTATGTCGGTACTCGCGGAGGGCTCCGCCGAGCAGGCTGCGGGAGCCCAGGCCGCTCACGACGGTGATGCAGTCGCCCGGGGCGGCCGAGTAGGAACGCTCGTTGATGTGGATCCGGCCTCCGAAGCCCCGGCCCTCGTCAGCTCGGCCTTCGTTGCCCCGGCCCTCGTTGCCCTGGCCGGAGTCGCCGCCCATGGGGGCTGAGGCAGGGGCGGCCTGGGTCGGCCCGTAGGCGGACGCCGAGGCATAGGTGATACCGGTGACGACCAGGCCGGCGGCAATCGCAACGGCCACGGTGACGATGGTGGGACGGGTATTCATCACGCGCTTCCCCTGTCTCGGGGATCGGCCGGCCGGCCGACTCGTGATGAACGTACGGACCGGTTCTCATATCTGCCATATCGGGAGGTAAGGGGGAGTCAGTGGATTGACTCAGATCAGGTCACAGGGAGCGCTTGGATGCCGCGTCATGATGTGTTGACGGGTGATCAGGCAACTTTTTCCGCAGTGGACTTGACGCCTCGATACGCCGCTTGGGGGACTTTGCCGGTGCCTGCTCACCTCTGGCCGCAGCGTGTCGTTCATTGGCACATCGGGTCAAACCGGCACCCCCGTTGTGCTGGGTGGCGGGTGGGGCGCTCGAGTACGCGGGCGGACCCTTGATGTGACGTGTTGCCGCCCGGAGGGTGACGTTCCTGCAGAACGTCTCGATGAAGGCGAAGACCTGACGTTGGCCTCAGGCGGGCATCACTGTGCACCTGAGGCCGGCCGGCGGGTCCGTGCGAGCGTCCTGGAGACGTGTCCGCCGCCCGTAGCGGGCTCTGTTCATGGTGATGTGGGCGGCTCGTCCGGCGGACCGGAACCTGGGTCATCGGGCCGGAGGCCAGGTGTCATCGACCTCGCCTCCTGGGCGAGGTGGCCCGGCCGACACGGCGAATGCGACCCCGGCCGACGACGACCAGGCTGTACGGCTGCGCGAGGCCCACGAACACCACCTGCAAAGCACGGTCGCCTTTCGTCGGGATTCACGAGGCCAGTGATCACCGGCTGCCTCCGGAACCTACCGGCCATCGCTGTGCCTGGAGACGAACGAAGCCACCCGGCCACGCCGCCACCCGAGGCCAGCCCCCGAGCACCGCACCGAAATGCACCACCCGCTCCGCCGTCCAAGATCAGGTCACCGGCATCGCCGGACGGTCCACCACGGCCTGGCCCCCGGTCCGAAGCACAAGCCCACCACACCCCGGCGCGCCACCACCCCCACCGCGGGCCGCCCGGCCGGCAAGCAGCGGGCGCGTAGGGTCGCGCGCCGACTCGTCACTGGGGCCGTGCAACTGCCGCCGCTCTGCGGCCGCCGGCGGCCGCAGAGCCGCCGTACACCTCACCGACGACTCTCGCGTGTTGCTCGTAGCACTTGAGGATGACCCGGCACCCATAAGGAGACTGATTTCGCGGCTCATGCGGAACCTCCTCATGCCGTCGCCGTCTTGATCACCAAGGCGACCGGAGGAGAGTTTTGATGGCCAGTCAGGTAAGTGGGACGCAGCAGGTGAAGGCTTCCGCGCCGGAGTACCAAGGGGCGCTCGGGTCGCTGTCGGTGAACGCCTCCCTGCCCGAGGTGCTCGCCCGGGGCGTCGAGGAGCTGCGGGCGGCGGAGCAGGCCGGCGACCGGCGGGAGATGGCCCGCTGCGGGCTGGCCGTGGCGGAGGCGTACCGGAGACTGGGGCGGATCGAGGAGGCCGACCGGGCGTGGAAGGCGAGCTACCGGGCAGCGCGTTCGGCCGGCCACGAGGGCGCCATGGCGTGGGCCCTGTGGAGCGGGGGCACGCTGGCCCGGCAGCGGGGGGCGTTCGCTCTGGCGTACCGGTTGCTGCGGCTGGCGGCCGAGACGGGCAAGCGGGGCGGTGACGTCGTCGTACGGGGCTATTCGCTGGCGGGGCTCGCCGAAACGGGGCGCATACAGGGGGACTACGAGGCTGTGGGGAGGCTGCACGAGCAGTTGCTGGCCGAGGCCCGCCGTCGCGGTGAGGCACGGCACACGGTGTGGGCGCTGGAGGGCATCGCGCAGATGCATCGCAACACCGGTTCCTATGACAAGGCGCTGGCGCTGTTCGAGGAGGCGGCCGAGACGGCGTTGCGTGCGGAAGACCGGCGCGGGTGGGCATGGGCGCTGCGGGGCATCGCTGATGTGGTGTCCGTGTGCGACGGAGAAGTGGAGCGTGCCCTGTCGCTGCTGTCGCAGGCGGAGGAGGCCTGCCGGGAGATGCAGTTGTCGAGCGCCCTCGCCTACAACCACAAGATGCGGGGCAACGTGCTGTACCGGGCTGGTCGTTACGCCGAGGCCCGGGAGCTGTACGCGCGGGCGCTGGAGGAGTTCCGTGAGATCGAGGAGCCGCGGGGGACGGCACTGTCGCGACTGGGGCTGGTCAAGGCACGCGCCCGGCTGGGCCGGGACACTGCGCGCAGTGCCGCCGAGCTGGCGGAGCTGCGCTCGGTGCTCGACCGCATCGGGCTGCGGCACGCCCGGGAGATGGTGGAGAAGGCGGCGGCTGAACTGGGCCTGGGGCCGCTGCCGGACGAAGGCCGGAGGCCGGTGCTGCCGGCGGGCGGGGCGGAGGCGTTGCAGGCGGCCGACGTGGAGGGGCTGCGATGAGTTCCTCCTTGTCGTCGGTGTACTCCCCCTCCGGCTCGGTGGACGCTGCCGCGCCGGGAGTGTCGCACGGTCACGGCGCTGCGGCGGACGGTGTCCTGAAGCGTTGTCGTGAGCTGGTGCGGCCGGCGCTGGTGGAGGCGGTGGGGCGGCTGCATCCCTGGACCGGTGAGATGGCGGCGTACGCGCTGGGCTGGAGCGATGCGGTCGGGACGCCGGATCCGGGCGGCTCCGAGGGCAAGGGTGTGCGGCAGGCGCTCGCCGTGCTGGGGGCCGAGGCGGTGGGAGCGGACGGCGGCGCGGCTGTCGCGGGAGCGGTGGCTGTGGAGCTGGTGCACACGTTCTCCCTGCTGCACGACGACATCATGGACGGTGACCACCTGCGGCGGCAGCGCCCGGCGGTGTGGAAGGCATATGGGACGGGTCCGGCCGTCCTGGCCGGTGACGCGCTACTGGCTCTCGCCGTGCAGTACCTGACCGAGACACCAGGGCCCTGGACGGGGGAAGCGGTCCGGCGGTTGGGGGAGACGCTCAACGCGCTCGTGCACGGGCAGGCGGAGGACCTGCGATTCGAGCGGCGTCCGTGGAGCGGGACCGGTGCGGTGGATCCTGGACAGTACCGGTCGATGGCGGAGGGCAAGACCGGGGCCTTGCTGGGGTGTGCGATCGCGCTCGGTGCGGTGCTGGGTGGTGCGCCTGCCGGGAGCGTGGCGGTGCTGGAGCAGGCTGGGCGGCATCTGGGCGTGGCCTTCCAGGCGGTGGACGACCTGCTGGGCATCTGGGGTGAGCCGGCGGTGACGGGCAAGCCCGTCCACGGCGACCTGCGGCTGCGCAAGAAGACCTACCCGATACTCGCGGCGCTGGCCGGGGACGGACCGGCCGCGCGGGAACTGGCGGTACTGCTGGAGGCGCCCGGGTTGCTGGACGGCGCGGCTGCGGCGCATGCCGCCATGCTGGTGGAGGAGGCGGGCGGGCGGGCCGCGGCCCGCGAGGAGGCGCGCCGGCATCTGGACGCCGCGCGCCACGGTCTGCGCGGGGTGTCCCTCACGCGGGGCGCGGTCGAGGATCTGGACGCGTTGTTCGTCTGCCTGCTCGACCGCAGTTGGTGAAGCGTGCGCCACTCGAAAAGCCGTCGCCACAGGTTCGGACTGCCTCACCGCCATCCGTCTCCTCCTCGACGACCAGCGTCAGCAGGCCTGAAAACACCATGGCTAAAAGGAAGTTGACGTTGTCCATGCCTCATGGACACAGACAGAGGCGTGGCGTCACCATCGACTACGGAACGGAGCCGCTCGCTTGACGGATCCATGCAGACAGGTCGAAAAGGATCAGGGTAGCTGCCTATTGCATCCAAAGCCTCGGGGGTGATCGAATGTGCGTCCGGCGATCGGTGTTCTTGACGTTACGCAGAGGGTGTCGCACATGATGGGCCGCTGGTTGGCAAGCCGAACGAAACCGCATCAGACGGGCCCTCTGGCAGCTGTGCGGACTCCCTCGAATGCCGGGGTGCTGAACTGCCGGGTCCTCAGCCCGGCCGGTGAGCCGGTGCCGAACGCCCGATGCGCGGTCAGCGACACCGCGGGACGCACCCTGGTCGAGGGCGGGACGGATCCCTTCGGATCGTTCGTGGCCACGGTTCCGGCGGGAGAGTACCGGCTCACGGTGTCTGCCGAGGGATACCTGCCGTACCGGGTGCCGTGCACGGCCACCGAGAATTCCCTCGCCTCGCTCGGCGATGTGACCCTGCAGGCGGCGCAGCCGCTGGAGTTGCCGGCGCCGGGCGACTGGGAGATCGATCTGGCGCACTCCTCGATCTCCTGCACCGCGCGGCACATCGGGGTGGCCCGGGTACACGGCCGGTTCAACTCCTTCGCGGGGGTGGTGCGGATCACCGACGACGCGGCGCAGACGGCGATGCACGTGGTGATCGACGCGGGGTCCATCGACACCAACGTGAGGATGCGCGACGACCATCTGCGGTCGGCGGACTTCCTGGACGTGGCGCAGTTTCCGACCATCGAGTTCTACAGTGACCGGTTCGTGCCCCGGGGCGGCAACCGGTGGGACGTCATCGGTGAACTGTGGCTGCGCGGGGTGGCGCGTACCGTCACGCTGGACATGGAATACCTCGGGCTCGGCGACGGCATGCAGGGCGAGGCCCGGGCGGTCTGCCGGGCCACTGCCGCACTGCACCGCGACGACTTCCAGGTGAGCTGGCAGACGATGCTGGCGCGGGGTATCGCCGCCGTCGGCCCCACCATCCGGGTCGACATCGACGTGCAGGTCGTACCGCAGAGCTGACCGGCGGACCTGCCACCTCGCCCGCGCCCGCGCTGCAGGCGAACCGCCCCGGGTCTCGCACCGTTCCGTGCCCCGTCTCGGTCGGGCGGTCCGTGGGCGAGGTCTGGAGCGAGGCGACGGCCGTCTTGGGGCTCACCGCCCGACGAGGTCAGCGGGCGCACGGCTGAGGTCTTCGCGACCGGAGGCCAAACGCCCTGGGCGACAACGCCCCCGCACAGAGCCACGACGGCAGACGGTTCATCCACGTCCGCGACCGTCGACGGGGGCGGCCCCGGTCACCGACGTACGAGGCCGATCCGCTTTCCGGGACGGCCCGCACTCTCGGGAAGGCGCACACGGCCCTGAAAACGACCCTGAGACACCGCCCTGCCCGGTAGTGGACGATCATTGTTCTCGCAGGTCTTGACCAGCTGCCGGTGCGGGCCTGGCCTCACATCGCCGCTCATCCCGCTGCGGGAGAGCACCGGGTCAGCCGGACCCGGGCGCCGGAGGAGCAGCACCTCCCCGGAAACGCTCAGGCGTCCCTACCGCTCGGACAGGCACCTCTGAAAAACAAGTGCTCCTGCGCCTCGCCCATGGTGCAAGCCGCGAACTTCCGCGGCTAGGCTCTCAGACCCCATGACAGAGGGGAAGCTCCGCTCGGCAACGCGGACTTCTGCTCGTGCCCGACTCCTGAGGACCTCTGATGGCTTTCTCGTTACCCCGCCGCCGGCCGCCCGTCGTCCGCCGGCATCCCGACTGAACTCCGGCTTTCCCACCGCGGCCCTGCTGGGCCCACACCCCCTGAAGGCGTGTTCGGCGTGCCCGGCATTCTCGTCGGCCGCCCCGCCACTCATGCCGGTTCTTTGTGCTCACTCGCTCCCCCCATACGTGTGCGGCCGCCTCCCAGGACACGCCTGTCACGGCCCGCACGCACCAAAGATCCACGAGGTTCGCACATGCACGACAGCAGCAAAGCCGCCCCGACCGCCGCCCCGGCGCCCGGGGCGGAGCCCGGACAACCCCTATCCCCCGCAGGCGATCAGCACCTCTCCCGGCAGTTGTCCAACCGGCACATCCAGCTGATCGCGATCGGCGGCGCCATCGGTACCGGCCTGTTCATGGGCTCAGGCAAGACGATCTCACTGGCCGGCCCCTCCGTGATCTTCGTTTACATGATCATCGGCGCGATGCTGTTCTTCGTGATGCGGGCGATGGGAGAGCTGCTGCTCTCCGACCTGCGCTACAAGTCCTTCGCCGACTTCGCCTCGGACCTCCTCGGACCGTGGGCCGGCTTCTTCACGGGCTGGACCTACTGGTTCTGCTGGATCGTCACCGGTGTCGCCGACGTCATCGCGATCGCCGGGTACGTGTCCTACTGGTGGGGAGGGCTCGCGCTGTGGATCCCGGCACTCGCGGCGGTCGTCCTGCTGATCGTCCTGAACCTGCCCACGGTGAAGGCGTTCGGTGAGACCGAGTTCTGGTTCGCACTGATCAAGATCATCGCCATCGTGACACTGATCGTCGTCGGATTCGGCATGGTACTGGGCGGCTTCCAGGCACCCGGGGGCACCACCGCGAGCTTCTCCAACCTCTGGAACGACGGCGGCTTCTTCCCCACCGGCCCCATGGGGTTCGTCGCGGGATTCCAGATCGCCACCTTCGCCTTCGTCGGCATCGAACTGGTCGGCACCACTGCGGCGGAGACCAAGAACCCGGAACGGAACCTGCCCAAGGCGATCAACTCGATCCCGGTCCGCGTGATGCTGTTCTACGTGGTGGCCCTGATCGCGATCATCTCCGTCACGCCCTGGCGTCAGATCAGCGCGGACCGCAGCCCCTTCGTCGTGATGTTCACGCTGGCCGGCCTCGGCATCGCCGCCTCCGCGATCAACTTCGTGGTGCTGACCTCTGCCGCCTCGTCCGCGAACTCGGGCATCTACTCCACCTCACGGATGGTCTACGGCCTGGCCCAGGAGGGCGACGCGCCGGCCCGGTTCGGCCGGCTCACCCCCAGGAAGGTGCCGGTCAACGCCCTGCTCCTGTCCGGTCTCTTCCTGCTCCCCGGTGTCGTCATGGTCACCATGGGCGACTCGATCATCGAGGCCTTCACGCTGGTGACCACCATCTCGGCCCTGCTGTTCATGTTCGTCTGGTCGATCATCCTGATCTGCTACCTCGTGTACCGCAGGCGCCGTCCTCACCTGCACGAGGCCTCGACGTTCAAGATGCCCGGCGGCGTCGTCATGTGCTACGTCGTACTCGCCTTCTTCGCGTTCCTCGTCTGGGCACTGACCCAGAAGGAGGACACCCTGCAGGCACTGCTGGTGACCCCGGTGTGGTTCGTCATCCTCGGCATCGCCTGGGCAGTGCTCCGCCACCGCCGCCGTCAGGCCGGGCAGCCGGCGTCCCCGGCAGGCTCCCCGGAACAGCCCCTGCACTGAGACGACCTCACCGCATGAGGGGCCCGCAGGCCCGCCACCCGAGGCGGAGCCGATCCGTCTCATCCGCCCGAACTGCCCGGCCTCTGGCTGCGTGGGGTGACGGGTTGTACCGGCCGGGGAGGGGCGCGGTCGTCGTGTGGTCGCGGGACGGCGCCGCCGCCCTCCCGGAACCTCGGTTCCGGGAGGGCGGCGGCGTGTCCGGAGCCGGTGGTGCCCGTGTCGCCCAATATCTCTCACGGGATGCCGGACGGTGGAATCCGTCGCTCAATGGATGAAGGGCTTCGCGCCGTCCGACGATGAACGAGTGTGCGGGGAAAGGCTGGGACACGGGATGCAGAAGCGCAGTCTGCGGGACCTTCGGGTATCGGCCATCGGCTTGGGGTGTATGGGCATGTCCGCCTTCTACGGATCCACCGACCGGGAGGAGGCGATCTCGACCATCCGGCGCGCCCTCGACCTCGGCGTGAACTTTCTCGACACCGCGCAGATGTACGGGCCGCTCACCAATGAGTCACTCGTCGGTGAGGCGATCCGGGGACATCGCGACGAGTACGTGATCGCGACGAAGTTCAACTACCGGATGGACAACGCCGTACCCGGAGACATCAACACGGTCGGCCCCCAGGACGGTTCGGCCGAGCACGTCCGCAGTTCGGTCCACGGCTCCCTGCAACGGCTGGGAACCGACCACATCGACCTGTACTACCAGCACCGGGTCGACCCGAACGTGCCCATCGAGGAGACGGCCGGCGCGCTGGGCGAGCTGGTCGCCGAGGGCAAGGTGCGGTACATCGGCCTGAGCGAGGCGAGCGGGGAGACCATCCGGCGCGCCCACGCCGTGCACCCGATCACCGCGGTGCAGAGCGAGTACTCGCTGTGGTCACGGGACGTGGAGGCCGAGGTGCTGCCCGCCTGCCGGGAGCTGGGCATCGGCTTCGTGCCGTATTCGCCGCTCGGCCGCGGTTTCCTCGCCGGGCGGTTCACCTCGCCGGACGAGCTGGACGCGAACGACTGGCGCCGCGAGAACCCGCGCTTCCAGGACACCAACCTGGAGGCGAACCTGCGGCTGGCGGCGAAGGTGAAGGAGATCGCCGCCGAGAAGGACGTGACCCCGGCCCAGCTGGCCATCGCCTGGGTGCTGGCCCGGGGCGAGGGCCTGGTGCCGATCCCGGGCACCAAGCGCCGCACCTACCTGGAGCAGAACGCCGCCGCGGTCGGCATCGCGCTGACCGAGGACGATCTGGCCCGCATCGACGCGGAACTGCCCGAAGCGGCGGGTGAACGGTACGACGAGGCAGGGATGCGATCCATCGATCGCTAGCCGGGGCACGGCAGCATCTGCCAGGTTCTGCGTCTGGCGGCGGCGCGGCTCGTTCGCGCGGATCCGACTGATCCTCGCACACCGACGCGGACCGTCTCCTACGAGACGGTCACATCGCGCTCGGACATCTGCTCCTCGACTTCCCGGAGCGACAGCGGGAACCGGCCGCGACGGCTGTCACCCGTTCGGTCCCGTCCGCGCGCGGGTGCCGTCCCGGGACCGTCCGTGCGCTCCCCGGCCGGCCTCCGGCTCCACCGCCGCCGGCGACACCACGCCGTACACCTGTGCGCCATACTGTCCCAAAAGGCGCGAAACGTCCGGCGAGTTCATGGAGGCGGACCCATGCAGGACAACGCCGAGCACGACGAGGACCCCGTCGAGGAGCACGACCTGGACGACGGCGAACCCAGCGCCGAGGACGAGGTGGCCACGGCCCACGAAGACACCGACGTTCTCGGTGATGAGCCGGCCGGCAGGCGCGCGGCGGCCGGCGCGTCTCCTGACGTCTTCCTCGACGTTCCGGTGCTGAAGGTCGACGAGATCGACTTGGACGTGGAGGACCTACGGGCGCATGTCTCGCTGCAGGCCGAGGTGCTGGACCTGTTGAAGTTGAACGTGGGCGCCGCCGTCACGCTCGGCCGGGTGCACCTGGGTATCTCGGGTGTGGAGGCGCAAGCCCAGCTCAAGGTGCGTCTCGACAACGTCGTGACGATTGTCAACCGGGTGCTGACCACACTCGATCGCAACCCGGAGATCGTCCAGGAGTTGGCACGCGGGGTCGGTTCCGCCGTCCAGGACGTCGGCGGTGGCGCCCGCCGAGCCGTGGGTGAGCTGGGCACGGGCGCGGGACGGGCCGTCGAGGACGTCGGCCGGGGCGCCGGGTCCGCCGTACAGGACGTGGGACACGGCGCCGGTGGTGCGGTCGACGACGTGGGACGCGGCGCCGGGAGGGCCGTGCAGGACGTCGGCGGTGGCGCCGGGAGGGCGATGGAGGGCGTCGGCGCCGGGGCGGGCCAGGCCGTCGGTGATGTCGGTGAGCATGCCGGGGAGGTGGCCGAGGCCGCGGGCGGCACCGCGCAGAAGGCCGCCGAGGACGTCACCGGGGCGGCAGGCGACACCGCAGGCCGGACGGGGCCGACCGGATCAAGCGCGTCACGCGGGCCCGCCGCCGGGGATCGGGACCGGACCGCCCGGAGCGAGAGCGGCACCCGCCCGCGCCGGGCCCGCGACGAGGACGGGAAGGAGGCACCTCGGCCCACCCGCCGCACCGCCCGGAAGCGGGACGAGCCGCCCTGAACGGCTGACACCCCCGGGCCGCAGGACGCCGGCCGGCCCGCCACCGTCGGAGGCCAGGACCCTGAACCAGACATCTCGTTCCAGGCGACGGTCCGGTCCGAGCACCTCTGCTTCACGGAAGCACCACGGACAGCCGTCCGTTTCCCCGGCACCGGCGAACGTGAGTCGACATCCCACAGCGACCGGGTCAACCTCCCCGACGGAGTTGTCCCCGGCCGACGGTACGACAACGTCACTGTCGCCTACCGTCTCGAAACCCGACTCACCCCCCGGCACGAGGGGCGGATCTGAGCGCCTGGCCGTCTCCTGACGGCTCGGCACCTGCCCGGTCCGGGCATCTGCGTCACCTTCCCCGGGTGCGCTGCTTGCCGCCGCTGTGGCTTCTCACGCCTGTCCAAAGTGGCCGGGGACGGGCACGCGGGGCACACGGCCATGAGACCTACGTCGATGGGCCGGTGGAGTGAGCGGTTCCACGGACGGGTGCCGCGCCGGGCATGGATCACACGCATCCACACCGGGCGCCCGGCACACACTGGTGTGCCGGTGACCGAGAGCGAGAAAGGGGCGGAGCATGCCTGGACCAGGACCGACGGTGGCCGAACCGGCGGGGCGCGCCGACGGCCCGCTCACCGCCGCGGATGCCACCAGGGCCGTCGAGACGGTGCTCGGAGCTGTCCTCGACGCGCGACTGCGCCGGGCCGGTGACGTGGACGCGGTGTTCGCCCGTGACCTGGCCGGTCCTGTCACCGCGTTCGTCCGCCGTGGCGGGAAGCGGCTGCGCACTGCGTTCGCGTGGTGCGGCTGGCGGGCCGCGGGCGGTGCGGGCGACGCCACGGCGCTCCTGCGGACGGGGGCCGCGCTCGAACTGTTGCAGGCGTGCGCTCTCATTCACGACGATGTGATGGACGGGTCGCCGCTGCGCCGGGGCGGGCCGGCGATGCACGTGGGCCTGGTCCGCATGCACCGCACGGCGCGGATGACCGGCTCGCCGGAGTCCTTCGCGACGTCCGCCGCGGTGCTCGCCGGTGATCTGGCGCTGGCGTGGGCCGACGATCTGCTGACGGAGGCGGCACTCGGCTCGCCGCACGGACCGCGGCTGTACCGCGAGTGGCAGGCGATGCGCAGTGAGATGGTCGCCGGTCAGTACCGCGACATCCACGCCCAGGCGACCGGCGCGTCCGGCGTGGACGACGCGTTGACCATCGCCACGCTCAAGAGCGCTCTGTACACGGTCGAGCGGCCCCTGGCGCTGGGTGCTTCGCTGGCCGCCGCCGACGAGTGGACCGTCGCATCGCTGCGCTCCGCCGGCCGATGCGCGGGGCTGGCCTTCCAGCTGCGGGACGACCTCCTCGGGGCCTTCGGCGACCCCGAGCTGACCGGCAAACCGACCGGTGACGATCTGCGTTCGCGCAAGCTCACCTATCTCCTCGCCGTGGCCCTCAGGCTGGCCGACGCCGCCGGGGACGAGGAGGCCGCGGCCGTGCTCGCCCCCGGCGCCGCGACCCGGTCCGACGACACCGTGGAGCGGATGCGCAGGGCACTGGAGCGGACCGGAGCCCGGGCCCTGGTGGAGTCGAAGATCGAGGACCTGGCGGCCGCCGGCCTGCGGCACTTCGCGAGGACCGGTGCGAGCCCCGCGGTGCGGGAGGAGTTCGCCTCGCTGGTCGAACGGGCGTCGGGCGTCGTCCCGGGCCGCGGGAAGGAGAGCACGTGAGGACGGTGACCGGACGGACCGACCATGTCGTCGTGGTGGGCGCGGGCCTCTCCGGCCTCGCCTGCGCCCTCCACCTGCTGGGCGCGGGCAGACGGGTCACCGTCGTCGAACGGGACGCCGTCCCCGGCGGCCGGGCCGGCCGGATGCGACTCGGCGCATACCGGCTGGACACCGGCCCCACGGTGTTGACCATGCCCCAACTGGCCGACGAAGCCTTCGCGGCCGTCGGCGACAGTCTCCACCAGCGCGTCGAACTGGTGGCCCTGCACCCCGCCTACCGGGCGTGCTTCGCGGACGGGACCTCCCTCGACGTGCACACCGACGGTGCGGCGATGGAGGCGGAGGTGCGGCGCTTCGCCGGACCGGCGGAGGCGGCGGGCTACCGCAGGCTGCGGACCTGGCTGGAACGGCTGTACCGGGCGCAGATGCGGCGCTTCATCGACACCAACTTCGACTCGCCCTTCCAGCTCCTGCATCCGGACCTGGCCCGTCTGGCGGCACTCGGCGGCTTCGGGCGGCTGGACGCCGGGGTCGGCCGCTTCCTCTCCGATCCCCGTCTGCGCCGTGTCTTCTCCTTCCAGGCCCTGTACGCCGGAGTCGCCCCCGCCCGGGCCCTCGCGGCCTACGCGGTGATCGCCTACATGGACACCGTGGCCGGCGTCTGGTTCCCCAAGGGCGGCATGTACGCGCTGCCCCGCGCCATGGCCGAGGCGGCGGCCGACGCCGGTGCCGATCTCCGGTGGTCGGCCGACGTGAGCACCCTGGAGCGGTCGGCGGGCCGGGTCACGGCAGTACGTCTGACGTCGGGTGAGCGAATCGCCTGCGACGCGGTGGTGCTGAGCTGCGAACTGTCCGCCGCTCACCGGCTCCTGGGGCGCGCACCCCGGCGCCCGGTACGGCTGCGTCACTCACCGTCCGCGGTGGTCCTGCACGCCGGGACCGACCGTACCTGGCCCGGTCTGGCCCATCACACGCTCTCCTTCGGCACGGCCTGGGAGCGCACGTTCGACGAAATCATCCGCGCGGGGAAGCCGATGAGCGATCCGTCCCTGCTGATCAGCCGTCCGACCGCACACGATGCCACCCTGGCGCCGCCGGGCCGGCACCTCCACTACGTCCTGGCCCCCTGTCCGAACACCACCGTCGGACCTTCGGCCGCCGCCTGGCGGGACCTGGGCCCGCGTTACCGCGACAGCCTGGTCGCCGAGCTGGAGCGGCGGGGCCTGGAGGGTTTCGCGGACAGCGTCGAGGAGGAGATGCTGGTGACCCCTCTGGACTGGACGGCACGAGGTCATGCGGCGGGCAGCCCTTTCTCGGTCTCCCACACGTTCGCCCAGACCGGCCCCTTCCGTCCGCGCAACCTTGTACGAGGGCTGGACAACGTCGTGCTCGCCGGTTGCGGGACCACCCCCGGCGTCGGCGTCCCGACGGTGCTCCTCAGCGGCAAGCTCGCCGCCGCTCGCGTCACCGGTGGCGCCGCGGGCGTCAGCCGCCGCGCCTCCCGGCACCGGCCGGCTTCGGCGGTGCCCGCTGTCCCGTCCGTGCCGTCCGTGCCGTCTGCGGAAGGCGCCGATGACCCGTCGTGAACTGGACGCCGCCGGGATCACCGATCCCACGCTCCGCGCGGCCTACGCCCGGTGCCGACGGCTCAACGCGCGCCACGGCAGAACCTACTTCCTGGCCACTCGGCTGTTGCCGCTGGAACGCCGCTCGGCCGTGCACGCGCTGTACGGGTTCGCCCGCTGGGCGGACGACATCGTGGACGACCTGGACCGGAGCCGTACCTCCGACGAGCGCGACCGGTTGCTGAAGCGCCTGGAGAGCGACCTCGCGCACGGGCTGCGCACCGGCGGCGGGGACGAGCCCGTGGTGCGGGCCCTGGCCGACACCGTCGGCCGGTTCCGCATCGAGCCCGTGCTGTTCGCCGACTTCCTGGCCTCGATGCGTGCCGACCTGACCGTCACCGACTATCCGAGCTACGCCGACCTGCGGGCCTACATGCACGGCTCGGCCGCGGTGATCGGGCTGCAGATGCTCCCGGTGCTGGGCACGGTCGTACCCCGCGAGGAGGCGGCGCCGCACGCGGCGGACCTCGGGGTGGCGTTCCAGCTCACCAACTTCCTGCGGGACGTGGGCGAGGACCTGGACCGGGGCCGCGTCTACCTGCCGGCGGACCTGCTCGCCGCTCACGGTGTGGACAGGCCGCTGCTGGAGTGGAGCCGTCGCACGGGGCGGCACGACCCGAGGATCCGGGCGGCGCTCGTCGCCGCCGAGGCGATGACCCGGGACGTGTACCGGTCGGCGGAACCGGGCATCGCCATGCTCGACCCGCGGGTGCGCCCCTGCATCCGCACCGCCTTCACGTTGTACGGCGGCATTCTCGACGCGATCGCGGACCACGATTACAGCGTGCTGCACCAGCGTGCGGCGGTGTCCCGGGCTCGGCGCGCGGCCACCGCCGCAGCGGGTGCCGTCCGGGTGGCCGGCGCCCGGTGGCGCGGCCGCGCGCCGTGTCCGCCCCGGGTGGCGGGTGGCACGTCGTACGAGCGGAAGGGGCAGGGCAGTGGGTGACCGATCGGGCGAGCGCTGGACATCGCCGTTGCGGCGGCACCGTGGCCCGGACTGGGCGGCGCAGGCTCCGACGTGGCGGCAGGCGCGGCCGGCCGTGATCGCCGAAGCGCTCGAGCGGGCGTCCGCACGGCCCTTCGGCAACTGGTTCGTGGTCGGCGCCTCACGGGACGTGCGCGTCGGCGGGCGCCCGTGCGGTCGGACGGTGGGGGGCGTCGAGATCGTGCTGTGGCGCTCGGAGGCGGGGGCACTGCACGCGGGTCCGGGCGTCTGCCCGCACCTCGGGGCGCCTCTGCGGGACAGCCGGGTGGTCTGCGGCACGCTGGTGTGCCACTGGCACGGACTGGCCCTGGACGGTGGTGCGTTCGCCGGCTGGAGTCCCTACCCCGCGCACGATGACGGGGTGTTGGTCTGGGTACGTCTGGACACGGTGGGCGGTGAGGCGCCTTCGGACCGTCCCGCGGTGCCGGTGCGTCCCGCCGTGGACAGCGCGGTGGACGCGGTCTTCACGGCGGTCGGACGGTGTGAGGCGCAGGACGTCGTCGCCAACCGGCTCGACCCGTGGCACGGCTCGTGGTTCCATCCGTACTCGTTCGTCGACCTGACGGTGGTGCGGGAGCCGCAGGGTGACGAGGACGACGCCTTCGTCGTCGACGTCTCCTTCCGGGTGGCGGGGCGCCTGGTGGTGCCCGTGCGGGCCGAGTTCACCGCGCCCGGTCCGCGTACGGTCGTCATGCGCATCACCGACGGCGAGGGGGCGACGTCCGTGGTGGAGACCCATGCCACGCCGCTCACCGGCGAGGCCTGCCGGCAGCCGCGGACCACCGTGGTCGAGGCGGTCGTCGCCGCCTCCGGGCGGCGCGGCTTCGGACTGGCCCGGGGGGCCGCCCCGGTACTGCGCCCGCTGATGCGGCGTGCGGCCGGGCGCCTGTGGCGCGATGACATGGCGTACGCCGAGCGTCGCTGGGCGCTGCGCAGTACCGGACGGTTCCCGGGGTGAGTTCGTCGGTCACGGGTGCGTGCGACGCCCCGCGAGTGCGCCGAGGGCCCGCAGCGCGGGGGAACGGCCCGCCCGCGGGACCGTCCACAGCACCTGACCGCGGACACCCCAGCCGTCGAGCAGCGCGCCTGCCGCCAGGAAGCCGGTGGTGGCGGCGCGTTCCATGAGCGCGACCGGGAGGTCGCAGCGGATCGCGTCGCCGGCCAGCGTCACCCGTGGGTGGGGGGTCCGCACGGTGGGGCGCCGGTGGTGGGAGCCGACGGGGAAGAGCGGGCAGTCCGAGCGCCACTCGTGCCGGGCGTCGACGATGCGTGCCTTCCGGGTCTCCGGGTACACCTCGTGGAGGCGGTGGACGAGCGTGCTCCGCACTTTCTCCGGTGCGGCGCCGGCAGCGAGGGCGTAGGCGTGCAGTTCCACCACCGAGCCCCGGTTCCGGGCGGCCCAGCGCGCCGCCTCGTCCTCGTAGCGTTCCAGGACGCTGATGTTGTCCAGGCCGCCGTATCCGCTGGTGCCGAGGAAGCCGGGGCGGTCGGCGCGGACCGGCCGGTCGAGCCAGAGCCGGGAGACGAGGAACGGCGGTGCCGTACGCAGGGCGGCGATGTCGTCGCGCCAGGGGGCGGTGCCCAGGCCGGGTGAGGCTGCGACGAGCCGGCGCAGGGCGCCGGGGTCGAGGGCGAGCACCGCTGCCTCGTGGGGGTGTGCGGCGGTGTCGGTGCGCACGGTCACTCCCCCGGCGTCGTGGGGTCGGACGCCGTGCACGGGTGTGCCGGTGCGAAGGGTGGCTCCGAGGCGCTGGAGGTAGTCGCCCAGCGGCTCCCAGAGTGCCTGCGGGAAGGGGGCGTCCGGTACGTCGAAGAGCAGTCCCTCCGCCGAGCCGAGGAAGTAGATGTGGAACATCAGCAGCAGTTCCGCGGCGGACAGTTCGCGCGGATCGGCGAAGAAGCTGCGCGAGAACACCTCGAACGCGAGGTGGTGCGCGGCCTCGGGGAAGCGGACGCTTTTCAGGAACGTCGTCGCGCTGACGCCGTCGAAGCGTTCGTAGACGTCGGGCACCCGGACGTCGAGGAGGGGCAGCGCCGCCCGCGCGTCCATGGTGGCCAGGTCCCGCCAGCCGAAGGCGGGGCTCAGGGCGACGAATCCCAGTGCGCTGAACGGCGGGGTTCTCGGGACCCGGGCAAAACTGTCGCTCAGGCCGCCGCTGTGCCGCAGGGGGTAGTCGGGCAGCGGGGTGAGCCGCGCGAGATCGGGGTCGGTCCGCCGAAGCAGGCCGCGCAGGTTGTAGTACTGGCGGAAGAAGGCGTGGAAGCCGCGGCTCATGGTCGCCGTGGAGCCGTCGGCCAGACGGGTCCGGCGTCCGGCGAGCCGGCCGCCGAGCGCTTCCTCCCGTTCGTAGAGCGTGACCCGGGCGCCGCGCTCGGCCAGCAGAACAGCTGCGGCGAGACCGGCGATTCCGCCCCCGACCACGGCGACCGACGGCGCGTCCGCCCGCTCGAACCGGTTCCGGCCGGGTGCGGGCATCAGCACTTCGGCCTTGCGGTCGCGGCCCCGCCGGGCGCCACCGTGCGAGCGGGGGCTCACCGGGTCCGCTCCCCTGTCGTGGTGGAGCCGTTGCGCGCGAGGAACGTGTGCACGATGCCGGTCTGCCAGCCGGCGACGGGCGCGGCGCGCACACCTGTGAAGCCGGCCCGCGCCAGCCGGTCGGCGAAGGCGGACGCGGTGTCGAAGGCGAGGACGCTGCGCCACAGGTGGTGGTACAGGGCGCGGTCGCCGGTGAGCGTGCCTGTCGGGACGATCACGCCTCGGCACACGGCCGTCCACAGGGCGCGGTGAGCCGGTGAGCCGGTGAGGCTGTACTCGTGGACGGCGAGGCGCCCACCCGGCCGCAGCAGGCTTCGGACCGCGGCGAGGACCCGGTTCGGGTGGATGACGTTGCGGAACAGGTAGGCGGCGAACACCGCGTCGAGCGGGCCTTCCCCGGCCTTCGCCATTTCCTCGGCGGTCAGGTGCAGGAAGCGCACACGATCGGGCCAGGGTTTGGCCCGTGCGCGCCGCAGCATGCCCGAAGAGGCGTCGACGGCCGTGATCCGGGCCCGGGGCGCGGCCCGCAGCAGGGCCCGGGTGGAGGTGCCGGTGCCGCAGCCGAGGTCGAGGACGTGCAGTCCCGCTCCGCCGTCCGGCAGCCGGAGCCGCCGGGCCGAGCGGAGCAGGTCGGTGCGGTAGCCGGGGTGGAGAGCCGTGAGGCGGTCGTAGGTGGGCGACGCGTGGTCGAAGGCGCGTGCCAGATCGTGGTCGCGCAGCAGTGTCATCGGGGGCCCTCTTCGGATCGTGGGGCGGGGCGGGCGCGGCGCGGCAGGAAGGGGAGTTCGAGGGCGGTTCGGAGCATCGGGCCGACCGGGGTCCGCAGTCCGATGCCCCACTCCTCCAGGGGTGAGGTGGCACCGTCGAGGAAGCGCAGCAGCCGTTCCGGGGGCGTACGGCGGAACAGGGTGGTGAAGAAGTCGGGGCCGTGGATCCGTCCGGTGTCCAGGGCCCGCAGCAGGACCGCGTCCATGGCCAGCGCACGGCGTCCGTGAGGTGCGGGCACTGCTGCCGTGCGCCCGTCGCGCAGGGCCGCGGCGATGCCCCTGCTCTGCCGCTGCACCGCGGCGAAGGTGTAGCCCGTGGCGGGGCGGGTGGCGCCGCCCGCCGCCCCGATGCGGAAGACGGCGGGTCCGGCGCGCCGGGGGAAGCGCGCGTCGGTCATGGGGATCACTCCCTGCTCCGCCGCGTCCACCGTGAACGCGCCGAGCTTCAGGATCTCGCGGCCGTAGTGGCCGAGCGCCGCCTCGTACTCCTCGGTGGACAGCGGGGTCCGGGAGAACTCGGTGTACTCGACGAGCGCCCGGTCCGGTGCCAGCGGGAGGACGTAGCCGAAGGCGAGGCCGTGGCGCGGTTGCGGCACCCGGAAGTCCATCAGGTCGGCGACCTCGGGATCGAACCGGTTGTCGTCGGTGCGCACGAACCAACCGCGGAAGTGCTGCAGCAGGTGCGTCCGGGCCGGTGGCAGAGCGTGCAACGGGCGGGAGTCGAACACGTGGCGGGCGCGCAGCGTCAGTGTCCGTCCGTCGGGTGCCGTGCACCGGACTTCCGCGCCGTCGGGCACGTCGCGGATCGTGTCCGCCGTCGCACGCAGCAGGTGCGCACCGGGAGAGCGGGCGAGTCGGGCGTGCACCCAACGCTCGAACGGTGCGGACCGCAGCATGCGATAGCGCAGGGGGGCCGGGTCGACGGTGACCTCGCTGCCGTCGGCGCCGCGGACGCGCAGCCGGGACCAGGAGGCGGTGACCACCTCGTCGAAGTCGCCGGGGCCCTGGTCCCAGTAGCACCAGGTCCGTTCGGGCGGACGTGTCGGTCCGTCCGGCGGTTCGACGACGGTCACGGTGGTGGTGCCGGTCGTCGTCAGCCGGTACGCGAGACTGAGGCCGGCCGCGCCGCCGCCGACGATGAGCACATCGGACGGGCCGGCGGGAAGTGCGGGGGGCCGGCTCACCGGGCCCGCCGTTCGGCGATCGCACCACCGGGAACACCGGTGGCCCCGGGCGCCGGGCCGGTCAGTGCCTCTTGGGCGGCGCGTGTACCCGAGGCCGGGGCTCCCTGGACCGAGCCGGTCGCACGGTGGTCGCCGCACACGTGTCTCCCCGGTCCGAAGCGGGTCGTGCGACTGAGCAACCGGGGCGGCGGCATCGCGGGCAGCGCCCCCACGACGGTGTACGCGGTGACCCGGTGCCGGCCGCTCGTTCCGGTGCCGTGCAGATCGGCCAGGCGTCGCAGCACGGCGTCGCTCGTGCCGGGCTCGTCCGTGCCCGGCAGGGAGCTGGAGACCAGCGCGGTCCCGGGCGGTGCGTGGACGGGCAGACGAAGGGGCCCTCGGACCATGTCCCGCCGGTCCGTTCGCGTTCGGCCGCCCGGTCCGTCGGAAGCCTCCGGCGGAACCACGCGGCGTCCCGCACGGCACAGGTCCGACGCGCAGGCGAGGCCGGCACCGGCCACGACGGTGTCCGGTGCCCCGCGCTGACGGTCGCTCACGGTTCTCCTCTCTCCTCCAAGGCGTTGTGCGTCCAGCGGATCACGTCGTACCGGCGGATGCCAGACGCCACCACGGCCGAGTGCGCCGACGGCAGCGAGCCGTCACTCCGACAGCACCGACTCCACCGCCGCGACCGCCTCCGCGAGGCCCGAGGGACGTGGCGGACCGGGCAGGGCGTGGCCTGCCCGGCCGGGCTCCGGCGTCAGGAGGACCGGCCGTCGACACGCGCCCCGCACCCCCGCTCCCCCGCGGCCGCGTGCTGCGCCAGTGGCCGGCTCGTGGTGGCGCACGACGTCGGCCTCGGCGCTCGTGCCCGAGCGGTGGGCGTGACCGGACGGGGCGCCATGGTGGTTTCCGCGGACGCTGCCGTGGCCGGCCGGTACCGCTTCGGCCCGGCTCCCGGGAGTGCACGGGGGATCGGCCGTGCTCGTCGGACATGTGGGCAGCGGGACCGGAGACCTCGGTGAGTTCGCCGCGCTGTACGGCGTACGAGCCGGCGACGGGGTCGAGGTGCGACGCGCCGGCGCGGAGCCGGTCGTCCACCGCGTCGTCTCACGTCCGACGGTGCCGGAGGACGAACTGCCGTCCTCCGTCTTCCGCCGGGCGATCGTCCCGGTGTGCGTCCTGTCCTCTACGGCGCCGTTCGGCTGTCGGGCGGGAGGCATCCGTCAAGGCGTACCGCCGACTTCGACGATCATCTCGACGACGGCGCCGAGACCGCCCTCGACGAAGACCTGGCGCTGTTTGTCCGCGCCTGTGCCCTGTTGCAGCAGACGGTGGACGAGTGAGGTCACCTCGCGGGTGTCACCGGCCGCGTCCAGCGCCGGACCCACATGGTCCAGCAGCCCGTACACCACATCGCCCGCGCGCCGACGCCGGCCGGCCGGGTCGATCAGGTCTCCGCTCAGCCCGTGCCGTGCTGCCTGCCACATCGCCACCTGCAACATCTCCGGAGCGGGATCCGCCGGCGGACGGCCCGAGATCGCTTCGTGCAGCGCGGTGTCGGCCAGCGCCCGGGTCAGGCCGGCCAGCATGACCGCGTCGTCCGTGCGCAACTGCACGTCCAGACAACGGATCTCGACCGTGGGATAGTTCTCGGACAGCCGGATCTGCCAGTACAGCTGACCGGTGTCGTCGATCACCCCGGTCGACAGCAGTCGACGCACGCGTGCCTCGTAGTCCGCCACGTCGGCGAAGCGCGGCGGGATGCCGCTGACCGGCCATCGGCCGAAGACGACGGTGCGCCAGCTGGCGAAGCCGGTGTCCCGTCCCTCCCACAGCGGCGAGTTCGCCGCCATGGCGGTCAGGGACGGCAACCACACCCGGATCCGGTTCAAGATCTCCGTCCCCATCCGTCGGCTGGGGACGCCCACATGCACGTGCATGCCGCTGACCGTCTGCTCCGCCACCAGTTGCGGAGCCTGCCGCTGCATCGCTTTGTAACGGGTCTGGTCGGTGATCGGCACGGGGGTGTCCTCGCGGAACGGCGGCGTGCCGCTGGCCATGATCCGGTAGCCGCTCTTCTCCGCCGCACCGGCCACGGCATGCCGCAGCCGCAGCAGGTGGCCACCGGCCTCCTTCAGCGTGGCGCACACGGGCGTCGCCACCTCGATCTGCGCCTGCGAGATTTCCGGCTGGATCTCTTCCCCGGCGACGAAGGGCTGCAGGCCCGCAGCGGCCCTGACCCTTTCCGCGTGCGGAGCCAGCCGACCGGTGACCGGGTCGACCAGCAGGTACTCCTCTTCAATGCCGACGGTCGTCATCGCCGATCCTTCCGTTCCCGCGACCAACCGCTTCGGCAGGGAGCCGCATGCTGCAGCCCTGTCCCCCGCGCCCGACGACCCCCCGATCCACCGAAGGATGCCCGCACCGGGTGCCACGAAAACCGTGTGCCAAACACGGCTGTGCCGCCCTGCCGCCCGGCGACTCGCCTCCCGGGCGTCGGCCCGTGCGGAACCACCGGCGACGCCGCCCTCACGAGGCGACAGGCCGCCGCTTCAGGCCCGGGGCATAGTTGAAGCTGAGGGACAAAGACCGGTGGACGTGACAGGAGGGCACGTGTGACCACACCACGGATCGATTACCGGGGGCTGTTCGCCGTGACGCCCAGCCCCTACCTGGTACTGGATCCCGATCTGGTGGTCGTCGACGTCAACCAGGCGTATCTGCGGATCACGGGCCGGACCCGCGAGGAGATGATCGGTCGGCACCTCTTCGAGGTCCACCCCGACAATCCGGCGGATCCGGACGCCGACGGAGTGCGCAATCTGAACGCTTCCTTGCAGCGGGTCCTGCGGACGAAGGAACCGGACACGATGGCGGTGCAGAAGTACGACGTCCCGGTGTCCGGACATCCCGGAGTGTTCCAGGAGAAGTGGTGGTCGCCCGTCAACACCCCCCTCCTCGGACCTGACGGACAGGTCGAATGGCTCCTCCACCGGGTGGAGGACATGACCGAGTTCATCCTGACCCGTCCCCTCCGCTCCGAACCGGAGGATCCGGAGAGTGAACACAGGGCACTGGAGTCCGAACTGTACATACGGGCACAGGAACTCCAGCGCCTCAACGAGGAACTCCGCAACGCACATGCCCGGGAACGCCACATCGCCCTCACCCTGCAGGAGGCCATGCTGCACTCCCCGGACCTGGCCGCTCACCGGGAGATCGCCGTGCGTTACCTGCCCGCCGCCCGCTCGCTCAACGTCTGCGGCGACTGGTACGACGTGGTGGATCTGTCCGAAGACACGTACACCGTGGCGGTCGGCGACGTGGTCGGCCACGGCCTGGAGGCCGCCGCCGTCATGGGGATGCTCCGGAGCGCACTGTCCGCGGCCGTGCGCGCCATCCACGCACCCGGCGCAGCCATGGACGTCCTGAGCCGGTACGCCGGAACCTTCGAGAGCGCACTGGCGACAACCGCGGTCAAGGCCGTCATCGACACCCGCCGTCAGCACATCACCTACACCAGCGCCGGCCACCCCCCGCCCGCCCTCTCCCGTACGGACGGCACGGTCGTCCTGCTCGACCAGGCCACCGAGCCACCGTTGGGCGTCCCGGTCGGCCGGCACCCGCGCGCCCAGGCCACGGTTCCCTACACCCCGGGCGACACCCTCGTGCTCTACACCGACGGGCTCACCGAACGTCGCGGCGAGGACATCGACGCCGGGCTGCAGCGCCTCACCGACGTCCTCGTCCGCCACGCCCGCCTGAGCCCCGACCGGCTGGCCGACGTCCTGCTCACCCGTCTCGGCGTGGCCGACGGCAGAGACGACGACGTCGCCCTGATCGTCATCCGCCTGTAGACGGGCCTCCGGCCGGAGCCTGCCGCCCGGTGCCGGTGTCGATCTCGCGGCCGATCCGATCGCACCCCCTCGCCCCATTCGCCTCGTTTCACCCCATTGACCTCATTGCTCTACGTTGGATGTGAGGCAGCTCGTCGAGTCCCGCACTGATCGAGGTGACGGTCATGTCAGTCAGCACACCGCACAGCAACACCGCTGCCACACCGGGCGAGCAGGAGAAGGCGACACGGCAAGGCCGCAGGGGCGCCGGCATCCCCGCGGAGAACCGCGGCAGCACCACCATCGCGGACACCGTCGTGGCGAAGATCGCGAGCATGGCCGCCCGGGAGGTTCCCGAGGTCTACAACCTCGGCGCGGGTGTGGCCCGGGCGTTCGGCGCGATGCGTGAACGCGTGCCCGGCGGGAGCAGCAGCATCACCCAGGGAGTGAAGGTGGAGGTCGGTGAGCGGCAGACCGCCGTGGACCTGGACCTCGTCGTCCATTACGGCGCGGCCATCGCGGACACCGCCGCAGACGTGCGCACCAACGTCATCACCGCGATCGAGCGCATGACCGGTCTGGAGGTCGTGGAAGTCAACATCGCCGTCGACGACGTACGGCTGCCGGACGAGGAGGAACCCGAGCAGAGCGGCAGGCGCGTTGCGTGACGCGGTCCGCGGAAGGGGGACGCAGACGCCGCGGCTCCGCTCGTTCACGCGCTGGGGCCCGCGCCGGGGCCAGGTCAGACCGAGCACGCGGTCACGACTGCGGCCACCACCGTGACCACCGCCGCCACCGGCACCATCAGCACGCGAATCCGGTCGAGCCAGGACGCCCTCCGGCACCGTCGGCACGAGGAATCGATTCTGCTCGGCACCGGGGTCCGTGTGTCGTGCGCGGCACGGTCGGGGACCGCCAGGAGGAGCTGCCTGCACCACGGACAGTCGGCGTCAGGGCTGTCCGGCCAGGGGGCGGCCAGAGGTGGCGGGAAGGGTTCCGGGCCTCTGTGCCGGTCGCCTCTCATATCACTCCGTCATCGCGCATTCCGCTGAGCCGTGGATCGGGAAGACCTGGTGCGGGCCGGTGACACGGAAGTTCCGGAGCACTTCCGGATCCGTGCTCACCCGCCGCGGGTCGCCGGTCCGCGACCGGGTCCGCCTCCGGATTCCGGCGAGTGCCCCCAGGCCCGTCGAGTCCTTGAACGTCACCCCGGTCAGGTCGCCGGCGCGGCGTCGGTGGCCTGCCCCAGGACGGTGGACCACGTGGTCCCTGATGCGCGGCACCGTGCGGACGTCGATCCCGCCGTGGATCTCCACGGCGGTCCAGTCGTCCTCTTCGCGGTGGCCGGTGCGGAATTCGGGCTGCATGGCTCGCCTAACGGTCATGCCCTGGGGAGAGGTTTCGGGTGGTGTCCACCGCACGCGCGTTCTGCCGGGGAGTCGGCGCGAGGCTGCGACGGCGCGCCCCACCCGTCGTCCGGCACCTCTCGCAGCGCACGGTTCCGGCCGATGGGGTACCCAGATGTGGGGCGGCCCGGGGGAACGGTGGTCGCCGTGGACGCACCTCGGACATCCGTCCGAACGATGAGGGAGAGGCCATGAGCGCGCCCGATGAGGCTCTGCAGCCGGGCTTCCCCCACGCGGTCCTGCACGCCCTGGGCACCGGCGTCTTCACCGTCGACACCTCGGGGCGCATCACGTTCGTCAACCCGTGGACCGAGCGGCTGCTGGGCCGGCCTGCGGCCCGGATGATCGGCCGGGACGCGCACGATCTGCTGCACCGCCGTCCCGACGGTGGCCCGGTGCCGCGTGACCAGTGCTCGATCATGGCCCTTCTGCGAAGTGGCCGACCCGCCGAGGAGGGCAGCGACGAGTACTTCCTGCGGGACGACGGCACGACCGTGCCGATCATCTGGGCGACCACTCCCCTGCTGCTGGCGGGCCGCCGAGCCGGACTGGTGGTCGTCTTCAACGACTTCAGTCTGCATCGCGACGCGGAGGAGCAGGCGGCGGCGCACACCGCGGCTCTGGAGGCCCTGACCACCCGGCTGAACCTGGTGGCGGACGTCTCGTCGGTGTTGATGTCCGCCACGGCGACTCCCCAACGGATCGCCCAGTTGCTGCGGTTGCTGGTTCCCGCGTTCGGTGACTGGGCCGCGGTGGATCTGCGCTCCGAGCGGGACAGAGCCGCCGGGACGCTGGAGCGGGTCGCCGTGCGCAGTCACACCCATCCTCGGCGGGCGCGGCGGCTGGAGGGCCCTCTGCCGCCACCGCCGTCCGGGTCCCGTCCGGCAAGGGCACGCACCACGGGCGGTGACGACACCGTGCTGCTGAGTGCCGCCGAGGTGCTCGGCGACCCGGGCGCCCCGCTCGCCGCCACCCACCGACCGCTGTTCGACCGGCTCGGGGGACGCTCGGCCCTCGTGGTGCCGCTCCGTGCCCGGCGGCGCCACTACGGCATGCTGACCGTGGCCCGCGCCGGGGACTCCCCCGATCTCACGGACAGCGAGATCCTGCTGCTCAACGACATCGGCCGGCGCCTGGCCCTGGTGCTGGACAACGCCCGCCTCTACCACGAGCAGCGGAACGTCGCCGAGACCATGCAGCGCCAGCTGCTCACCCCCCTGCCCCAGGTCGACCACCTGCGCATGGCCGCCCGCTATCTGCCGGCGCAGCGCGCCATGGAGATCGGCGGCGACTGGTACGACGCGTTCCTGCTCTCCGACGGCGTCGTGGCGCTGGTGATCGGGGACGTGGTCGGCCACGACCTCGAGGCGGCCTCCCACATGGCCGAGGTCCGCAACATGCTGCGCGCCCTGGCCTGGAACCACCGGGAGCCGCCCAGCGTGATCCTGCAGGACCTGGACGAGGCGGTGACGAACACCAGCGACGCCCCCATGGCCACGCTCGTCTTCGCCCGGGTCGAAGGCCCGGAGGGAGGCCCCTGGCAGCTGCACTGGGCCAATGCGGGGCACCCCCCTCCGCTGCTGGTCACCGACGAGGGGGACACGCACTTCCTGACCAGCCACGGACCGCTGATCGGCATGAGCGCCGCCCTGCATCTGGGGCTGGAGTGGCCGGACACGTATGTGGAGCTTCCCCCCGGTTCCACGCTGCTGCTCTACACCGACGGCCTCGTGGAGAGCAGGGGCCGCCCGATCGATCTCGGCATGGCCAAGCTCCGCCACCACGCCTCCATGCTGACCGGGCGCACGGTGGACGGCTTCTGCGACGAGCTGCTGGCCCGCATCGACCCGAGCGGCGACGACGTCGCCCTGCTCGCCCTGCGGCTGCCCCCCGCCGGTGCGGGCGCGCCCGGCGACAGCCGACCGCCACCGCCGCCGCAGTCCCCGTACAGCCCCGCCGCCCCGAACCGGGCCGCCCCCGGCTCCGTCCAGCTGGACGCCCCGGTGGAGGACCCCACGCGCGGTGCCCGGGAGGAGTCCCCGGGCGGCTTGCCCACGGAATGAGGGCGTCGACGTCTGCGGCGGGGAGAGGATCGAAGAAAGGGAACCGAAATGGCCGAGCAGTTCGACGTCGGAGACCCTGTGCGGTGGAACTCGGAAGCCGGGCACGTGGAAGGCGTCATCGTCAAGAAACACACGCATGACGTGGAGTACAAGGGGCATACGCGCCACTGCTCGAAGGACGATCCGCAATACGAGATCAAGAGCGACAGAACCGGTCACATCGCCCTACACAAGGGGGGAGCGTTGACGAAGCGGTAGGAAACGGATTCGCGCCTTCGAGGCGCGCTCCGGTCGGCGGAACGATCGGAGAACGGTGCGATCCGGGTGGGATTTCGAGATGAGGAACCGCATCCATACGGTCGGGCACTCGACACGCGACTTCGACGACGTGCTGAAGATGCTGCGTGACAACGGCGTCACCTGCTTGGTCGATGTCCGCTCGTACCCGTCCTCGAGGAAGTACCCGCAGTGGAATCAGGCGGCGATCGTCGACGCTCTGCCGTCCGATGTCGCCTACCGCTGGATCGCCGGGCTCGGCGGCCGACGGTACACGCCCAAGGGCGTACCGAGCGAGAACGGTGCATGGCGAGTGAAAGCATTCCGTGATTACGCCGACCATATGGCCAGTGATGAATTCGCAGAAGGCCTGAACGAACTCCTCGAACTGGCTGAGCAGGAACGGCCGGCCATCATGTGCAGCGAGGCGGTGCCCTGGCGGTGCCACCGCAGGCTGGTCTCCGACGCGCTGATCGTCGCCGGCGCGGAGGTGGTGCACATCCTGTCGGGCACGACGTCGAGGCCGGCCGTCCTGAACGAGCACGCGCGGGTCCGCGACGGGCACCTGACCTACCCACCGATTGATTGAGACCGCCGTGAGCCTGGTCGACGACGTCCGGGAGGCGGTCCTCGCCATCCCGGCCGGCTCCGTCGCCTCCTACGGGGACATCGGCAGGAGGATCGGTGCCGGCCCACGGCAGGTGGGGCGCGCCATGAGCCTGCTCGACGAGAGTGTGCCGTGGTGGCGCGTCGTCCACGCGGACGGGACACCCGCCTCCTGCCATGACGGAGCGGCACCGGAACTGCTCAGCGACGAGGCCACTCCGATGCGTGGCCGGCGCGTGGACATGCCGCGGGCACGGTACCGCTGGACCGCGTGACGCCTTCCCGCGTGTGCCCGCCGGCTCCGGGCCGCCGTTCCACGGTGCGTCCCGCCCGGCCGCTGTCCGTTGTCGGCGCGCCCGCGGTGGAGCGGGCGCCGTGAGCGCGGCGAGCAGGCGTTCGGCGGCGGCACCGAGGACAGCGCGGACGGTCCGCACCAGCAGCAGCGCCCACCGGAAGCCGCGGCCCGGGGGCGGCGAGGCAGGTCAGGGAGGCTCGAGGATCAGCCGGCCGCGCACCTCGCCGGCCTCCAGCCTGCGGTGGGCCTCCGCCGTCATCGACAGCGGCAGGCGGTCGGCGATGCGTGGGCGCCATCGCGTTCTGCGCAAGAGGCCCACGACCCCCTCTGCCGCCTCCGCGAGATCACTCGCCGTGGCATTGCTGACGGCGAAGCCCACGATGCTCGCGTCCTTGGGGTACAACCGGCCCAGGGGCAGCGTGTCGGGCCCGCCGCCGAGTCCGGCCATCGCGACCAGGCGCCCGCCCCGGGCCAGCAGGTCCACGGCGTCGGCGAGCACTCCGTGTCCGGACGTGTCCAGGTACACGTCGTAGCCCTCGGGCGCCGCCCGGCGCAGGTGCTCGCCGAGGCCGGGCGCCCGGTAGTCGAGGACCTCGGTGGCGCCCAGAGCGTGCACCGCCGCGGCATCCTCGGCTCGCGCCGTGCAGACCACACGCGTTCCGGCCGCGGCGGCCAGGGCCACGGCGGCGCCGCCCACGTTGCCGGCTCCGCCGCCGATGTACACGCTCTCCCCCGGCCGCAGCCGCCCGTGCCGGAAGAGTGCCAGCCAGGCCGACGCCGCGGGGTGGGCGGCGGCAACGAGGTGTTCCGTGGTGATGTCGGAGGGGGCCGGGTAGAGCCGTTCGGCGGCGACCGTCGCGTACTGCGCGGCGGCTCCCTGCCGGCCGGCGTGGCCCAGGCTGTTGCACCACACCCGTTGCCCCGGGGTGAAGCCCACCGCGCCGGTCCCGGCCGAGGCGACCTCGCCCACCAGGTCGCGGCCGAGGACGAACGGGAACGGGAGCGGCGTGGCGTAGGCACCGGACCGCACGAAGGTGTCGACCGGGTTGGCGGACACGGCCCGGACGCGGACGAGCACGTCGGTGGGACCCAGCGGCGGGACGGGGAGGTCGCCGTAGTGGATGGCGTCGGCCGGGCCGACGGAGTCGATATACGCAGCCTGCATCACGTCGGGGACTGTGCCGATCACGCCCACAGGCTACGGACCGGACGCCACGGGCCGGTCCGGGCCACGCCGCCTGCCGGATTTCGGGAGACAGGAGAAGACAGAAGAAAACAGGAGAGGAGAGTGAGCTCCCGCTGGACGTTCGTCGCCGCTGCCGGGCGTCCCGCCTCGCCCCCTTGTCTCAGTGTCCGGGTGCGGCTTCCCGGGGCCAGCGGCCTTCTATGTGCAGTTGGATGAGCGCGGCGTGGGAGAGCGGGGTGGAGGGATCGGCGACATCGCCGTTGGTGGTGTAGTCCAGCAGTACGACATCCTGTTTGTCGCGGAGCTGCTCGACCAGATCTGCCACGCGGTGTTCGAGGACCCAGCGGTAGGCCGGCAGGTAGATCCGGCGCCGGGCCGTCTCATAGGGCAGCAGCCGGTCGCCGTGCAGACCGGTGCGGTGCCCCTGGACGGGGCCGTACCGACGCACCGTCCGCTTCAGTCCCTTCATCGCCGTGATCTCGAGTTTCGCCGGGTCGACGTCGGACTGCCGGAAAACCTTGAGGGCCTGCCAGATCCCCTCCACCGACTGGCCGGTCACACCGTCGCCGAAGGGGACCGGGATGCCTCCGTGCGGGTAGAAGGGGCTCAGCCGCACCCACGGCTGCGGCGCCCTGGAGGTCACATCGATGATCTCCACACCGGGGAACGCGGCGGTCAGCGACGCCATCGCACGGCGACGGCTGGCAACACGGATCGGCATCTGACGGCTCCTGCTCAGGGTGACATGAGCGCCAAGCATCCCCCACCCCACTGACATCTCCCCGGCGCACAGGACGCCACCGAGGAGCCGTCACGTTTCGCTCGTGTACCACGGTGGTGTCGTCAGGTGAGTTGGACACGGCCCATCAGTCCGGTGGTGGTGAAGGCGCCCAGCAGTTGGTCGCGGCCCTCGTGAAGTGGGCCCGGCTGTCGAAGTGGACGGCGGTGTCCACGGGGCCGAAGCGGTCTGCGATCTCCTGGACCAGACCGAGCTGGGCACTGTCTCCGCTGACATAGACCGTGGGCAGACCGTCACCGGTCAGGACGAAGCCGACGACCTTCCCGACGATCGGTTCAAGGTCCTCGCGCGCCCCGGGGCCGTGCGGGCGGGCACGGCCCCGGCCTCCTCGGCACACCGTCCGCGGCAAACCAGTGGCTGGTCGACCACGGCTCGGCCCCGGCGGATGCAGGACTGCAGGAGATCTGCGCGGCACGGATGCGCTCCCTACGCGAGCACGTACGGGGCCTCCTCGCCGCCCCTGGTGCTCCGCCCGTTGCGGCGACCGCGCCCGCGCCTACGCCCGCCACACCCGGGCCACAGCCGACTGAGCCGCTGTTTCAGGAAGCCCCCACCCTGAAAGGACGGCCGCCCACGTGGCGCGCGCAAGACGCCGCCGAAGAGTTCCCTTCCTGCCCGGAATCATCCCGTCCTGCGCCACACGCCCTGCGCGCCCCGCACCGGACTGGCCATGGCTGGTCCTTCGCAACAGCTCACTCCGAAACCCACCCCGGAGTCACTTCAGACCCCGACAGCACGTCGGGGCGGCTCTCAGGAGCGCAGGAAGTCCGCCAGGCCCTCCACCAGCCTGTCGACGTCCCCGGCGTGGGTGTAGGGCGCGAGGCCGACGCGCAGGCCGCCGGTGTCGCCCAGGCCCAGTTTCCGGGAGGCCTCGATGGCGTAGAAGGAGCCGGAGGGCGCGTGGACGCCGCGGTCCGCCAGGAACGCGTAGGCGTCCGTCGTGCTGCGGCCGTCGAAGGTCAGCAGCAGGGTGGGGGTGCGGTCGGCCGCGTTGGAGTGGACCCTGACGCCGTCGAGGGTGCTCAGTTCCTTGTCCATCCGGGCCCGCAACGCCTCCTCGTGCTCCTCGAGCGCCGCGAACCCCGCGGCCAGCCGCTCGCGCCGGGTTCCCTCGGCGTCCGTGTCGAATCCGGCGAGGAAGTCGACGGCGGCGCGGGTGCCTGCGAGGAACTCATAGGGCAGTGTGCCGAGTTCGAAGCGTTCGGGCACCGTGTTCGTGGAGGGCAGGAGCTTGTCGGGGTACAGGGTCTCCAGCAGTTCGGGGCGGGCGGCGAGAACGCCGTGGTGCGGGCCCAGGAACTTGTAGGGCGAGCAGGTGAAGAAGTCCGCGCCCAACTGCGCGACGTCGACCAGGGAATGAGCGGTGTAGTGCACGCCGTCGACGTATGTGAGCGCACCGGCCTCGTGCGCCAGACGGGAGATCTCCGCAATCCGGGGACGCGTACCGATGAGGTTGGAGGCCGCGGTCACGGCGACCAGCCGCGTACGCTCCGACAGGACGGCCGCGATGTCGTCGGGGGTCAGTTCCCCGGTGACCGGATCGAAGTCGGCCCAGCGGACGGCGATCCCCGCCCGAGCCGCCGCCTGGATCCAGGGCCGGATGTTCGAGTCGTGGTCCAGCCGGGTCACGACCACCTCGTCCCCCGGTGACCAGGTCCTGGCGAGGACGCGGGAGAAGTCGTAGGCGAGCTGTGTGGCGCTGCGCCCGAAGACGATCCCCGCCGGGTCGGCGGCCAGCAGGTCGGCCATGGCCCGGCGGCTGCCGGTGACGATGGTCTCGGCGTTGCGCTCCCCCGCCACACGGTGGCCGCGGTTCGACAGCGGGAGGGACAGGGCGTCGGTGATGGCCTGGATGACGGGCCGGGGTGTCTGCGAACCACCGGGGCCGTCGAAGTGGGCGATCCCGGCGGCCAGCGCGGGGAACTGCGCGCGGATGGCGTCGATGTCGTACGTCACGAGAACTCCCGTTCGGTCACTTGCGCGAAGGTGGTGCGGCCGTCGGTGGTCGATGAATCGGCGAATCGGCGGATCGGTGAATCGGTGAATCGGTGAATCGGTGAATCGGTGAATCGACGGATCACAGCCTCCTGGACGCTGACGAGCGTCTCATCCGGCGGCCGCCGGACGCGATCAGCCTCCGGTCACGGTCGGACGGGGCGACTCGTCGACGTGGAGCGTGAAGACGTCGGGGCGGGCGTAGTGGCCGACGGGATCGAAGTCGAAGCGCGCCCTGGCGAGGTCGTCGAGGTCGAGTTCGGCCGTCAGGATGCCCTCGCCGTCGCGGAGCGGCCCGGCCAGGACGTCGCCGAGCGGGGAGACGATGACCGAGCCGCCACCGATCAGGACCGTGTCCGGCGCGTCGCCCTGGACGGGGCGGAGGTCGGCCGGCAGGGCGTCGCGGCGCAGGTACTGGCAGGCGCTGAGGACGAAGCAGCGGCCCTCCAGGGCGACATGCCGCATGGTGGACTGCCATGCCTCGCGGTCGTCCACCGTCGGCGCGCACCACAGGTCGACGCCCTTGGCGTACATGGCGGTGCGCAGCAGAGGCATGTAGTTCTCCCAGCAGATGGCCGCGCCGAGGCGGGCCGTGCCGGTGTCGACGACGGGGAGGGTGGAGCCGTCTCCCTGCCCCCACAGGTAGCGTTCGCCCGCCGTGGGCATCAGCTTGCGGTGCAGGCCCAGGTAGCCGTCGGGACCGAAGAAGAGCGCGACGCAGTAGAGGGTGCCGCCGCTGCGCTCGACGGCGCCGACCACGGCGTGGCAGCCGAGTTCCCGGGTGACGGCGGCCAGTGTCCCGACCTCCGGTCCGGGAACCTCGACGGCCGCGGCGTGGTAGCGGCGGAAGAGGTCGCGGCCCTCCGGGGTGCGGCTGCCGACCGTGATGCCGAAGTCCAGCCCCTTGGGGTAGCCGCCGAGGTACGCCTCGGGCAGCACGACCACCCGGGCGCCCCGGCCGGCGGCCTCGCGGATGAATCCCTCCGCCCGGGCCAGCGCGGTGGGCGTGTCGAACAGCGGGGCCGCCGCCTGGACGACGGCGACAGTCACGGTGCGACGGGGCCCATCAGGCGCGACGGGGGCGGCAGCAGTCATGCGTCGACGGTAGGAACCCTCGCCCTCGTCCGGCAAACTCATCTTTGCGATGATCGACATCTATGAGACCGAATTCCGCAAGGCCGACCTGAACCTGCTGGTCGTCTTCTCCGCTCTGATGCGGGAGCGCAGCGTCACCCGGGCCGCCGCCGCCCTGCATCTGAGCCAGAGCGCCACCAGCGCCGCCCTGGGCCGGCTCCGCGGGCTGTTCGACGACGAGTTGTTCACCCGCACCGGTGGCGGTGTCGAGCCCACACCGCGCGCCGTCGAACTGGCCCGCCGCATCGAGCCGGCCCTCGGACTGATCCACGGCGTGGTCACCGACCGGGACCGCTTCGACCCCCGCACGGCCCGGCGCGTCTTCACCCTGGGCATGTCCGACGACCTGGAGGCGGCGCTCATGCCGGGGCTGCTGGCCGCCACCGCCGGACTGCGGGGGGTCCGGCTCGCCGTACGGCAGGCCAACCGGAACACCGTCACCGGCATGATCGACCGGGGCGAGATCGACCTCGGCGTGGCCGCCGCCCCCGCCCACGGGGCCGATCACCGCAGCCACGACCTGTTCGACTCCGGCTACACCTGCCTGTTCGACCACCGCCTGCTGCCCCTGGGGACCCCGATCACCCTGGACGACTATCTGGCCCACCCGCACCTGCTGATCTCCTACGACGGCCGGCGCGGCATCGTCGACGACATCCTGGAGGCACGAGGGCTGGAGCGCCGGGTGATCGCCTCCACCACCCACTTCGCCGGAGCCGCTCTCCAACTCCCCGCCCTGCCCGCCCTGGTCACGCTCCCCACCCACGCGGCCACCGTCTACGCCGGGGCCCTGGGCCTGACCACCTCCCCGCCGCCCCTGCCGATGCCCACCTACACGGTCAGCTCGGTCTGGCACGGCACCCTCACCGACGATCCCGCCCATCTGTGGCTCCGCCGCCTCGTCGAGGACGCGGCCCGCCTCTCATGACGGCGCCCGCGGTCCTGAACCGGGCGCCGTCATGAGAGGCGGGCCGCGAAGGCCACACGCCGGTCAGGCCGGACTGTTCACGGCACCAGTTCCCAGTCCTTGACGTCCGCGAGCGGCCCGAGGGTGTCGGGGCGCATCTCGGTCGCGAACTCGCGGCCGTCACGCACCCGGTGGGGCCAGTCCCGCTGCGCGAGGGCGCCCTTGCCGAGCGCGACGACGTCGGCGGCCCCGGAACCCAGTGCGGCACGGGCGGCCTTCGGGTCTCCCAGGCCGCCATTGGCGATCACCGGCAGTCCGCTGAACTTCTTCGCGAGCTCGGCCAGGGTCTCCGTACCGGTGGGGAAGGCGGGCTCGAGCGCCTTGTGCTCGGTGGTGTGCAGGAAGTGCGCGCCGGTGCGGGCCAGGGTGGTGAAGATGATCTCGGCCTCCTCGGCGCCGCCGGCCCAGCGGTGGTGGAAGTCGCTGACCTTGGACTGGGAGATGCGGATGCCGACCGCGATCTCGGAGCCCACAGCCTGGAGCACCTCGTCCACGACCTCGGCCGCCAGGCGTACGCGGTTCTCGACGCTGCCGCCGTATCCGTCCTCGCGCCGGTTGAGGTAGTCGGTGAGGAACTGGTCGAGCAGATAGCCGTTCGCGCCGTGCACCTCCACGCCGTCGAAGCCCGCTGCGGCTGCGCGGCGGGCCGCGTCAGCGAAGCCCCGGCGGATGTCCGCGAGTTCACGGGTGTCCAGGGCCCTCGGTGTGGCGTAGGGGCCGCTGCCCCGGTAGAAGGAGAGCTGCTCGCCGCGCGGGGCCACGGCGGAGGGGCCCACCGTCGCCTGGTGGAAGCGGTTCCCCTGGGACTGTGCGCCCGCGTGCATGAGCTGGGCGAATATGGCGCTGCCCGCCGCGTGCACGGCCTCGACCACCGGCCGCCATGCCTCGCCCTGGGCCGGCGTCGCGAGCCCCGGCTGGTGCAGGTACCCCTGGCTGTGCTCCGTGTCGGGGTAGACGCCCTCGGTGATGACCAGCGCGAAACCGCCACGGGCGAACCCGGCGTAGTAGCGCGCGTTGCGGTCGGTGACCATGCCGTCCTCGGTGGCGCTGATCCGCGTCATGGGGGCCAGGGCGGTGCGGTTGTCCAGGCGGACTGTGCCGAGGTCGAGGGGTGTGTACAGCAGGTCGTCGGTCGCGCCGTGCTGCGAGGTGGGGTCGTTCAAGGGTTTCTCCGTTGCGCCTGGGATCGTGTGCGGCAGTTCTCGACTCGGTCCGACCGGTGCGGCACGTGGTCACGCGTACCCGCACAGCCACGGGTCGTCCGTGGACCACCGACGAGCCATTGTCGGAATTTTTTCGTACTACGAGATTCAACGTACCACGGGGCGTAGACTCCCCATGTGTCCACTCATGTCAGGCGTGCGCCCGCCAAAAAGGCCCTCCCCCACCCCGATCTGCGCGAGGTCCCGGTGGACCTGGTGCTGCGCGCCCTCGGCGAGCCGCTGCGGCTGGGCATCGCACGCTCCCTCGCGCGGGCCGGCCACCCCATGAACTGCAGCGCGTTCGGGCTGTCGGTGTCCAAGTCGACCTCGACGTACCACTTCAAGGTCCTGCGGGAGAGCGGCGTCATCTCGCAGTTCGAGGAAGGCACCTCGCGCTACAGCGAACTGCGTGAAACGGAACTGGAACAGCGCTTTCCCGGACTGCTGACCGCCATCCTGACCTCGGAGGAACCCGTCACCACGGAACCCTCGGTGCCACAACGGGCACAGTCGGGGCCGCGGCCCGCTCGGTGAGCGGGCCGCGGCTTCCCGTGGAAGGCGCCGGGAACCGCCCGGTCCGGCGCTGCGGGGCGGATCGCCACGGTCGGTGCGGCGGAAGACGTCCTGCTGGGCGCGCTGTTCGACGTCACCCCCTATTCTGGCCTCGTGCCCGGTGGGGACCCGGCACGAGGCAGCAGGGCGGCTGCACGCCGGACTGGGGGGAAGTCGGCCGATGAACTGGATCTGGTGGGTACTCGTTCTCTTCTGGACGGGCGGTTTCGCGTGGGCCGCCGACAACGTCCGCACCGCGCTGCGCAACCGGCACGAGCGCAAGCTCGAACTGCTGGAGGCGGCGAAGCAGGAACGACTGGCCGTCGAAGCGGCGCACAAGCCCCCGGAACCGGTGTGCGGGTGCACCCACCACCTCGCCAAGCACGACAGACAGGGGCGGTGCCACGAACGCGTCGAGGTGCCGACGGCCTGGGACGAGAACAAGAAACCGTTGCGTTACGAGGCCGGGGAGTGCAACTGCCAGCAGTACGTCGGGCCCCAGCCGCTGTCCCAGGTCTACGCGGAGGAGCTGACGGACCGGGCGTGAGGTGGTCACCCCCGGGCTCCGGGCTCCGGGCTCCGGGCTCCGGGCCATAATGATCGCCCTGGAGCGGACCGCGGCCGACGCGGGTGATCGAGTGAGGTGACGCGGCGGTGTGGCCACGTGTCGACGGTATGCGCGCGATGGAACTCGGTACCCCCGGTGACCTGCGGACCGAGCTGAACTCCCTTGTCCTGGGAGGGCGGAAGACCGCCACGACCGGTCTGCTGGCCGAGTACGTCAAGGAGACCGAGGGGCTGGAGTTCGTCGGCGAGCGGCTGGCCCTGGTGGACAACGACGGCCACGCCGTCGCCGCCATCGAGATCACCGGAGTGGAGCTGACCTCCTTCGGCGAGGTCGGCTGGGAACACGCCGCCGCCGAGGGCGAGGGCGACGCCTCCCTGGAGGAGTGGCGCGCAGGGCACCGCCGTTTCTGGGAGCGCGAGGGCACGCCGGTTCAGGACGACACGCCCGTCGTGTGCCTGGCCTTCCGCATCGTCCCCGCCGCCGGCCCGGCCACACCCGGATGCGCGAAGTCCCCGCACCGGTAACACCGGTAAGCCCCCCGGGGGCTCCTCGACGCCCCCCGCCGAGCACGTCCGACACCGACGCGCGTCGCGGCCCGGGTGATCCGCCGAGCCGTGGGTGACGACGAGGCCGCCTCCGGGAACGGGCTACTTGCTGACGGCGAAGCGCATCAGGGCGTGCTCGTCGCCCTGCTTGATCTTGCCCGTCTCATTGATCACTTCGAGCTTCCACGTGCCACCGACCCGGATCGCCTTGGCCACGGCGCAGCCGTTGTCCTGGGTGAGCATGCTCGGCCAGATGTCGGCGACCTGCTGGGAGCTGCCTCCGCTGGCGTCGTAGACCTTGAAGCTGATGTTGCGTGCCTTCTGGAAGGAGCTGCCCTTCTTGTACGCGGCGGCGATGAACACGATCGACGTGATGTGGGACGGGAGCCGGGCGAACTCGACGGTCACGGTCTCGTCGTCCCCGTCCCCGTGCCCGGTCTGGTTGTCGCCGCTGTGCACCATGGAGCCGTTGCCCATGGGGTCGAGCGAGTCGAGGCCGGCGAGGCGCACCGGGTCCCCGCCGTGCATGGCGATGGCGATCAGGTCGAGGTCGGTGCCGGTCTTGTGGCGCAGCTTGCCCAGCAGCCCGCCGCTGCTGCCCGCGGTGGGGTCCCAGGAGGCTCCGATGGACAGGTGGGTCACTCCGTCCAGGTCCGCCGGGCCGTCTTCCTTCGTAAGAGTGATCATGCCTGGGTCATCCTTTGTGAAGAGGGATTACAACCACAGAGTGTGCCTGGTGCCCCGGTGGTTCCCCGCGAGGGGTCCCCAACCGGCGCATATGGCCTCTCTTGACCGCTCTTCGGTGTCCGGCCCGGTCCCGATGCCCGCTTCGGTCACCCCCGGTCGGCCGAGGTGCGCGTCACATCGTGGTGGCCGCGCAGGTGACGGGCCGCGTCGGCCGCGCCGGTCCCGCTGATCAGTACCGCGGTCCCGGGCGCCCGGCCGTCCGGCCCGCTGTCGTCGGGAGGGCTCCCGGGGCCGTGCAGCACCGTCGCCCGTACGGCACCGGACGCGAGGGTGATCCCGAGGACGCGGCCCCCCGCACGGTCGGGCAGGGTGACACGCAGGGAGGCGTCCGGTTCCGCCCGGGCCGTGGCGGCGCACCAGACCGCCGCCGCGGTCAAGTCCCAGCCGCCGGGTAGCTCGACGGAGACGGTGGTGTCCGCACCGCCCAGTGGCCGCCAGCCCTTCGGCCGCGCACCGCGCACCGCCGCCGCCCGCCACAGCGTGTCCAGGTCGGCCGCGTGCACGGTGCGGCCGACCCGGTCGCTGAGCAGATATCCCGCGGACAGCCAGGACCTGACCCGCAGTCCGGACCCGGGATCCAGGAGCTGCCCGGTCCGTGCCGCCCGGTCGGCGAGGACCGACCGGGTGGGCGGGGCCAGGACGTCCTCCCAGCGCGGCACGGAACGGCCACTGCCACAGGCTCCGCACATCGGAACTCACCCGCCTCTCACGAACTCGGAACGCAGAGCACCCGACACACTCACGGCATGACGTCGCCGCTGTTGGGGCCGAGGGTCTGCCCCACGTAGAGGTTGCCGCCCGGATCGCTGGCCAGCAGGACGGCGGTGGGGGCGACCTCCGCCGGGACCCCGAAACGGCCGAGGGGCAGTTCGGCCTGCTTGGACTTCTTCCAGTCCTCGCTGATGCCGTCCACCAGCGGGGTGAACACCGGGCCGGGTGCGATCGCGTTGACCAGCACTCCCTTCGGGCCGACCTCCCTGGCCAGCGCCTTCGTCAGGCCGATGACACCGGCCTTGGCCGCCGAGTAGTGCACCAGGCCCTCGCCGCCCTTGATGCCGAGCTGGCTGGCGATGTTGATGACCCGTCCGCTGCCGCGGGCGACCATGTGCGGCACCGTCCACCGGCAGCACAGGAAGACGCTGCGCAGGTCGACGGCTATCATCTCGTCCCAGGTCTCGACGTCCATCTCGACCAGCGGAACCTCGGTGAGGATGCCCGCGGAGTTGACCAGGACGTCGGGCGCGCCCAGGGCGGTCACACAGGTCTCCACCATCTGCCGGGTCTGCTCCGCGTCGGTCACGTCGACGACCGCGGTGGCCACCTCCGTGCCCTGCGCAGTGAAGCGCTCGCCGAGTGCGGAGAGCCGGTCGGCGTCGCGGTCGGCCAGGAAGAGCCGCGCGCCCTCGGCCGCGTAGGCCTCGGCGATCGCCGAACCGATGCCGCTCGCCGCGCCCGTCACCAGCGCGACCTGTTGTTCGAGGACTCCCATGCCCGTTCACCTTTCTCGCCGCGGCTCTGTCCGCTGCCGCTTTCGTTCACTGCTGTCTGATGTACTGCCGCCCGGCCCGCCGCCGCCCGGCCCGCGTCAGTCGGTCACTCCGGCCAGCGGACCGTGAGACCGCCGTCCACGATCAGTTCCTGACCGGTGATGTACGCGGCGTCGTCGCTGGTGAGGAAGCGGATCGCGCGGGCCACCTCGTCGGCCTCGCCCACCCGGCCCGCGGGGATGCTCCGACCGGCCCGCTCGAGCCCGGCGGGTCCCAGGGAGTTCTTCTCGTCCAGCGACTGCGGGGTCTCGATCAGCCCGGGAATGACGGTGTTGACCCGGATGCCGCGCGGGGCGAGTTCGGTCGCCAGCGACCGGCACAGCCCCAGCACCCCGCTCTTGGCGGCCGCGTAGTGGGCGTGGTCGTCCCAGCCGTACACCCCGCCGGCGATGGAGGAGACCGCGACCATGGAGCCGGGGCCGGTCATCACGGCGGCAGCGGAGCGGAAGGTGCGCAGCACACCGGTCAGGTCGACCGAGAGCATGTCGTTCCAGGCGTCGTCGTCGAGGTCCGCCAGGGCGGCCCGGCGCAGCACGCCGGCCCCGGCCACCGCGATGTCCAGCCGCCCGTACGTCTCGACGGCGGCTCGGGCGAGGGCGTCGACCTGCCCGCTGTCGCGGACGTCGACGGCGACGGCGGTGCAGCGGCCGCCGGCGGCCTCGACCAGCCGGACGGTCTCGTCGGCGCTGTGCGGATCCTTGGGGTAGAAACCGACGACGCTGTGGGCCCCGGCGCGGGCGTACGCCACGGCCAGGGCTCGGCCGATGCCGCTCGCGCCGCCGGTGATGACGGCGACCTTGCCGGCCAGCCCGTCGTCGCGGGCCGGTGCGGTGAGCTCGGTGGAGGACATGTCCTGCCTTTCGTGGAGTCCCCGGTGCGTGGCGGGTGCGGGCCACCACGCACCGGGGAGGGAGGGGGAAACGGTCGGCTCAGTGCTCCGCGGCCGCGAGCGCGGGCTCGTCGTCCGTGTCCTGGCTGACCTTGTTGGCACCGAGCATCAGCACACCGGAGAGGAACATCCCCAGGGCGCCCGCGACGAACGCGGCCGTGGTGGCGCTCGCTCCGAAGCCGATGATCGCGCTGAGCAGTGCCGAGCCGGCGACCGCGCCCGCGGGGCCCATCACGTGGGCGGTGTTGGAGCCGATGCCGCGGACCCGGGCCGGGAACGACTCGCCCATGTAGAAGACCATGGCGGAGTACGGGCCGAGGAGGAAGAACAGTCCCAGGGCGTACATCGGGATGACGTACGCGGCGCTGTCCGGTCCGAAGAGCATCGCCGTCATCACGATGCCGCCGATGGTCCAGCCGACGATGATGGTCGTCCGCCGGCCGATCCGGTCACCGAGGTACCCGTGAGTGAGGTAGCCGAGGAAGCCGGCCATGTTGGCCAGGATGAGCACGACCAGCGCGCTGGAGAACGAGACGCCCTTGCCGTCGGTGAGGATGGTGGTGCCCAGCACCGAGAAGACCTGGATGCCCATCCAGTTGAACAGCCACGCTCCGGACAGGCACAGGGTGTGCCGGCGCAGGTCCGGGGCGAAGAGCTGGCGCAGACCGGACTCGTTGTCCCGGCTGATGTCGAGGTCGTACAGCTTCGCCAGTTCGGTCGCGTCGGCGTCGCGTCCCTCCTTGCGCAGTTCCCGCGTCCGCTTGAGGGCGACGAAGGAGGGCGACTCACGGAGCTTGGACCCGGCGACGAGGATGACGACGACCGGGAAGGTGGCGAGGAGGAAGATCCAGCGCCAGCTCATGACCGGCAGCAGTACGGCGGCGAACGCCGCGGCCAGCAGGGCGCCGACCGGCCAGCCGCTCTGCACCAGGCTGAACATGAAGCCGCGGCGCCGGCTCTTGCCGTACATCTCGTTGAGGTAGACGCCGTTGACGACCTCCTCGGAGTAGCCGAGGCCGGAGATGGCCCGGGCTCCGATCAGCGAGGCGGCGCCGCCGACCAGTGCCGTGAGGCCGGAGGAGAGCGCGGCGCCCGCCGTGGTGACGATCAGGCTCGGCTTGCGGCCCCAGCGGTCCAGCATCGGCCCGACCAGCAGGGACACGACGAAGGTGCCGACGGTCACGCCGGTGGCGATCGCCGTGGCCTGTCCGGTGGTCCAGCCGAACGTCTCGGAGATCTTCGGCAGCAGGGTGCCGAAGAGCACGAAGTCGTAGACGGAGAAGACCCAGGCCAGGAAACAGACCACGGTGGTGGTCGTGATGGTGCGCCGGCTGAGCGTCGGGGGGCCCTTGAACAGGACCTCGTCCGAGGGTGCTCCGCTGCGCGGCCATTCGCTCTCGTGGGCTATGTCGGTCTGCTGCACGGTGGTCATCTGCTGTCCTCCTTCTGGCGCGGGTTGCGGGCGGCGAAGTCGTCCGCGATCTGGTCGAAGGTCACCCAGCGGACGCCTTCGTGGGAGTTGATGTGGTCGATCAGCCGCTCCAGCATCAGCAGCACCTGGGGGCGGCCGGCCACGTCGGGGTGGATGGTCATGGTGAAGGCCGCCTGGTCCATCTCCCGGTACACCCAGTCGAACTGGTCGCGCCACATCTCTTCGATGTCACGGGGGTTGACGAAGCCGTGGCTGTTCGGGCTGGCCTTGATGAACATCATCGGAGGCAGGTCGTCGAGGTACCAGTTGGCCGGGATCTCGATGAGGTCGGTCTCCTGGCCGCGCACCAGCGGCTTCATCCAGGTCTCGGCGGGCGCGCTGTAGTCGATCTTCGTCCAGGTGTCGCCGACCCGCACGTAGTACGGCTCGAAGTCGCGGTGCATCAGGGAGTGGTCGTACTTGATGCCCCGCTCGAGCAGCAGCTCGTTGGTGACCGGGCTGAACTCCCACCAGGGCGCCACATAGCCGGTCGGACGGCGGCCGGAGCGGTTCTCGATCAGCTCGATGCAGCGGTCCAGGACCGCGGCCTCCTGCTCACGGTTCATGGCGATCGGGTTCTCGTGGCTGTAGCCGTGCACGCCGATCTCGTGGCCGGCGGCGACACAGGCGTCGAACTCCTCCGGGAAGGTCTCGACGGAGTGGCCGGGCCAGAAGAACGTCTGGGTCAGGCCGCGGCGTCGGAACAGTTCCAGCAGGCGCGGTACGCCGACCTCGCCCGCGAACAGACCGCGGGAGATGTCGTCGGGCGAGTCCTCGCCTCCGTAGGAGCCGAGCCAGCCGCCGACCGCGTCGACGTCCACTCCGAAGCCGACAAGAATTTCCTTGGTCATCGACATCTCCTTTGATGACGTTCTGGGGATGGGGTGGGTGGTTGGGTGAGGGCGTGTCAGTAGGTCGAGGTGGGGCGGGTGCCGGGTGGTGCGGGGCGCTCGGGCTCAGGAGCCGGACGGTGGGTCCTCTCCGGCGAGCCAGGCACGGACCAGTGCTTCGGGCGAACGGCCGGGTACGGCGCTCGCGGCGGCCAGCAGCAGCCGGGCCTGCCAGGGGCTGAGGTCGTCGGCGAACACGGCGCCGGCCCGGTGGAGTTCGGTGCCGCCGCCCGCGTAGAGGGGTGCGACGGGACCGGAGTGCACCCGTGAGCAGATCAGCACCGGGTGGCCCGAGGCCACCGCCTCGGCGACCGCCTCGACCAGTTCCGGCCCGGCGTTGCCCGCGCCGACCGCCGCCACCACGACCCCCGCGGCGCCGGCGTCCAGGGCGGCCCGGACGAACAGTCCGTCCGCGCCGGGATAGACCGGCACCACGTCCACCCGGGGCAGGTCGGGGAGGTCGAGATCGAGGGGGAACCGCGGGCGGGGCCTCGGCTGCGACAGCGGTACCACGCGCCCGTCCACGACGCGGAGCACCGGTCCACGGCCGGGCGCGGTGAAGGCGTGCGCCGACATGGTGTCGCTCTTGCGCACCCCGCGGGCGGGGAAGGCGAAGCCGTCGAAGACCAGCAGCGGGCCCTGCCCCCGGGCCGCTTCGTCGGCGGCCACGGCCAGGGCGTCACCCAGGTTGGCCGGACCGTCCGCGGCTCGGTCGTCGAAGGGGCGCTGGGCACCGGTCAGCACGATCGGCCGCGGGTCGTCGAACGCCAGGTCCAGCAGGAAGGCGGTCTCCTCCATGGTGTCGGTGCCGTGCGTCATCACCACCCCGTCGGCCCCGGCGTGCAGCGCGCCGCGCACCTCACGGACCAGTGTCAGAAGGTCCGCGGTGCCGAAGGCGTAGCTTCCCCGGGTGACCACGTCCCGTGTGCTCACCTCCACGCCGGCCGGCAGCGGACCGACCGACGCGACCAGTTCCTTCGCGAGCACGGTCGCCCGGCGGCCCTCCACCCCGCCCCGGCTCGCGATGGTGCCGCCGGTGGCCACGACCTGGATTCGACGCATGCACCCTCTCTTCGCCGTGTTGCAAACGATTGCGGTGAGGCTACGCAAACGATTGCTCTTTGGTCAATGGTTGTCGGACACTCGTCTGGCCGGGGCGTTCGGGAATGTGCGAGGCTCAGGGACGCCAGGACGGCGAACAGCCGTCCGAACCGAGTGGATGCCGCTTCGGACAGGACCCCACAGGATCCGAGGACGTCCGAGCGGGATTCGAGCAGGATCCGAGAAGAAGGGCAGCGGGAGTGGAGCGTCATGGAGCACGGGCGGGGGCCGGTCCGCGGACCGGTCGTGCCCCGGTCACCCTCGCCCAGATAGCCCGGCAGGCGGGCGTCCACGTCTCCACGGTGTCACGGGCGCTGAGCCAGGACGACAGCGTGCGGGGCGGGGTGGCCAGCGAAACCGCCACTCAGATCCGGGCGCTCGCCGAGGAACTCGGCTACCAGCGGGACCCCACCGGGGCCGCACTGCGCACCGGTCGCTCCCGGATGCTGGGGGTGCTCGTGCCCCGGTTGACCGACATCGTGCTGGCCACCGTCTACGAGGGAATCGACGCGGCCGCGGCGACCGCCGGCTACCACACCGTGGTCGCCAACACCGGCGACGACTGCGAGATGCAACGGCGCCGGGTCGACGCGCTGCTCGCCCGGCGCGTCGACGGCCTGGTGCTCGGGGACGCCCGCTCCGACTCCGACCTCGTGGCCGAATTGGCCAAACGGCGCATTCCTCTGGTGCTGGTGTCCCGCCGACTGCCGGGCAGGGTGTCGGTGACCACCGACGACGTCCGCGGCGGACGGCTGGCCGGCGAGCACCTGCTCGGCCTCGGTCACCGGCGGGCCGCGGTGGTGGCCGGAGAGCCCTACGCCAGCACCGGGGCCGAACGCACCCGGGGCTTCCTCGACGCCTTCGCCGAGGCGGGACTGCCGATACCGGAGAGCCACGTCGTCCACTCCCGCTTCGACGTGCCCGGCGGCCGGGCCGCCGCCGAGCGCCTGCTGAGCCTGCGGCCGATGCCCACCGCGGTCTTCGCGGTCAACGACTTCGCGGCGATCGGCGTGATGGCGGCGGTCCGGGACGCCGACCTGACGGTCGGCCGGGACGTCGCGGTCGTGGGCTACAACGACGTCGCACTGGCGGCGGCTCTCCCGGTGCCCCTGACCTCCGTGCGCTCACCGATGTACCGGATGGGCGAACTGGCGGCGACGACGCTGGTGAACATGCTCGAGGGCAAGCCCGTCCGCTCCCGGCGCCTGCGCCCCACCCTCGTGGCCCGTGCCTCGACCCTCGGCGTCGCGTCCCCGGAGCAGGGCCTGCGCGAAGAGCGGGGAGCGCCCGTGCCGTCCGGCGGCGGCGCGTGACAGCGGGATGCCAGCGGGATGCCAGCGGGAGACATGCCGAACGGTGAGCGGAGGCCGCTGGAATGGTCCCGTACCCACACGGCGGAGGCAGCCGGCCACGGCGGTCCGCCCTGACCCATCAGGAGTCACCATGAACAAGGACCTGAGCACCCTCGCGGACGAGATCCTCGAGCTCGAGGCCGAGACCTTCGAGATCTCCGACTACTCGGACGCCAGCGAGGTCGTGCTGGCCGGCTGCACCAGCACCAGCTCCACCTCGACCTCCAGCTCCACCTGCAGCACCACCTCCTGCTCCGCCTGACACACGTCCGGTGCGGCAGACGCCCGGCCGGTGTCCCTCCCCTCAAGGGGCGGGCTCCGGCCGGGCTTTCGTCGTGCCCGTCCTGGCCGCACGGCCGGACACCTGTGCGGCCAGGACGGCGACGGTCGCCGCGAAACCTCATGGTAGGTAAACCCCTACAACCGCGTGCTCGCTTTGTCGGAAGCGTCCGTTCCGAGCCGACACCGACAGCACCGTTTACCAGCAACAAGGCTGTCTTTAGAGGCATTTGACGATCCCCCAGCGGCAGTAATCCACCTGGGGATCTCTTCAGAACTTCCTCTTGACCGTCGGTCTACGCCAGTAGACACTCACCACTGCCACAAGGCCGATGGACGCCCTGCTCACCGACTTCACATGTGCTCGTGCCCGCTCTCGTCAGAGTGCGGGCAGAGGTTCTGTACCAGTCTCCCTCCCGACCAGGGGCGGACCCGGTGACAGGACACCGCTTCTCGAAGCGGGCCATGGCAGGCCGGTGCGGCAGATCTTCGAAGGTCAACGGGGGAATACTCGTGCGTTTTCAGCTGCTCGGCCCACTCAGCATCACCGACGGTTGCGATGTGGCCGTCCTTCCGCCGGCCAAACCGACGTCACTGCTGGCGGCGCTGCTGGTCCGCCCCGGCGAGGTGGTCCCGACGCAGCGTCTCCGGCAGGCCGTCTGGGGCGACGAGCAGCCGGCGACGGCGAAGGCGGCCCTGCAGAGTTGCGTCCTGCGGTTGCGCCGCCTCTTCGCGAAGTACGACATAGAGGAACAGGCGGTGGTCGCGGTCGCCGGGGGCTACCGTCTCCCGGCCGACGGCGACACCCTGGACCTGCTGCACTTCCGTGGCCTGGTGGCCGAAGCGGCCGGAGCGGGAGAGTCCGAACTCCCCTTGCTGCGCACGGCACTCGACCTGTGGCAAGGGCCGCTTCTCGCCAACGTCCCCTCCGAACTGCTGCACCGCGACGAGGTGCCCCGGCTGGTCGAGGAGCGCCTGCGCGTCCTGGAACGCGTCTGCGAGATCCAGTTGGCCCGGGGACAGTCCCGCGAGGTCCTGGTGGACCTCTGGGAGGCCACGCGCACCCACCCCCAGCACGAAGGTCTCGCCGCCCAGTTGATGCGGGCGCTGTACCGGGCGGGGCGGCAGATCGAGGCGCTGGCCGAGTACCGGAGGATCAGGACGCACCTCCGGGAGGAGCTCGGCGTCGACCCCGGCGCGGAACTGCAGGGCCTGGAACTGGCCATCCTGCGGGGCGACGAACCCCGGGGCCCGGCCCTGGAGGCCGCACCGCTCACCCTCACCCCGCACGCGGCGCCCGCGGTGGCCGACGCCGCGCCCGGCGCTCCTGCGGCCCGGGGGGAGAACACCCCCTCCGGCGGGCCCGTCCTCCCCGGCGACGGCCGTCCGCCCTCCGGGCCGGCGCATCCGCCGGGGCCCAGGCTGCCCCATGTCCCCGGCTTCACCGGCCGCACCCGTGAGACCGCCGACCTGGTGAGCCACCTGAGCGGCGAGGACCGAAGGGACGGGCGGACGGACGCCGACCCGGTGATCGCGGTGATCTCCGGAGGCCCGGGGATGGGCAAGACCGCGCTGGCCCTGCACACCGCGCAGTTGGTGGCGGACCGGTACCCCGCGGGGGGCGTACTGCTGCCGCTGACCAGGCCCGACGGCACGCCGCGGTCCGCCGACGAGGCGGCCGCCGAACTGCGCTCCGCACTCCCCTCCGGCGCTCTTCCCGGATCGTGCCTGGTGATACTCGACGATGTCGTGCACCCCGACCAGGTCCGCGGGCTGCTCGGCATGACGGGCTGCGGCGCCTTCGTCGTCACCAGCCGTATGCGACTGGCCGCCCTGGTCGCCACGCACGGCCCGGCGGTGCTGGAACTGGGCGCCCTGCCGCCGCAGGAGTCCCACGCGCTCCTCGTCGCCGTCCTCGGTCATGAGCGGGTGGCGGCCGAGACCACGGCCGCACACGCCCTCACCGACACGTGCGGGCACGTCCCGCTGGCCCTGCGGATCGTCGCGGCCCGGCTGCTGACCCGGCCGAAGCTGCGCCTGGCGGACCACGCCGCATGGCTGCGGCGGGACCTGCCCGCCCGGCTGGCGCTGCCCGACGACGTCCGGATGTCCGTGCCCCTGACCCTCGACGGCGCCCTGGACCGGCTGCCCGCCCCGGTGGCCGACGCTCACCTGTGCCTGGCACGGCTGGACGGACAGATCACCGCGCCGGCCGCGGCCCGTGCCCTCTCCGTCCCCGAGACCCACGCCGAGGAACTGCTCGAGCGGCTCCTCGACACCGGACTCCTCGACGAGGAACACCCCGGAACGCTCCGCATGAACACCCTGTTCCGCGCCCACGCACTGCACAGGGCCGCCCGGACCGGCGGCATCCCGCAGGCCGCCGTCGCCACGGCCCGGCGCGCCCTTCCGTCCGGGGCCACCTGACGGACCGGGGCCGCGGCCCGGAACGCGGCCCGGCCCGGTGGACCGGGCACCCGAACATCCTCCTCTTCCCGCCTTTCCTCGATTTTCCTTGATCTTCCCTACTTTTCAGACCCGAGTGGCCGTCAGGCCCGACCCGGAGGTGCGACTCCGTATGCCCACGACCCCGTACGAGGAGACCTCGGACACCCGTCCCAGGGTGCGCCGCGACGTGCTGTTCACCGAGACGCCCACCGGCGTGATCTTCCACAACGCCGACGGTGGTTTCCAGCTCAGCTCCCCGTCCGCCTACCGGTTCGCCACCCTCCTCGTCCCGCACCTGGACGGGAGCCGGACCGTGGCGGAGATCTGCGCGGGCTTCAAGGACCAGCAGAAGGCGATGGTGGGCGGCCTGGTCAAGGCGCTCTACGCCCGCGGGTTCGCCCGGCCCGTGCCGGCCCCCGGCGGACCGGGACCGGACGCACCCGTGCAGACGGCGGTCGCCGCGCGCTTCGCGCCGCAGATCGCCTACCTCGACCACTACGCCGACGACGCCGACAGCAGGTTCGCCGCGTTCCGCGGCACCCGGGTCGCCGTGCTCGGCGACGGTCCGGTCGCCCGCTGGTGCGCGCTCTCCCTGATCCGCAACGGCTGCGCCTCCGTCGCCGTGGAGGCCGCGCTGGCCGAAGGCCCCGCCACCGCCGCCGAGTTCGCCGAACTGCGGGCCGAGGCGGCGGAGTTCACCACGCAGGGCAGTCCGGCCGAGGTGACAGTGCTGCCCGAGGCCGAGGCCGGGGCCGACACCGGTTCGGCGGGCGGCTGGACGGCGTACGAGGGGTACGACGTGGTGGTCGCCGCCTGCGGCCGCGACGCGTTCCGGACCTCGATCGCCCTGCTCGGCCACGGCGTTCCGGACGGCCGCCTCCTGCTGCCCGCCTGGACCTTCGGCGAGCGGGCGGTGGTCGGACCGGTCAGCGGCCCGGACTCCGACGGCTGTCTGGCCTGCGCGGCGCTGCGCCTCGGCGCGACGGGGGACGCGGCGGTCACGGCCGGCCTCTGGAGCGGTCTGGCCCTGGGGGGTCCCCCCGGCCCCGGACCGCGCGGTCCGCTCGCCGCGATGCTCGGCAACCTGCTCGGCTACGAGGTGTTCCGGCTGGTCACCAAGGCGCTGCCGGCCGAGACCCGGGGCCAGGTGCTGCTCCAGGACATGGCCTCGTTCGATGTCCTGGCGGAGCGGCTGCTGCCCCATCCGCGGTGCCCGTTCTGCCGGACCCGGCCCAGTGCTCCCGAGCCCGTCGACCTGACCGCGGCCCCCGAACGGCCCGCCTTCGAGCCGGTCGTCGCCGCCGCCCCGGACGACGACGCGACCGAGGGGCCGCTCGCCGAGCTCGACCGCCGCTCGCTCGCGCTCCGTCCGTCCGTCGGGGTCTTCACCCGGTACGCGGACGAGCCGGTCACCCAGACCCCGCTGAAGGTCGGCGCCGTCGAGGTCCCTCTGGGCGCCGCCGGGACCCGGACCGTCGTCGCGTTCGACGTCCAGCACACCGCGGGCGCCCGTCTGCGGGCCCTCGACGCCGCCGCCGAGGTCTACGCCGAGCACGTGGTGCCCGCCTCCCCCGCCCCGGACGACACCTCCGGCGCCGACGCGCTGCCGAGGGTGAGCCCGGACGCGCTGACCACGGCCACCGGCGCCGGGGGTGATCCGGTCGCCTCCTGGACCCCGGCCGTGTCGCTGCTGACCAAGGAACGGACGCTGGTGCCGGCCGGCGCGGTGCGGCCCTTCGGGCCGGACAACCAGGACCGTCGGTTCGAGCCGTCCCGTGCCGGGGCCGGCGCGGGCGACGGCCTGCCGGCGGCCGCGGCGGCCGGCCTGCTGTCCGCGCTCGCCCACGACGCGCTGCGGCGAGCCGTGCGCGGGGCCGGGCGGACCGCGGTGATCCCCCGGGCCGTGTTCGCCGACGACGTGGAGGCGACCTTCCTGCTGCGTTCCGCCGGGCACCTGGGGCTGGACGTCGAACTCCTCGACCTCGGGGAGGCGGACCGCACCGGGGTCTCCGTCGTGCTGGCCAGAAGCCGGCCGGCGGAGGGGGGCGGAGCGGGCCGCTGGACCACCGGCTCCGCCCTGGACCGGACGGCCGCGGCCACCGACGCGCTGCGCGACCTGCTCGGCACCGTCCAGCTCGCCGCGGAGGGGGTGCTGGGCGCGCCCGACACCGGTGACCCGCTGCTGGCCGACCTCGACGCGGCCCTGATCCCGGTCACGGCCGAGGACGGCGCGGCCGGGCCGGACGCCGGCCCGGCCCCGGTGACCTGGACGGAGGTCCTGGAGCGGCTGGACGCCGCCGGACGTGACGCCCTCGTCGTGCCCACGCACGCGGCCGACCTGCCCGCCGCCGGGATCCACACCGTCCGGGTCCTGCTCACCGAGGCGGCCGCCGATGACCGCTGACCTCGCCGAAGCCACCGTCGGCGGGACCGAGGAGCCGCGGCACCGGGCGTGCCGTCTCTTCGCGGAGGAACTCCGCAGCGCCCTGGCGGAGTTGCCGTTCGAGCCGGGCCGTCCCGTCCCCGAGGTCACGGTCTCCTCCCTCGGAGTGCGGGACGCCTTCACCTCGCCCGCCCCCGACGGCGCACCGCGCACCGCGCTCCCCGTGCACCTGTACGGCCGGCATGTGCTGGTCGGCCCCCGGCCCGTGGCAGGAAGGGCCGGCTGCGGCGCGTGTCTGCGGCGCCGTTGGCAGGGGGTGCGCTCGGTCGGTCTGCGGGAGGGCCTCGAACTGCGGGGCGGCACCCGGGAGGTGGGGCCGTGGCCCTACTCGGTGCCGTTCGCCGTGCAGGCCGTCGCCGCGCTGATCGCCCGGCTCGGCGCCGCCCCCCTCGACGAGGGGCGGCCGTTCCCCGACGTGTGGCTGGTGGACCTGGAGCACCTGACGGTTCGTCACCATCCGCTGGTGCCCGAGCCGGACTGCCCCGACTGCGGCACACCGGAGCCGGTGACCGCCGGGACGGCCGCCCTCGCCCTGCGGCCCGCGCCCAAGTACCGGCCGGGCGTCAGCCGGGTCCGGCCGGTGGACGCGTACGGCCTCCAGGTGGACGCGTTCGCCAACCCCCACTGGGGCGCCGTCGGACCGTCGGTGGTGTGTGACGTCACCTCGCCGACCACCTCCGCCACCGTGGGCTGCTTCTCCAGCCGCTCCGGCGACTACCTGCGGGAGACGTTCTGGGGCGGTCACGCCGACACCTACCACGCCAGCACCCGCATCGGTGTGCTGGAGGGCCTGGAGCGCCACGCCGGGATGCGCGCCCGGGGCCGCTCCCTCACCCTGACCGCTGCCCTGGACGATCTCGGGCCGGCCGCCGTCGACCCACGCGAGACCGGCCTGTACACGGACGACTTCCACCGGGCGAACCCCTGGGTGCCGCCCTTCACCCCGGACCGGCCGGTCCCCTGGGTGTGGGGCTGGTCGCTGCGGGACGCGCGCCCCCGCCCCGTCCCGGAGATCCTCGCCTACTACCACAAGCCCGGGATCGAGCACCGGTTCGTCCAGGAGAGCTCCAACGGCTGCGCCTCCGGGGGCAGTCTGGAGGAGGCCGTGCTCAGCGGCCTGATGGAGGTCCTGGAACGGGACGCCTTCCTGCTCGCCTGGCACGGCATGCAGCCGCTCCCCGAGATCGACCCGGCGACCAGCGCCGACCCGCGCACCCGGATCATGGTGGACCGCATGGCCATGTACGGGTACCGGGCCAGGTTCTTCGACACCCGGATCACCTTCCCGGTCCCCGTGGTCACCGCGGTCGCCGAGCGGTTCGACGGCGGGCACGCCCGGATGTGCTTCGGGGCCGGAGCCGCCCTCGACCCCGAGGCCGCGCTCGCCGCGGCCCTGTGCGAGATCGCCACCGACTCGGTGCAGCTCCTCCAGCGGTTCCGGCGCGACGAGGCCGGGTACCGCGCCATGGCCGAGGACCACGAGAAGATCACCAGCCTGCACGACCATCCGCTGGTCTACGCGGTACCGGAGATGGGCCGCCACGCCGATTTCCTGCTCCGCCGTCCCTCGCCCCCCGAGCCGTCGGGCGTGGCCGACCTGCGCTGGGCCCGCGCCGACGGCTCGGGGCCGGACGTGCGCGAGGATCTGCTCGCCGCGGTGGACGCCGTGACGTCCGCCGGTTTCGACGTGGTCGTCGTCGACCAGACCGCGCCCGAGCAGCGCGCTCTCGGTCTGCACACCGTGAAGGTGCTGGTGCCCGGCCTGCTCCCGCTCGACTTCGGCTGGACCCGGCAGCGCGCCCGGCACATGCCCCGGATGCGCACGGCGCTGCGCGAGGCGGGCCTGCGCCCCGACGACCTGACCGAGGCCGACCTCAATCCCGGCCCGCACCCGTTCCCATGACCGGCCGCAAGAACACCGAGCACCCCGAGAGCACCGAGGAACTGACGAAAGGGGGATCCCATGGGGTACGCCCATGAGTACGCGCACGCCGTCCTGCACCGCGGCCGCGTCCCGATGGAGCCCACCGACCATGTCGTGAACTGGGACGACGGCCCGCGCAAGGGCAAGTACTACCCGGACGCCGAGGCATTCGCCCTGCCCGGCACCGAGGACCTCGCCGACGTCCCGGTCGCGCCGGGGCTGCTGCCCGGCACCGCCCGGGTCCGGGACGCCGACACCTCGCCCGGGTTCGGCCTCCCGCTGCTGTCGGCGATGCTCCGGGACTCCTACGGGCTGACCGGGCGCCGCCTCGGCATCCAGGCCAACACCGACCTGCCCGGACTGCCGTACTACACCCACGCGAACTGGTCGCGCGGCACCGCGGGCGGCGGCGGGCTCTACCCGGTGAGCATCCACTGGGCGTCCGGCCCCTCCGGCCCCCTCACTCCGGGTCTGCACTACTACGACATCCACCGGCACGCCCTGCAGCGGCTGCTGGCCGGCGACGTCACGGACAGGGTCCGGGGCGCGCTCGGCGCGGACGCGCCCGCCGAGGCCCTCGAGACCGACCAGTACCTGCTGCTCGGCGTCAAGTACTGGCAGAACTCCTTCAAGTACAACAGCTTCTCGTTCCACGTGGTCAGCACCGATGTCGGCACCCTCGTGCAGACCTGGCGGATCTGGGCCGCCGCCCGGGGCCTGCGGATCGCCCCCGTGCTGTGGTTCGACGAGCCCCGGCTGAACGAACTCCTCGGGACGGCGGGCGAGGAGGAGACGGTGTTCGCCGTCGTGCCGCTGCACTGGGACGGGCCGGCGCCCCGCCCGGACGCCTCCCTCCGCCCGGACGCCGCCGCCCGCCCGGCCGTCCCCCGCACGGACCCGCGCCACCGGCCGGCCGTCCGGCACCGGGACGTCGAACGCTCGCGCACCCTGCTGGACTTCACCGCGCTGAGCGAGATGCACACGGCCACCCTGGAGGGCGCCGCCGACCGGCCCGCCCCCGGGGCGCTGGCCGCCGCCGCGGCCCTTCCCCCCGCCGGTACCGACGCCGCCCGCGTGGCTCTGCCCGAGCCGGTCTTCCCGGACACCGGCGTCCGCCGCGCCCTGCGCGACCGCCGTTCCAGCTTCGGCAGGTTCGACGCCCGGCGTCCGGTCGGCATCGGGGACCTGTCGGCGGTGCTCGCCGCCTGTGCCGAAACCCGGCCGGCCGGCGACACCGATCCGTCCGGCGCGGTCCGGCTCGCCAAGCTGTACGCCTTCGTCAACCACGTGGAGGGCGTGGAGCAGGGGGCGTACGCGTACGACCCCGACCGTGACGAGCTGTGCCCGGTCGTCCCGGGCCCCCAGGGCTCCTTCCTCCAGGAGAACTACTTCCTGGCCAACTACAACCTGGAGCAGGCCGGTGCGGTCCTGGTGCCCACCGTGCGCACCACCGCGGTCCTGGACGCCCTCGGCGACCGCGGCTACCGGCTCGCCGTCGGCACCGCCGGAGCCGTCGCACAGAGCTTCTACGTCGCGGCCTCCGCCCTGGGCCTGGGCGCCGGTGTGGCGCTGGGCTTCGACAACGTCTCGTTCGTCGAGCGGCTCGGGCTGGCGGACGGCGACGAGGCCCCGCTGCTCATCATGGCCCTCGGTCACGAGCGGCCCCAGCCCGCCGACTTCCGCCACGAGATCGCCTGACGGCCGCAGAGGATTGCCCATGACACCCACAGAGTCCGGCGCCACGGCCACAGCGGCAGGCGCCACCACGGACACCGACGCGGCCGTCCCCACGGACACCGGGCCGGACGCCCCCACGGACACCGGGCCGGACGCCGCCGCGGAGCCCGGCACCCGCTGGGAGCTCGGCCGGCGCTTCATGCTCCGCGCGGCCGGCCTGCCCATCGAGACGGTGCACGGCCTGCGCTGCCCCGGCACCCGCCGCTGGGCCGACGCCGTGCTGGCCGAGGAGGAACGGCTGACCGCCGCCGGGGCGGCTCTCAGCGACCTGCTGCACGCCCTGGTCAAGTCGACCACCGGCCCCGAGGAGGACCCGGGCGACGCCGCCGTGCGCCGCGGGCTGCTCAACCTGCGCCGGCAGGTCTTCAACAACCGGCTGCCCGCCGACACCGAGGCCGCCGTCCAGCTGGTGACGGAGCAGGATCCCGAGACCGGCCGGCGCACCGCCCGGTGGCTGCACGACCGGGCCCGCCTCGAGGAGCTGCGGGCCACCGGAGCGGACCTGCTCGCCGGTGAACTCCAGGAGAACCGGCGGGTGTTGCGCGAGGTCCTGACCGACGACCGGCTGCGCCTCGGCCTGCTGCTCGCCTCGCCCGCCCTCGACGGCCGGCTGGACGCCTACCTGCGCGACACCAGCCCGCGGCCCGGCAACCGGCTGCGCAAGATCGAGCGTTCCGCGCTGACCTACCTGTACCGCACGGCCTGCAAGACCAGCCCCTTCAGCACCTTCACCGGTATCGGCCTCGGCACCTTCACCGGCGGCCCGTCGGACGGCGGGGCCGCGCTGCGCACCGGCGAGGACTGGGTGAGCCACGTACGGCTCAACGTGGTGGCGCTGGCCCGGCTGACCGAACTGATCACGGCCGACCCCGGCCGCCGCCAGGACCTGCCGGTGGTCCTCTCCCCGGGCTGGGGGCGCGACGCCGACCGCATCCGCTACGTACGCCATGTGATGACCGCGGGCGACGACAGCGCCGCCGTCACCTTCGACGCGGTCCGCGACCGGCTGTTCTACCTGCGCAGCAGCGGCACCCTGGAACGGCTCCTGGAATGGCTCGGCGCCCAGGACGTGCCGGTGCGCCACCGGGACCTGGTGGCCTGGCTGGAGACCGGGCACGACGCCGGACGCGAGGAGTGCGAACGGTACGCGTCGGCCCTCCTGGACCTCGGCATGGTGCAGGTGCCGGTGCTCCGCGCGGACGTGCACGGTCAGGACCCGCTCCGCTCCTACCAGGACGCCCTGCGTTCCCTCGGGGTGCCCTGGGCCGACCGGCTGGCCCGCCTGCTGGACGGCCCGGCCGACTGCCTCGCCCGCTACCCCGGGGCCGGCGTCGGGAAACGCCGTACGCTGCTGAGCACCCTGCGCGGTCACCTGCTCGACGCGCAGCGGGAACTGGGGGCGGCCGAGCCGGCCCTCCCGCAGACCCTGGTGTACGAGGACGTCGACACCGGCGGCGACCTGACCTGCGGGCCCGCCGTACTGGGTGGGGAGACCGGCCGGGCCCTGCAAGCCGTCGAGGGCATCCTGCCGCTCTTCGACCTGACCCTGCCCCAACGCATCACCCTGCTGGGCTTCTTCACCGCCCGCTACGGCCGCGGCGGCCGCTGCGACGACCTGCTCGGCCTGGTCCACGACTTCCACGAGGACTTCTTCGACCAGTACGTCTCCTTCACCTCCCGACGCGCCTCCTACGACGAGAACGGCACCTATCTGCCCGAGGAGAACTGGCTCGGGCAGAGCGAGATGAAGGCCCTGGACCGGGCCCGGCGCCACTTCCACGAGGGCATGAAGGACCTGTGGCGGCGGCACGGCACGGTGGCCGACGCCGACGCCGAGGAGATCGAACTGCCGGACCGGCTGCTCTCCGGGACCGCAGATGAACTCGCCCCGCTCACCCGCGACTTCACACCGCAGAGCCATCACATCCAGTTGTCCCGTCCGCCCGGCGGCCGGCCTCTGGTCGTCCTCAACAAGTCCTACGGCGGACTGGCCTTCCCCTTCAGCCGGTTCACCCACCTCCACGACGGCGCCACAGCGGACACGGACCCGGCGGCACCCGGCTTCTCCGACACCCTGCGCGAGGAGATGGCGGCCCGCCGGCCACCGGGCGCCGTGTTCGCGGAGGTCACCGGGGGGCCGGTCAGCAGCAACCTGAACCTGCACGGCCGGCTGACCGACCACCAGATCGTCTGCCCGGGTGAGACCAGCACGGTGCCCGAGGACGCCCGGATCCACCTCGACGACCTCTACATCCAGCACGACGAGCGGGCCGGCCGTCTGGTCCTGCGCTCCCGCCGCCTCGGCCGTGAGGTCGTGCCGGTCTATCTCGGCTACCTCGTGCCGATCGCGCTCCCCGAGATCCCGCGCACCCTGCTGCTCCTCTCCCCCAGCACCATGGCCCCCTTCGACGTGTGGGCGGGGGTGCCCGAGGGCGAGGCCGAGAACGGGGTCACCCGCCGGCCCCGGGTCAGGCACAAAGACGTGGTGGTCGGCCGGCGCAGCTGGACCGCGGATGCCGAGTGCCTGCCGGCCCGCCGCCCCGGGGCCGGGGAGGAGGAGCACTACCTGGAGTACCGGCGCTGGCAGCGCGTCCACGGCCTGCCCGACCGCTGCTTCGCCACGGTCTCCCACACCGACCAGGGACCGATCGGGGCCAAGCCCGTCCACGTCGACTTCGACAGCCCGCTCTCCCTGTCCGCGTTCGAGGCCCTGGTGGAGCGCAGGCCGGGCACCCGGGTGACCTTCCGGGAGATGCTCCCCGCCGAGGACGGGCTCCACCTCACCTCCCGCCGCGGCCGGCATGTGGCCGAGCTCGCCGTGGAGACCTTCACCACCCGCCGACTGCCGCAGTCCGAACCGGAGGCCACCCCGTCATGCCCGAACTGACCGAACCCGCGGCCTTCCGTCCGGACCCCGAGGGCACCGGCCCCTCGCCCTGGCTGGCCCTGCACGTCTTCTACGCCGCCAACCCCCAGCCGCTGCTGGTGAACTGCGTCCGCCCGCTGGTCGACCGGCTCACCGAGGACGGGCTGCTGTCCGGCTACTTCTTCATCAACTACTGGCTGGAGGGGCCGCACATCAGGCTGCGCCTGCGCCCGAGCGGCCCCGACGCCGAGGCCGAGGTGCGCCGCCGCACCGAGGAGGCGGTCGACGGCTTCCTGAAGGCCCGCCCCGCCCTCTACGAGGTCGACTCCGGCTTCCTCAAGGACTTCTACAACTCCCTCTTCGACATCGAGTTCCCCGGCGAGGACCGGGCCAGGTACATGGGTCCGGACGGCCTGATGAACCTCAGGCCGAACAACTCCTTCTCCTACGAGGTCTACGCCCCCGAGTACGCCAAGTACGGCGGACCGGCCGGGGTGGACCTCGCCGAATGGCACTTCCGCCACTCCAGCGACCTGGTCCTGGAGGCGTACCGGAGCATGAACCTGCACCTGCGGACGGTGCTGCTCGGCACCTCCGCCCAGCTGATGATGGTGATGGCGAGCTGCTTCCTGCCCGAGGAGGAACGGCTCGCGGACTACCTCGACTCCTACTACGCCTTCTGGCACCGGCTGTTCCCCGGTACCGACTTCATCGGGTCCACCGAGTACGAGCGCACCTACGAGCACATGGCGCCGTCCCTCGGCGCCCGGTTCACGCAGATCAGGCAGGCCGTGGCGAGCGGCGACCTGTCCCGGCTGCCGGCGTTCCTGCGCCGCTGGGCCGAACACTGCCTGGAGCTGCGCGAGCGCGTGGTGGACCTCACCGGGCGCGGCGAACTCGCCTTCCCGGCCTGGGACGGCCCGGCCCGCGAGGACACCGGCCAGGAACGTGCCGAGGACCCCGACGCGGCTCCTCTGGTGACCGTCACCCATGTGCCGGCGGTGCTGCCCCGCCTGCTCTCCCCGTACATGCACATGACCAACAACCGGCTGCACGTGACGATCCGGGACGAGGCGTACCTGGCCTTCATCCTGGGCCGGGTGCTGCGCGAGCCGGCCGACGGACGGCAGGCGGTCTCATGAGCGCCACCGGACCATCGCCCACCGACCGCGCCTCGGCCGCCCGCGCGTACCGCCCCGCGCTGCGGCCGGGCGTGCTGGTCGGTCCGCCCCTGCTGCGCGGTCCGCGTACCGTCCACCTCATCAAGCACCCGGTCAGCGGTGCCGCGTTCGAGGTGGGCCCCAAGGAGCACTTCGTCATCAGCCGGCTCGACGGGACCCGGAACGTCGACGACGTCGTGGCCGAGTACGCGGCCCGGTTCCGCCTCCGGCTCCCCGAGGAGCAGTGGACCCGGCTGCTCGGTCTGCTCGGCACCCGCGGGCTGCTCGCCGGGTCCCCGGACCCCGCACCGCCCGAGCCGCGCCCGGCCCGCACCGGCACCTTCTGGAAGGGCAGCCGGCGGACCGTCGCCGACGCGCACGGCACCACCGGACGCCTCCACCGGCTGCTGCGTCCGCTGCTCCGCCCCTGGGCCCAACTGCCCCTGGTGGCCGCAGTGCTGGTGCTGGTCGTCGCCGTGCTCGCGGATCCGGTGGCCGCCCTCGACGGGACGTGGGAGCTGCTGACCCGTCCGCTGGTGCTGATCCCGTTCGCGGTCTTCCTCTGGTTCAGCATCTGCCTGCACGAACTCGCCCACGGGATCGCCGCCCGGCACTACGGCGGTGTGGTCACCGAGATCGGGCTGCGCTGGCGGTTTCCGGCCATGATGATGTACTGCACGGTCGACAACTACCTGTTCCTGCCCGGTCTGCGGGCGAAGCTGGTGGTCGCCGCGGCGGGCGCGTACGTCAACCTGGTGCTCCTGCTGCCCTTCGCGCTGTGGCGGGCGCTGCTGGACCCGGCCGACCCGGGCCGCCCGGTGCTCACCGGGATGCTCTTCGTCGGTGTCGTGCAGGCCCTGAGCAACCTGGTCCCGCTGCCGCCGCTGGACGGGTACCGCATGCTCGGCCACACCGTGGGCGCCGCCAACCTCGCCCCGGAGACGGGGACTTACCTGACCCTGCGCAGGCAGGGACGGGACGCCGTCGCCGCCTACCCGCGGCGCGCCCGCCGTCTCTACACCTCCTACGCCGTCACGGCCGCCGCTCTCGTCCTGCTCGCGGTGGCCGGAACCGGCACCGCCGTCGTCCTCCTGCTGTTCCGATGACGTTCCCACGATGACGTTCCCACCCCGAAGGATCACGCAACTCATGAATGAGGTACCCCTATGACCTCCCCCTCCCCCACCGCGGACCGCGGAGCCGGGCCGGCCGTCTCGGTCGGTGACGTGACCAAGACCTACGGCGACCGGCGGGCCGTCGACGGGGTCTGTCTGGACGTCCGGCGCGGCGAGTTCTTCGGGCTGCTCGGTCCCAACGGCGCCGGGAAGTCCACCCTGGTGGAGATCATGGAAGGGCTGCGCAAGGCCGACTCCGGCTCGGTCACGGTGTTCGGTGAGTCGCCCTGGCCGCGCAACACCGCTCTGCTGCCGCGCATGGGCGTGCAGACCCAGTCGTCGGCGTTCTTCGTGCGGCAGACCGTCCACGAGCACCTGCGGACGGTGGCGGCCCTGTTCGGCGCGGAGCGCGCCGCCGTCGACGCCACCCTGGACATCGTGGGCCTGGGCGGACGGCACGACGTCCGGGTCGACGACCTCTCCGGCGGCCAGCGGCAGCGGCTCGCCATCGCCTCCGCGCTGGTCCACGGACCCGAGCTGATCTTCCTGGACGAGCCGACCGCCTCGCTCGACCCGGAGGGCCGGCGCGCCCTGTGGGAGGTCCTGCGGGACCTCAAGGCGGAGGGCCGGACCATCGTGTACACCACCCACCACCTGGACGAGGCGGAGGCGCTCTGCGACCGCGTCGGCATCCTGGTGGCCGGCCGGCTCGTCGTCACCGACGAACCGCAGCACCTGATCAGCACCTTCGGCGCCACCAGCCGGATGCTGGTGCCGCTCGGCCGGATCGACGAGCGGAAGGCCGCGTCCCTCCCCGGCGTGGACGCCGTCACCGTGCAGGGCGGACACCTCGTCCTGGAGACCCGCGCCACCGGCAAGGTCCTCGCCGCCCTCGACGCCGTCACCGGTCTGGACGGTGTGCAGACCCGCACCCCCAGCCTCGAGGACGTCTACCTCGACATCACCACCCGGCAGAACCCTCAGAACCCCCTCGCCTCGAACAACCAGGAGCACCAGGTATGAGCGCCTACACCGCGCTGACCGCGGCGGGCTACCGCGCCCAGGTCCGGGACAGGACGACCGTCTTCTTCACCTTCGCCTTCCCGTTGATCTTCCTCGTCGTCTTCGGACTCATCTTCCGGGGCCAGGCCGTCGAGGAGAGCGGCTTCTCCTACCTCTCCTACACCGCCGCCGGCGTGCTCTCCTGGGGCGTCGCCAACGCCGCCGTCTTCGGCATCGGGTTCACGCTGATGCAGTGGCGCTCGGACGACATCCTGCGGATGATCCGCATGTCGCCGGCCCCGCTGTCCTCCGTCATCGGCTCCCGCTACGTCCTGGCCCTGGGCGTGGGACTCGTCCAGTCGCTCCTGTTCGTCGGGGTGGCGATGCTCCCCGGGTTCGACCTGGTGCCCGCGTCCCGGTGGCCCCTGCTGATCCCCGTCATGGCCCTCGGCATCACCACCTTCCTGTTGCTCGGGGTGATCGTCGGCAGCATCGCCGACACCCCGGAGTCGGTCGCCGGCATCGCCAACTTCCTGATGCTGCCGATGGCCTTCCTGTCCGGGTCGTTCTTCCCGCTGGACGCCATGCCGGACTGGCTGCAGAAGATCTCGCTGGTCATGCCGCTGCGCTATCTCAACGACGCGGTGTCGGCCGCCCTGATCGGCCGCGGCGACCTCTCCGACATCGGTCTGGGGTCTCTCGGACTCGTCGCGTTCGCCGTCGTCTTCGGGGCGATCGCGGCGCGCGCCTTCCGCTGGACGAAGACCTCATGACCACCGCGACCCGTCCGCTTCCGCATCCGATGGAGCAGGCCCGCGGCACCCTCCAGGCGTTCCTGGAGGGCCACTTCGGCGCCGACGCCCCACGGGTCGTGCCGGTCGGTGCCGTGGGTGCGGGCGGCGGGGACGCCGGGGCCCGGGACCCGTGGGCCGCACAGCGTCCGACGGCGCTGGTGCACGTCAGCGCCTCGGCGATCCTGCTCGGCCCCTGGGGAGGCGACGGCGAGGCTCCCGCCTGCGGCCGCTGCCTCGCCCTGCGGTGGCAGCGGCTGCGCAGCCGCAGTGAGCGCAACGCCCTGGAGACCGGCGGCGGCGACGGGCCCCGCCCGGCCGGCGCCTGGCCGCTGCTCACCGGCCACGTCCACGACACCGTGGCCGCGCTGTGCGAGGCCCTGCTGCACGGGCCGCGCCCGGTGCCTCCCGCCGAGCACCCCGCGGACCGCGCCCTGCCCCAGGTGACCCGGCTGGATCTGACGCACCTGACGGTCAGGACGTATCCGCTGCTCGCCGACCCGATGTGCCCCCACTGCGGTCCCCGCGTCCGGCCCCGGGCGGCGGACGAGGTCGAGCCGCTCACCCTCGCTCCGCGTCCCAAGCCGGATCCCGGCGCCTACCGGCTGCGCTCGGCCTTCGCGTACCCGCTGCCCACGGACGCCCTGGCCAACCCGGTGTGCGGCGCCCTGGGCGCCGGGACCTGGACGGACGTCACCTCGTCCACCACCGCCCCGGTGGCCGGCAGCGCGTTCGTACGGGGGTACGCGGGGCTCCACGACGTCACCTGGAGCGGGCAGGAGAACTCCTTCGCCACCAGTCGCCGGCTCGCGTTCCTCGAGGGTCTGGAACGGTACGCGGGAACTCACCGGCGCGGCGGCTCGGCACCGGTGGTCGGTTCGTACGACGAGCTGGGATCCGACGCGATCGACCCGGCGGTGTGCGGCCTGTACAGCCCGGAGACCTACCGGGACGACCCCTCGGTCGAGCCCTTCGACCCGGGCCGGCCCATTCCCTGGGAGTGGGGCTGGTCGCTGCGGGACGAGCGCGCCGTCCTGGTGCCGTCACGGCTGGTCTACTACAGCATCCCGCTGGCCGACGACAACTTCGTCTTCGAGTGCTCCAACGGCTGTGCCATCGGCGGGTGCCTGGAGGAGGCCGTCCTGGGCGGCCTCCTCGAACTCGTCGAGCGGGACTCCTTCCTGAACGGCTGGTACGGCGCGGCCCGGCTGCCCCGCATCGACCTGGAGACGGTCGGCGGTCCCACGGCGGTCGCCATGGCCGAGCGGGCCGCCCTGCAGGGCTACGACGTCCACGCCTTCGACAACCGGATCGACCTGGCGATCCCGGCCGTCACCGTGGTCGGCGTCCGCCGGGACGGGGGTCCGGGCACCCTGTCCTTCGCGGCCGCGGCCTCACTGGACCCGAGGTCCGCGGTCGAGGGGGCGCTGTCCGAGGTACTGAGCTACATCCCGCACCTGGCCCGGCAGACCGCCGAACGCCGCGACGAACTGGAGGCCATGGCCGACGACTTCTTCCTGGTGCGTCATCTGAAGGACCACCCCCAGCTCTACGGGCTGCCCCGCATGGCCGCGTATGCGCAAAGCTATCTGGAGCCGTCCGAGGCCCGCCCCTTCGACGAGGTGTACCGGGACTGGGAGAGCCACGGCCGCCCCCGCACCGGCGACCTGCGCGACGACGTCGCCGTGGTCCGGGACGAACTGGTGCGGGCGGGCCACGACGTCATCGTCGTCGACCAGACCTCGCCCGAGCAGGAACGGATGGGGCTGCGGACGGTGAGCACGGTGGTGCCGGGGCTGCTGCCGATCGACTTCGGCTGGAACCGGCAGCGGGCCCTGCTGATGCCCCGGCTGCGCACCGCGCTGCGGCGCGGCGGGCACCGGGACCGCGACCTCACCGACGCGGAGATCCGCCGGGCCCCGCACCCCTTCCCCTGAGCCCGCCTCCCGGGCCTCCCCGCACCGCGGCGGAGGCCCGGCCGTTTCCCGGAGCACGCCCATGACCTCACCGTCCCACCACGCCCCGGGCGCCGAGCACCTCCTCACCCGCGTCGGGGAGGTGCTGAAGCCCGCCCTCACGCACTACCTGGACCTGCACGCGCACCCGGAGGTGTCCGGAGCCGAGGCCCGTACCGCGGACCGCTTCGGCCGGCGCCTCGCGGCGGCCGGCTGCGAGCTCACCCACGAGGTGGGCGGCCACGGCGTCGTCGGGGTGCTCCGCAACGGGGACGGTCCCCGCGTCTGGCTGCGGGCGGAGCTGGACGCGCTCCCGATGCGCGAGCGGACCGGGCTGCCGTACGCCAGCCGCGACGACGCCATGCACGCGTGCGGCCACGACCTGCACCTGGCCGCGGCGGCCGGTGCCGCGGACCTGCTCGCCCGGCTGTCCGACCGGTGGCGGGGCACCCTGCTGGTGGTGGGGCAGCCGGCCGAGGAGACGCTGACCGGGGCCGGGGCCATGCTCCGCGACGGCCTGTACGAACGGTTCGGCAGACCCGATGTCGTCCTCGCCCAGCATGCCGCGCCGATGCCCTCCGGAACCGTCGCGCACGCGGCGGACCGGGTACCGATGGCGGCGGCCGGCGCGGTGCTCGACGTGGTGCTGCACGGACGCGGCGGTCACGTCGCCACCCCGCACCTGGCGGTGGATCCGGTCGTCACCGCGGCAGCCGTCGTCACCCGGCTCCAGAACGTCGTCGCCCGTGAGACCGCACCCGCCGACCAGGTGACGCTGACCGTGGGAACCGTGCGGGCCGGAACGGCCGCCAACGTCATACCGGACCACGCCGTGCTCGGCATCGCGGTCCGCGCGGCCGGCGAGGCGTCCCTGGACCGGGCGCTGGCCGCGGTGCGCCGCATCGTGCGCGCCGAGAGCGCCGCGGCGGGCGCGCCCCGGGAACCCGAGGTGACCGTCGCCTCCCGCTCGGCGGCCCTGCTGTGCGACCCGCACACCACCGGTTCGGTACGGCGGGCCCACACGGGGCTCCTGGGGCCCGCGCGGGTGCTGTCCTGGCCGGGATCGATGGCCACGGAGGACTTCCCCCTGTTCGGGGACGCCGGAGCCGCGATCCACGGGGAGCGCGGAATCCCGCTGGTCTACTGGATGCTGGGCGTGGCGGACCCGGACGCCTGGCACCGGACCACGTCCGACGGGATCACGTCCGACGGGGCCGCGTCCGGTGCCCCGGACGCCGCACCACCGCCGGCCCCGAACCACTCCCCGCACTTCGCCCCGCACATCGGCAGCGCCCTGCGCCCGGCGATCGCCGCGCTGACGGTCGCGGCACTCGACCGGTTCGCCGTCACGTGAACGCCGTGGTGGGTTCCAGGCGGACGAGGACGGCCTTCGACGCCGGCTGGTTGCTGAACTCGGCGACGCTGTCGAGCGGCACCAGGACCTGGGTCTCCGGGTAGTACGCGGCGGCACAGCCCCGTGCGCTCGGGTACGGGACCACCTTGAACCCCTCGGCGCGGCGCTCGGTGTCGTCCGTCCACACGCCGACCAGGTCCACCCACTGTCCCTCGGTCAGGCCGAGTTCCGCCAGGTCGCCCGGGTTGACCAGGACCACCCGGCGGCTTCCGTGGATGCCCCGGTAGCGGTCGTCGGTGCTGTAGGGAACGGTGTTCCACTGGTCGTGCGAGCGCAGGGTCTGCAGCAGCAGGTGCCCTGCGGGGACGCCCGGCGCCTCCCCGGTGTTGCGGGTGAACAGGGCCGTGCCGGTGGCGGTGTGGAACACGCCCTCGTTGACCGGGTTCGGCAGTTGGATGCCGCCGGGCCGGACCACGCGCCGGTTGTAGTCGTGCAGTCCCGGCACGATGCGGGAGATCCGGTCACGGATGGTCCCGTAGTCCGCCTCGAACCGCTCCCAGGGGACGTCGACGCGGTCGCCGAGGGTGCGGCGGGCGAGCCGGCACAGGATGGCGACCTCGCTGAGCAGCAGGGGGGAGGCCGGCCTCAGACGGCCCCGGGAGGTGTGCACCTCGCTCATCGAGTTCTCGACGGTGACGAACTGTTCCCCGTCGGCCTGGACGTCCCGTTCGGTGCGGCCGAGGGTCGGCAGGATCAGCGCGGTGTCGCCGCACACGGTGTGCGACCTGTTGAGTTTGGTCGAGATCTGGGCGGTCAGCCGGCACCTGCGCAGGGCGTCCTCGGTGACCGCGCTGTCCGGGGCGGCCCGGACGAAGTTGCCGGCCAGGCCGAGGAAGACCTTGATGCGGCCTTCGCGCATCGCCCTGATCGAGTCCACGGAGTCCAGTCCGTGGGCGCGCGGCGGGTCGAAGCCGAACTCCCGCTGGAGCGCGTCGAGGAACGAGTCCGGCATCTGCTCCCAGATGCCCACGGTGCGGTCGCCCTGCACGTTGCTGTGCCCCCGGACCGGGCAGGCGCCGGTGCCCGCCCTGCCCAGGTTCCCGCGCAGCATCAGGAAGTTCACGAACTCGCGGATGGTGGGGACGGCGTGCTTGTGCTGGGTGATGCCCATGGCCCAGCAGACGATGACGCGCCGGCTGCGCAGCACCTCGTCCCGGACCTGCTCGATCTCCTCGCGCGTCAGTCCGGTCGCGGCGGCGACGTCCTGCCAGTCGACGGCGCGCACATGTGCGGCGAACTCGTCGAAGCCGGTGGTGTGGGTGCGGATGAAGTCGTGGTCCAGCACCTGCCCCGGCCGGGCGTCCTCGGCCTCCAGCAGCAGTCGGTTCAGGCCTTGGAACAGGGCCATGTCGCCGCCGAGGCGGATGTGCAGGAAGCGGTCGGCGATCTGGGTTCCGGGGCCGACGACCCCGCGTGCTTTCTGCGGGTTCTTGAACCGCCTCAGTCCGGTTTCCGGGAGCGGGTTCACCGCGATGATGCGGGCACCGTTGTGTTTGGCCTCCTCGAGTGCGGACAGCATGCGCGGGTGGTTGCTGCCGGGGTTCTGGCCCACCAGGAAGATCAGGTCGGTGTGGTGGAGGTCGTCGAGGCTGACCGTCCCCTTGCCGGTGCCCAGCGTCTCGTGCAGGGCGAAGCCGCTGGACTCGTGGCACAGGTTGCTGCAGTCGGGCAGGTTGTTGGTGCCGAACGCCCGGGCGAAGAGCTGGTAGAGGAAGGCGGCCTCGTTGCTGGCCCGGCCCGAGGTGTAGAAGACGGCCTCGTCGGGGGAGTCGAGCGCGGTCAGCTCCTCGGCGAGCAGGCCGAGGGCGTCATGCCAGCTGATCGGCTCGTAGGTGTCGGATCCCGGCCGTTTGACCATCGGTTCGGTGAGCCGGCCCTGCTGGTTGAGCCACATGTCGGAGCGCCGGCCCAGTTCGGAGACCGGGTGGGTGCGGAAGAAGTCGGCGGTGATCCGCCGTCCCGTCGCCTCGTCGGTGATGTGTTTGGCACCGTTCTCGCAGTACTCGTTGCGGTGCCGTTTGCCCGGGGCGGGGTCGGCCCAGGCGCAGCCGGGGCAGTCGATGCCGTCGACCTGGTTCATGGTCAGCAGCGTCTCGCCGACGCGTCCGGGGGACGTCTGCTCCAGGGAGTACTCCAGGGCGTGCCGCACCGCGGGGACCCCCGCGGCCCACTTCTGGGGCGGGGTCACGGTGAGCGCGTCCTTCGGTTCTTCGCCGGGGGGCTTCTTCATCGGCTTGCCTCTCGCAGTGCACTGTTCCCACCCGTGGGTTCAGTGGGGTCGGTGGATTCAGCCGACGGGCCAGCAGGGCACCCGGCTTCTGGGCGGTTTCGGTTCCATGGGCTGTACACGTCCGTCGCGGATGATCCCGCGCCAGGCCCCGCCCGCGTCCCCCATCCCCTCGATGTACGTCTTGAACTGCCGGAGCCCGGACCGCACCACCCGGCGGGCCACCCCGGGGACGGCGGCGAGCACACCGGCGGCGCCGTGCGCCTCGGTCCGCACCCGCACGGTGATCTCCGTCGTGCCCGCCGCGGTGCTCCGGAACGACACCTCGCCGCGGTGGGAGGGCCGCCGCTCGAGAGTGCGCCAGGTCAGATGTGAGTCGGGCACCTGCTCCACGATCTCGATCCCGACCTCACGGCGCACGGGTCCGGCGCCGACGACCCATCGGGTGACGGCCGGCCTGATCTGGTCGACCCGCCGCACCCCGGCCATGAACCGGGGAAAGCTCTTGAACTGCGTCCACGCGTCGTACGCGGTCCGTACCGGGACCGTGACCTCGATCGTTTCCTCGACGGTGCGCATGACCCACCCATCTCCAGACGCCGCTCCCTCCCAGTCTCACCGCGCACCCGGCAGTCCGCCACACGGCTCACTCCGCGGCGTCCCCGTCCCGCGCGGTGATCGGAAGCAAGGAACGAGCCCGGCGAGGCAACCTGTGCGTCTACGTCCTGAACGGCACCGGCAAGATCGGAACCGACGGCCCCCACCCGAAAAGGGCACCGACACGGGCCCGCACGAGGCCGCCCGCCACATTCCCGGCGTGAGCGGGCACGAGCTGCCGTACGTGGCGAACCGGCACTTCTCGATCGTGCTGCTGAACGAGGCGACGTACGGGAGAGGGCGATCTCCTCCTCCACGCTGCTGAAGCGCCTGCGCTCGGGCTCGCGGAAGAACGCCACCTGCACCGCTTTCCGCGAGGTCGGCCGCGTGATCCGCACCGTGCGACCGCTGCGCTACCTCTCGGACGCCCCGCTGCGCCGACGGGTGACGGCGGCGACGAACAAAGTGGAGTCGTTCAACCGGTTCTGCCAGTGGATCGGGGCCGGCAACGGCGGGGTCAGCGCGGACAACGACCCGGTTGAGCAGGAGAAGGCGATGAAATTCAATGCTCTGCTCACGAACCCGGTCATCTTCCACAACGCCCTGGACGTCGACTTCACGGCGCTCGGAAGCGATGCCCCGACGAGCGAGAGCTACTCACCGTCCGCCTGAACCGAAAATCCGCCGTCCAGGAAAGCGCCCTGGTCACGGCTACTGCTTCGTGCGGCCGGCTGAGGCCATTCGGGTGTCCGCGCCGGAGCTGACGAGCCGCTGGGTCTTCTGAGGGCCGTGCCAGTCCAGGCACATCACGGTGGCATCGTCTGCGAGCCGGCCGCCGGCTGCGTCCCGTACCGCGGACGTCAGCATCAGCGCGGCCTCCCGCGGGTGCAGGTCCCGGGCGTGCTCCAGCAGAGCGGGCAGGTCGACCTTCTCCCCATGACGTTCGAGCATGCCGTCGGTCAGCATGAGCAGACGGTCACCGGGGCGCAGGTCGATGTCCTGAACCCGGTAGGGGTGGGGCGCGAGCACGGACAGCCCGAAGGGATGGTCCACTTCGCAGGTGATCGCCTCCGCGGCCCCCTCACGCATGCGCAGTGGCCAGGGATGGCCGGCGTTGACGAGCCGGGCCTGCCCGGTGTGCAGGTCGATGCGCAGCAGTTGCCCGGTGGCATGACCATGGCCGTGGTCGGCCAGGGCCTGGTCGGCCAGGTGGGCCTGGCGGGCCAGGCCTTCTCCTGCACGGCGGGCGCCGCGCAGGGCGCCCACCAGGACCGTGGCGGCCAGCGCGGCGTCGATGTCGTGGCCCATGGGGTCGGTCACCGACACGTGCAGGGTGTCGCGGTCCAGGGTGTAGTCGAAGGTGTCGCCGCTGAGGTTCTCGGAGGGCTCCAGGCTCCCGCACAGGGTGAACTGTGCGGCCTCGCAGGACAGTGACGGGGGCAGCAGCTGGTACTGGATCTCTGCTGCCAAGGTAGGGGGCCTGGAGCGTTTGCCCCAGATGTAGAAGTCGGTGAAGCGCCCGTTGGCGATCACGATATAGGCCAGGACGTGGGCGGCTTCCCCGACTGCTTCGAGGACGTCCTCACCGGGGGCGGCCGGAAGGAGCAGTTCCAGCAGCCCGATGGCATCCCCCCGGTTGGTGACCGGCACGATCACCCGCTGTCCCCGGCCGGTCTCCTCCTGGTACAGCCGCTGGGTACGGATCACCTGCTCGTAGACACTGCCGAACATGGGGATCCGCTCCGCTTCCCGCCCACCCTCCACGGCATCGGTGGTGGACAGCCGCGCCACCGCTTTCCCTGTCAGGTCCACGATAAGGAAGGAGACATTCGTGGCCTCGAGACGCCGCCGCAGGTCCTCGGCGACCACGTCGACGGCCTCCACCGGCGCGGCCGTCTCCGCTGCCGTCAGCAGCCGGGGAAGTTCACTCTGCCCACCACTCACGACCATGGTCCCTTTCGCCGACCCCCATACCAGCCTGGGAACCACAACGGCGAGCGTCAATTTTTGACCGGTCGCAGTAAGGGAAGGTGGTCACGTTGCGCGTTCGCAGAAATGAGTGGCCCTGAGAGATCAAGGACCTCCACCGGACCGTGTCCGGTTTGCTCCTGATCTCCGTTCTCACAACCTCTCGCAGGAGCGCGGCGGCCCCCGCCTTGCCTTCGCGCGGAGCGCATGGTCCGGGTTCGTCGCGGGTCTGGGGCGGGACCGGGCCTGACTCACCGCGCCCGAGGCCGTGACGCTCCGGCTCTTGTCACGACCGCCCTGCCGGTGGCGGGCCCGGCACACTCCGGCCCGCCACCGGCCACCTCGCCTCCCCGGACACGGGGGGTGTGGCGAGAGATGGGGAACGTCAGTTGCGCCAGGTGTCGTTGAGGCTGGTCTTCGCGGAGGTGGCGGTCGCGGTGCGGTTGGCGCCGCTCTCCCAGGCCACGTTCCCCGACTTGTCCTTGCGGAGGTCCTTGTACTCGAAGGAGGCGCCTTCGGGGAGTTCCACGTCCAGTTTCCACACCGGGCAGGCGGCCGGGTCGAGCTTGAGGGCGAGCGCCACGGCGGTGCTTCTACGGGCTCTGCTGGTGCTCCGGCGCATGGAGTCTCCCGTGTGAGGATGCGGGTACCCCGGGTGACGGCCGACGGATGGCTGGGAAGTCGGCCCGCTCTTGCAATATGTTGCAGAAAGATGACTGCAAGATGTTGCGGTCGTGACCGCAAGGGCAGCATTCAACTACGGTCAACCCTTTCGACGCCCCGCCTGTCCGCAGTCCATGACGTGGCGCCAGCAGGCTGCGTGGCGGACGCGTTCAGTGGTCGCGCGGCAGAAAAGTTGAAGCGAGGCCCCTTTACGGTGCTGTTCCGTGCCGGTAACTTGCCGCTGCCGTAAGAGTTTTCTGCAATTTTCCGTTCGTACTTTCACCGTCCGGGGTGCCCGAACCGCCTGTGCCCCGTCCCCCGCCCTCGCTGGAGGCACGCATGAGACGCACACGTACGCGGCTGCCCGGACGAGCACTGGCCGCAGCCGTGGCCATCGGCGCCGTACTGGGGCTGGTTTCCCTCCCTTCGGCCACCCCCTCCCCCAGGACCGCCCCCGCCGCAGCCACGGCCGACAACACGGCAACCGTCTTCTACTACACGAAGACGAAGAACTGGGACCGCCACCACCTGCACTACGCGCCCGACGGCGGCTCCTGGACCACGGTCCCCGGCGTGGCGATGGAGGCCGCCTGCACCGACTGGGTGAAGAAGACCGTCACCCTGGGGACCGCGGAAGGACTGCAGGCCACCTTCAACAACGGCTCGGGCACCTGGGACAACAACTCCGGCAGGAACTACGCCCTCGGCACGGGGAACATCACGGTCAAGGACGGCGTGATCGCCCACTCCGACCCCTGCGCCGACGGCGAGGACCCCGGTCCCACGCCGGGAGACGGCAACCAGGCCACCGTCTACTACTCCACCCGGACCCTCGGCTGGACCACCGCCAACATCCACTACCGGCCGGCGGGCGGTTCATGGACCACCGTGCCGGGCGTCGGTATGCGGGCCGCGTGCGCGGGCTGGTGGAAGAAGGACATCGACCTGGGCACGGCCGCCTCGATGAAGGCCGCGTTCAACAACGGCAACGGCGTGTGGGACAACAACAAGGGCGCCGACTACACCCTGCCCGCCGGCGTCACCACCGTCACCGACAACACGGTCACCGAGGACGCCGACGACCCGTGCGCCGACGAGGTGCCCGACACACAGGCTCCGACCGCTCCGGCCGGGGTGACCGCCCGGGCGGACGGCGTGTCCGTCGTGGTGACCTGGGAGCCGTCCACCGACGACACGGGCGTCACCGCGTACCAGGTCACCCGCACCGGCGGAACCAAGGGCGAGGTCGTGACCGACGTCCGCTCCACCGTCTTCTCCGACACGAGCCTGGAGGAGAAGACCACCTACGCCTACACCGTCCGGGCCGTGGACGCCGCCGGCAACGTCTCCGCGGCCTCGGCCGCCGCGACGGCGACCACCGGCACGAAGCCGCCGACGCCCGCCGCCGGCAAGCCGCTGGGCACCGACCCGCGCAAGGACCCGATCTACTTCGTCCTCACCGCCCGCTTCAACGACGGCGACGGCTCCAACAACCGCGGCGGCGGCCAGCACGAGAAGTCCGGCAACGCGGCCAACGACGACCCCATGTTCCGGGGCGACTTCAAGGGCCTGGTCGACAAGCTCGACTACATCAAGGGACTCGGCTTCTCCGCCGTGTGGATCACCCCGGTGGTCCTCAACCGCTCGGACTACGACTACCACGGCTACCACGGCTGGGACTTCTACCGGGTCGACCCGCGCCTGGAGTCTGCCGGCGCCTCCTACCAGGACCTCATCGACGCGGCCCACGCCAAAGACATGAAGATCTACCAGGACGTCGTCTACAACCACTCCTCCCGCTGGGGCGCCAAGGGCCTGTTCACCCCGACCGTCTACGGTGTGCGCGACTCCCAGTGGAGCTGGTACTACGACGAGAAGCAGCCCGGCTTCGAGTACGACGGTCTGACCGTCGACCCCAAGAGCGGCAAGTCGTACTACAACGGCGACCTCTGGTCCACCGCCGAGCCGTCCGGCAACACCTGCGTCAACTGGGGCAAGCCCACCGGCGCCAAGAGCCCCGAGGGCTACACCATCTACAACTGCCAGTGGCCGAGTTCCACTTCGGGCATGTTCCCTAAGGCGTACTACCACCAGTGCTGGATCGGCAACTGGGAGGGTGAGGACTCCCGTTCGTGCTGGCTGCACGAGGACCTCGCCGACTTCGACACCGAGAAGGCGCAGGTGCAGAACTACCTGATCGGCGCCTACAACAAGTACATCGACATGGGCGTCGACGGCTTCCGCGTCGACACGGCCGTCCACATCCCGCGCACCACCTGGAACCGCCGCTTCCTGCCCGCGATCCAGGAGCGCGTCACCCAGCAGCACGGTGCCGAGGCCGCGAAGAACTTCTTCGTCTTCGGCGAGGTCGCCGCCTTCGTCAACGACAAGTGGAACCGCGGCTCGGTCAACCACTCCGCGCAGTTCTTCACCTGGAAGGAACGCAAGGAGTACAGCGCCGACGACGGGCAGGCCGCCCTGGAGATGTACGACTACGAGCAGCAGCAGGGCACGGGGAACCAGCCGACCTCCACCAACGCCTTCCTGGACGGCAACGCCTACCACGCCCCCGACCGCAGCCGCTTCTCCGGCATGAACGTCATCGACATGCGCATGCACATGAACTTCGGGGACGCGAGCAACGCCTTCCACAACGGCAAGGACTCCGACGACAGTTACCACGACGCCACCTACAACGTCGTCTACGTCGACAGCCACGACTACGGCCCCAACAAGAGCAGCGAACGCTACACGGGCGGCACCGACGCCTGGGCGGAGAACATGTCCCTGATGTGGACCTTCCGCGGCATCCCCACCCTCTACTACGGCTCGGAGATCGAGTTCCAGAAGGGCAAGAAGATCGACTGCGGCCCGACTTGCCCCCTGGCCACGACCGGCCGCGCGTACTTCGGCGACCATGTCGCCGGCACCGTGAAGGCCTCCGACTTCTCCAAGGTCGACTCGGCCACCGGCATCGTCGCCACGACGTTGCAACAGCCCCTGGCCAAGCACGTACAGCGCCTGAACCAGATCCGCCGGGCCGTCCCCGCCCTCCAGATGGGCCAGTACTCCACCAACGGCATCAGCGGTGACATGGCCTTCAAGCGCCACTACACCAGCGGAGGCACGGACAGCTTCGCCCTCGTCACCGTCTCGGGCGCCGCCACCTTCACCGGCGTGCCCAACGGCACGTACCGGGACGCGGTCACCGGTGACACGAGGACCGTGTCCAACGGCACCCTCTCCGTCACCGCGCCAGGCAAGGGCAACCTGCGGGTGTACGTACTGAACGGCACCGGCAAGATCGGAGTCGACGGCCCCTACCTGAAGTAGGCGGAACCATCCCGCACGTGGGTCCGGCAGCATCTGCTGCCGGACCCGCCGCCTATCGCCCTGTCTTGGCGGTCCTCCTGGTGCACTCCGCCCACACCGTCTTGCCGCCCGGGTGGTGGGGCTCGCAGCCCCAAGCGTCGGCGAGCGAGGTGACGAGGAGCAGGCCGCGGCCGGACTCACCGTCGGCGTCCGCGTCCAGTGTCGGCGCGGGCAGGCGTTCGCCCCGCGCGTCGGTGACCTCGATGCGCAGGGTGGCGGGTGTCAGGGTGAGGGCGAGGCGTGAGTTCCTGCCCTGCACCCGGCCGTGCCGGGCCGCGTTGGCGGTCAGTTCCGCGATGAGAAGGGATGCCGTGGCCGCGCTGTCGTCTTCGGCGGTGGCGGCTTCCGGCCATCCCTGCTGCGTGGCGAGCCAGCGCTCAGCGGCATGGCGGGCGTCGTGTGCACCCCGCGCCGTGCTGGGAAACATGGTGTGGAAGTGGCTCGTGACGACGGTCGGTTCACCAGGTGCGGTGACAGTTTCCTGATTCACATCACCGAGGGTGACCGAACCGTCCTACCGTGTGCAGCAGTCCGGACGGTACGCAGAGTGACTGTCCCGGCGCGGACGGTGCGATGTACGGGCGTACGGCCATGACCTGGCCGGGGCTTCGCCGGTTCGTCCCCAGTACGAGAAGCAAGGTGGTGGTGCGGCATGACAGCGCAGCCGGGTACGGGTGTTCCCACGGGTGGCGAAACGGACGGCACCGACGAGGTCGCGGACCTGTTCCGGGCCCTCGGGCGGCAGATCAAGGTCGCCCGGGAGCGGGCCGGACTGAGCCAGAAGGAGCTGGGCGACCGGATCGGGTACGGGGAGGAGACGATCTCCTCGGTCGAGCGGGCACGGCGGACTCCTCAGCCGGAACTGCTGGTCGCGGTGGACCAGTCGCTGGAGTGCGGGGGCTTGTTGGCCTCCGCGGCGGAGGATGTGGAGCGGGCGAAGACACGGCGCCGGGTGCGGCATCCGGAGTGGTTCCGGGACTACGCCCGACTGGAGGCGGAAGCCGTGGAGCTGCGCTACTTCGCCAACCAGGCGGTACCCGGCTTGTTCCAGACCCCGGACTACGCCCGCGCCGTCTTCGCCAGCCGACAGCCGTTCTTCGACGAGGAGACCATCGAGCAGCGTGTCACCGCGAGGATGGATCGGCAGGAGCTGATGACACGGTGGCCGCCACCGACCGTGAGCGCCACCATTCAGGAGAGCATTCTGCGGCATCCCTTCGGCGGGCGAGATGTACAGCGCGGACAACTGGAACAACTGTTGCGGGCAGGGCGCATGCGTCACGTGGAGATCCAGGTGATGCCGGCCGCGAGCGAGGAACACGCAGGCATGGGCGGGCCGTTCACACTGCTCACCCCGAAGGGCAAACCGCAGGTGGCCTATCTGGAGGTCCAGCACATCAGCCGTCTCATCACTGACCAGGAAGAGGTACGCATCCTGGCCGCGAAACATGGCAGCATCCGAGGGCAGGCGCTCACCCCACGCGAATCCCTGCGCCTGATCGAGAAGATGCTGGGAGACCTATGAACACCGAACTGCCCGCACCATTGGTCTGGTTGAAGAGCAGCTACAGCGGCGACGAGGGCGGCGAGTGCCTCGAAGTCGCCCCCGACACGGCCGTCATACACGTCCGGGATTCCAAGGAACGCTGTGGGCCCCAGCTCGCGTTCGCGCGGAGCGCATGGTCCGGGTTCGTCGCGGATCTGGGGCGGGGCCGGATCTGACCCGCTTTCCCGGAAGTACGGCCGGCATGCGGCCGGCCCGGACCGCACACGCAGTCCGGGCCGGCCGGAGTCGGTTCCGGGTTCGGTTCAGCCCTGCCTCGCCGGCTCCTGCGTGAAGGCCGCGTGGAAGCGGCGGGTGTGGTCGACGCGGCGTTCCGGGCCGGTCAGGGTGACTGGCGCCGTCAGGCGGGCGTCGGTGCTGGAGGCGGCCAGGCGGAGTTCGAGGGTGCCCGGTTCGACGATGCGGTGGTCGGCGCGGCCGGTGAAGGAGGCCACGTCGGCGGGGACCGTGACGCGGACCCGGCGGGACTCGCCCGGCTCCAGCTCGACCCGGGTGTAGCCGACGAGGCGTTGCACCGGCTGGACGACGGAGGCGACCGGGTCGTGCAGATAGAGCTGGACGACCTCCGTGCCGGAGCGCCCACCGGTGTTGCGGACGGTGAGGGCGAGGGTGAACTCGCCGTCCGTCGGGGCCTCACCCGCGTCCACGGTGAGGTCGCTCCAGGCGAAACTCGTGTACGTCAGGCCGTGTCCGAAGCCGAAGGCCGGGGTCGGGTCGATGTTGGACACCTCGCTGAGCTGGGCGAGGCGGGCGCCGAGGTAGGTGGTCGGCTGGGATCCGGGGCCGCGCGGCACGCTGACCGGGAGGCGTCCGGAGGGGTGGGTGCGGCCGCTCAGCACCCCGGCGATCGCCTGCGTTCCGGCGACTCCGGGGAAGAAGGACTGCACGATCGCCGCGGACTCGGTGACGGCGCGGCCGAGCGCGTACGGCCGCCCGGCGAGCAGGACGGTCACCACCGGTGTGCCGGAGTCGAGCAGTGCGTCGAGCAGGTGCTGCTGGGCGCCGGGCAGGGCGAGGGACTCCGCGTCGCAGCCCTCGCCGCTGGTGCCGCGGCCGAACAGGCCCGCGCGGTCGCCGAGTACGGCGATGACGATATCCGCGTCCCGCGCCGCGTCCACCGCCGCGCCGATCCCGGAGAGGTCGCCGTCGTCGACGCCGGTGCCGCGGGCGGCCGTGATGTCGGCGTCGGGGAACTCGGCGGTCAGGGCGTCGTGCAGGGTGGGCAGGTCGATCCCGACCGGGACGTCCGGGTGCTGCACGCCCACGTGCTGGGGGAAGGAGTAGCAGCCCAGTACGGCGGTGCCCTCGGCGGCGTTGGGGCCGACCAGGGCGATGCGGCGGGGCCGGGTGAGGGGCAGGGTGCCGTCGTTGGTGAGGAGGACGACGGCCTTCTCGGCGATCTCGCGGGCCAGTTCGCGGTTCTCGGGACCGTCCAGGTCGATCGTGCCGCGCAGGGCGTCGGGGTCGTCCGGGTCGGCGCCGTCGAGGGCGGGCGGGACCGGGTTCCAGTCCGGGTCGAGCAGGCCGAGCACCGCCTTCTGGGAGAGGACGCGGCGCAGGGCGCGGTCGATGACCTCCTCCGGGACGCGACCGTCGGCGACGGCTTCGGCGAGCGGTGCGCCGAACGTCTTGACGGTGGGCAGTTCGATGTCGACGCCGGCCTTCAGCGCGGCGCCCGCGGCCTGTGCCCAGTCGCCGGCGATGCCGTGCAGGGTCTTGAGGAAGGCGATGCCGAAGTAGTCGGCGACGACGGTGCCGTCGAAGCCCCAGGTGTCGCGGAGCAGTCCGGTCAGCAGGCTCTCGTCGGCGGCGGCGGGGATGCCGTCGGTGTCCGTGTAGGAGTGCATGACCGAGCGGGCGCCGCCCTCGCGGATCGCCATCTCGAAGGGCGGGAGCAGGACGTCGGCCCGTTCGCGGGCGCCCATGGGCGAGGGTGCGAGGTTGCGTCCGGCGCGGGAGGCCGAGTAACCGACGAAGTGCTTGAGGGTGGCGACGATCCCGGCGGACTCCAGGCCCCGGACGTATGCGGTGCCGATGGTGCCGACGAGGTAGGGGTCCTCGCCGATGGTCTCCTCGACCCGGCCCCAGCGGGCGTCGCGGACCACGTCGAGGACGGGGGCGAGGCCCTGGTGGATGCCGACGGAGCGCATGTCGCGGCCGATGGCGCCGGCCATCCGGCGCACCGCGTCCGGGTCGAAGGTGGCACCCCAGGACAGCGGGACGGGGTAGGCGGTGGCGCCCCAGGCGGCGAAGCCGGCCAGGCACTCCTCGTGCGCGACGGCGGGGATGCCGAAGCGGTTCGCGGAGGCGATGCGGGACTGGGTGCGCAGCAGGGAGAGCGCGCCGAGCGCCGGGTCGACGGGTGCGGTGCCGAAGGGGCGGGTCAACTGGCCCAGTCCGGCGGGCAGAAGGGCGTCGAGGTCGACGGCCTCCTCCATGTCGTGCTGGTGCGGGGCCACTTCGCCGCCGTTGGCGGACGCACCGACCCATACGCCGTACAGCTGGGCGATCTTCTCGTGCAGGGTCATCGCGCCGACGAGTGCGTCGACTCGGGCGGCGACGGGGAGGTCGGGGTCGTTCCACAGGGGGATTTCGGGGGTGGTCTCTACGGCCACGTCGGCAGTCACTTTCCTCCGACACCCATCAGGCCCTGGACCAGGGCACGACGGGCGAACAGGTAGACGAGCAGGATGGGCACCATGGACAGCACCACGGCTCCCAGCAGGCCGGGGATGTCGATGCCGTGTTCGGTCTGGAAGTTGTACAGACCCAGGGTGACGACCTTGGAGGAGTCGGACTGGGTCAGGACGAGCGGGAACAGGAAGCCGTTCCAGGCCTGGAGGGCGGAGAAGACCACGATGGTGGACAGTCCGCCCCTGGACAGCGGCAGCACGAGCTGGAAGAACATGCGCCGCGGGGTGGCGCCGTCCATGGCCATGGCCTCGTACAGCTCCGGGGAGATGTCGCGCATGGCGCCGCTGAGGATCAGCGCCGACATGGGCAGGCAGAACGCGGCCGTGGGCAGGATGACACCCAGCAGGTTGTCGTACAGCCCGGCTTCGCTGATCAGGTAGAACATCGGCACGATGACGGCCTGGGCGGGGATGGCCAGGCCGAGCAGGAACAGCCGGAAGATCGCCGACGTGGTGCGGCCGCGGCTGCGGACGATCGCGTAGGCGAGCGGCGGGACCAGCAGCAGCACGATGCCGATCACACAGGCGGTGACGACGAGCGTGTTGAAGAAGTACTGGTCGAAGCCGGATGCGAAGGCGCCGGTGTAGTTGTCCAGGGTGAAGCTGTCCGGGATCGAGACCGGGCCGTTCTCGGCGTAGTCCTGGCGGGTGCGCAGCGTCGCGGCGAGCAGCACGTACAGCGGCAGGCCGACGACGAAGAGCCAGAGGAGCGAGCCGGCGCCGGCCAGGTAGTGGGGACGGCGCCTCATGACGAACCCTCCATGGTGCTGCGCATCTTGTCGTAGCCGGAGACCCGGACGACGATCAGCGAGATGATCGTGGCCGCGACGACCAGGGCCAGGGCGATCGCGGAGCCGGTGCCGTAGTCGAAGCTCTTGAACGCCTTGTCGTACATGTAGTAGGCGCTGATGGTGGTGTCGGTACCGGGTCCGCCCTGGGTCAGGATGAGGACCGTCTCGAAGGTGGTCAGGCCGCCGACGATCATCAGGATCATCGAGGTGATCATCGCGTTGCGCAGCTGCGGCAGGGTGATGTGGAAGAACTGCCGGTAGCGGCCCGCCCCGTCGATCTCCGCGGCCTGGTAGAGCACGTGGGGGATCGCGCGGGCGGCGCCCTGGTAGATCAGCGTGTGGAACGGGGTGAACTGCCAGGTGCTGACGAACGCGAGCACCCCGATGGCGGTGGCCTGTTCACCGAAGAGGTTGCCGTCGCCGAACAGCCAGGTGGCCTCGGCGGGGATGCCGAAGTTGGGGTCGAGCAGCGCCCGCCAGAGCACGGAGACGGCGGTGGCGGACAGCAGCAGCGGGATGAAGTAGATGACGGACAGCACGGCCCGGTTGCGCTGGTGTCCGGCGGCCCAGACGCCGAGCAGAATGCTCAGCGGGGTCTGGATGACCACGCCGAGCACGGTCAGCAGCAGGGTCAGCCAGATGCTCTGGAACATCACCGGGTCGTCCATCAGGCGCGACCAGTTGTCCGTGCCGACGAACTCGGGCGAGCTGAGCCCGTCCCAGCTCATGAAGGACAGCACCGCCACCATGATCAGCGGGACGATCGCGAAGAGGGCGAAGAACACTGCGGCGGGGAGCGCCCAGGCGAAGCCTGGGCGGCCGACCTGCGTCGCGGAGGAGGCGGACGGCCGCCGCCGGGGCCCCTTGCGGGGGCCGGCGGCGAGCCGGGCGCTCGTGGTCTTTGTGGTCATGAGCCGTTCGTCACTCGGTGGGGAGGGCCTGCATGGCCTTGATGAAGCCGTCCGCGTCGAGCTGTCCGTTGAAGAACTGCTGGACGGCCTTGTGCATGTCCGAGCTGGCCTTCTGCGGATACGCCTGGTCCCAGGACAGCTGGAACGAGGGGGCGTCGGCGACCAGGTCGTACTGGAAGCGCGAGTACTCGGGGGTGCCCGAGCTGTCGATGAACTTGTCGGTGTTGGTCGTGGTCGGCAGGTTGCCGATGTCCAGCTGCGCCTTGACGAAGTCGTCGGAGTACATGAGCTTCAGGAACTCGGCGACGGCCTCGGGGTGCTTGGTCTTCTTCATCACCGAGTAGTAGTTGTTGGTGTTGCCGGCGACATTGGCCGCATCGCCCTTGCCACCCTCGACGGTCGGGAAGGCGGTGTAGCCGAGGTCCTTCTCGGCGAACGCCTTGTGGTCCGTCAACTGCTGGGAGTAGTACCAGGAACCCATCAGCTCGAAGCCGGCCTTGCCCGAGGACACCAGCTGGACCGAGCCGCCGTTGGTGTACTTGACGGAGTCGTAGTTCTTGCCGAAGGCGCCGGCGTCGACGAGCTCCCTGATCATGCCCAGGGCCTTCTTGCTGTCCGCGCTCTCCCAGGCGCTCTTGTCGCCGCCGACGGCCTTCTCGAACAGCCCGGGGCCGGCCACGCGGTCGTAGAGGTACTGGAACCACATCTGCGTCGGCCAGACGTCGCCGCCGCCGAGCGCGATCGGCGTGACGCCCGCGTCCTTGAGCTTCCCGACCACGTCGAGCAGTTCGTCCCAGGTCTTCGGCGGCTTGACGCCCGCCTCGTCGAGGACCTTCTTGTTGTGGAAGAGCAGGACCGGCTGGGTGCCGCGCATCGGGATGCCGTACGGCTTGCCGTCGACGACGGCGTTGTTGAAGACGGACGGCAGGAAGTTGTTCTCCAGGCCCGGGTCCTTCTCGATGAAGTCGTCGAGCGGCAGCAGCAGGTCGGCCTTGACGAACGGCTTGATGCTGCCGCCGCCCCAGTTGAAGAAGACGTCCGGGGCCTGCGGGGTGCTGATGATCGTCTGCAGCTTCTTCTGGTAGTCCGCGCCGGGGATGGTGTCGAGGACGACCTTGACGTCGGACGTCTTGTTGAACGTGTCGACGATTCTCTTCTCGACCTTGTTGGTGGCGTCCCCGTAGACCAGGACGTGGATCTTGTCGTCGTCCGCCGACGACCCGCCGCCCCCGCCGCCGCAGGCCGAAAGGGTCACTGCCAGGGCGAGCGTCGCACCGCAGGCGACCAGTCTGGGCAAGCGCGCACGTGTCTTCATCGTTCGCCTTTCGAAAGTTTCGGCCCCATCACCGAAAGTCCATGCCGTGGGACAGTAGGTCAGACCAGGGTTCCGGTCAACGGTCGGGCCGGTAGTCACCAAACCGTTATCGATGCGCGGTGGCCTATCCTGCGGGTATGCACGATGACGACGAGGTGGGCGGCAGAGTCACCCTGGCCACGGTCGCGAAAGAGGCCGGCGTTTCGATGCCGACAGTTTCGAAGGTCCTCAACGGCCGGTCGGACGTCTCCCGCGCGACGCGGACCAAGGTGGAGCGGCTTCTGGAGACCCACGGCTACCGTCGGCGCGGGCAGTCGGTGTCCCGCTCCCCGCTCATCGAGATCGTCTTCCACGAACTGGACAGCGTCTGGTCGATGGAGCTGATCAGAGGCGTGGAGAACGTCGCCAAGGAGAACCGCGCGACGGTGGCGCTCACCGAGAGCGGCACCCGGCACACGCCCGCGCCGGACTGGCTCCCGGGTGTGCTGCAGCGCAGGCCGCTGGGCGTCGTCCTGGTCTTCTCCGCCCTCCCGAAGGACGTCAAGCGCCGGCTCAGGGCGGCGGCCATCCCCTTCGTCGTCATCGACCCGGCGGGCGACCCCGACCCGGACGTGCCCTCGGTCGGCTCCGCCAACTGGGCCGGCGGCCTCGCCGCCACCCGCCACCTCACCGACCTCGGTCACGAGCGGGTCGCGATCATCACCGGTCCCGAGGACATGCTGTGCTCGCTGGCCCGCCTCGACGGCTACCGCTCGGCCCTGGCGCTGGCGGGCCTGGAGACCGACCCGCGTCTGACGCGCTTCGGCGACTTCCATGTGCGGGGCGGCTTCACGCACGCCGTGGAGCTGCTGGACGGGCCCGACCGGCCGACGGCGATCTTCGCGGGCAGTGACCTCCAGGCGCTGGGCGTGCTGGAGGCGGCACGGGTCAGGGGTCTGCGCGTGCCCGAGGACCTGTCGGTGGTCGGCTACGACGACGTACCGCCGGCGCAGTGGTCGAGTCCGCCGCTCACCACGGTCCACCAGCCGCTGCGGCACATGGCCGAGGAGGCCGCCCGGATGCTGCTCCGCCCGGACGCCCCGGGCACGGCCGCCCAGCGCATAGAGCTGGCGACACACCTGGTGGTACGGCAGAGCACGGCCCCGCCCGAGAGGGCGTGAAGGGACGCGGGGACGGCGGTTCCCGGGGGCGCGCAAGGAGGATTCGAATGTTTCGGGTTTTCCCGAAACAGCTTGCGGCGGCGTATCGGCCGCCTTCCACGCCTCGCCCCGATCGCCAGAGCGGAGGCCGGAACCGGGGAGGGGGACCGGTGCGTGCACCGGTCCCCCTCCCCGGTTCCGGCGGCGCTTCCGGGTCCGGTCAGGCGCCGGGCAGGATCCCGCTGCGGGCCACCTCGGCGTACCAGCGGGCGCTGGCCTTGGGGATGCGGGTACCGGTCGGGTAGTCCACGTAGACCGCGCCGAAACGCTTGCCGTAGCCGTGGGCCCACTCGAAGTTGTCCAGCAGCGACCACAGGAAGTAGCCGCGCACGTCCGCACCGTCGGCGATGGCCCGGTGGACGGCGGCCAGGTGGCCGTGCAGGTAGGTGATCCGGTCGGGGTCGTTGACCTGTCCCGCGGGGTCGGCGTAGTCGTCGAACGCCGCACCGTTCTCGGTGATGATCAGCGGCAGCTTCGGGAAGTCGGACGCCAGCCGGCGCAGCAGGTCGTACAGGCCGGTGGGGTCGACGGCCCAGCCCATGGCGGTGGTGGTGCCGGGCGGTTGGTGGAAGGCGACCCGGTCGGCGCCCGGCCAGGGGCTGTGCTCGCTCCTGCCGTGTCCGTCGGAGGTGTGGGTGCCGCTGCCGTCGGCCTCGGAGACCAGGGTGGGCGTGTAGTAGTTGACGCCGAGGAAGTCCAGCGGCTGGTGGATCTGCCGGAGGTCGCCGTCCTTCACGAAGGACCAGTCGGTCAGTGCCGCGGTGTCCTTGAGCAGGTCCTCCGGGTAGGCGCCCCGCAGCATCGGGCCGGTGAAGGCCCGGTTGGCGAGCGCGTCGATGCGGCGGACCGCATCGGTGTCGGCCTCGCTGTCGGTGAGCGGTCGGACGTGGTGGATGTTGAGCGTGACCGAGCACTGGGCGTCGGCGGCGACCCGGTCGCGCAGTGCCTGGACGGCCAGGCCGTGGGCCAGGTTGAGGTGGTGGGCGGCGCGCAGGGCGGCGACCGGGTCGGTGCGGCCGGGGGCGTGCACGCCGGAGCCGTAGCCGAGGAAGGCGCTGCACCAGGGCTCGTTGAGGGTGGTCCAGGTCTTCACCCGGTCGCCGAGGGCGTCCGCGGCCAGGGCGGCGTACTCGGCGAACCGCTCGGCCGTGGCGCGCTCGGGCCAGCCTCCGGCGTCCTCCAACTCCTGTGGCAGGTCCCAGTGGTAGAGGGTGGCGACGGGCTGGATGCCCTTCTCCAGCAGGTCGTCGACGAGGCGCCGGTAGAAGTCCAGGCCCTTCTGCACGGCGGGGCCGCGGCCGGTGGGCTGGATCCGGGGCCAGGCCAGGGAGAAGCGGTAGGCGCCCAGGCCGAGTTCGGCCATGAGCGCGACGTCCTCGCGCCGGCGGTGGTAGTGGTCGGTGGCGATGTCACCGGTGTCGCCGTTGCGGACCCGGCCGGGGGTGCGGGCGTAGGTGTCCCAGATGGACGGTGTACGGCCGTCCTCGGCGGCGGCCCCCTCGATCTGGTAGGAGGCGGTCGCGGAGCCCCAGACGAACCCCTTGGGGAAGGTGCGGGCGAAGGTGCGGGCGGCGTCCGGGGCGGACGCGGTCTGCTGTGCTGCGGTGACCACGTGAGTCCTTTCGGGTGGAGGGGGTGGTGCGCGGGCGCGCGAACGCCCGGTGGGGGTGGTGGGCGGCCGGCGGCCCGGGGCCGGTCCGGGTGTGGCGGTCAGCCCTTGACGGCGCCCGCCATGATGCCGCTGACGATCTGGCGGCCGAAGACGATGAACATCGCCAGCAGCGGCAGCGTGCCGAGCAGCGCGCCCGCCATGATCAGCGACTGGTCGCGGACGTAGCCCGCGCTGAGCTGGGTGAGGGCGACGGGGACCGTCGGGTTGGTCATGTCGAGCACCACGAACGGCCAGAAGAAGTCGTTCCACGCGTGCACGAACGTGATCATGAACAGAACGGCCATGGCGGGCCGTGCGACGGGCAGCACGATGCTCCAGAAGATCCGCAGCGAGTGCGCCCCGTCCACGCGTCCGGCCTCGACGAGTTCGTCGGGCAGTGCCTCCGAGAGGTACTGCCGCATGAAGAAGACGCCGACCGCGCTCACCAGCGTGGGGAAGATGACGGCGGGCAGCTGCTGCGACCAGCCGAGCTCCGACATCATCATGAACAGCGGGACGACGCCGAGCTGCGGCGGCACCAGCATGGTGCCGATCACCAGCATCAGCAGGACGTTGCGTCCCTTGAACTTCAGTTTGGCGAAGGCGAAGCCCGCCAGGGTCGCGAACATCACCGTGGACAGGGCGATCACCCCGGCCACGATCAGGCTGTTGATCATGGCCTTGCCCATGGCCGCCTCGTCCCAGGCCCGGGCGAGGTTGCTGAACAGGTTCGGGCCGGGCAGGAAGGGCGGCGGCGTCTGGCTGACCCGGGTGTTGTCGGTGGAGGCCGCCACCATCGTCCAGTACAGCGGGAAGATGGACAGCACCGCCATGACGGCGAGCAGGACATAGGCGAGCGGGCCCGCGTGGTGCTGGCGTCCGGCGCGCTCGCGCAGCAGCCGGCGGCCGCCGCGGCGGCGGACCGGCTTCTCGGCGGGAGTCCGGTCCGGGGTCTTCGTCCGGGCCGGGAGGCTGTGGATGGTCATGACGACTCCAGGTCAGGACGTACGGGAACGCAGGCGCTTGATCAGGCGCTGCGCCACGAAGGCGAGGACGAGCAGCATGAACATCGCCCAGGCGACCGTCGCCGAGCGGCCCATCTGGTAGTTCTTCCAGCCCTCCTCGTACAGCAGCAGGCCCAGGGTCTGGTACTGGTTGTCCGCGCCGCCGGTGATGCCGTTGGGGCCCTGGCCGAAGATCAGCGGTTCGCCGAACAGCTGGGTGGCGCCGATCGTGGAGAGCACGATGGTGAAGACGATGGTGGAGCGGATGCCCGGGACGGTGACATGGGTGAACTGCTTCCACCGGGAGGCGCCGTCGAGGGAGGCCGCCTCGTACCGGTCGGCGGGGATGGCCTGCATGGCGGCCAGGTAGAGCAGCGCGTTGTAGCCGGTCCAGCGCCAGATGACGATGGTGGAGATCGCCACCTGGGCGGGCCACTTGTCGGCCTCCCAGTTCACCGGGTCGACGCCGACCGCGCCGAGCGCCCAGTTGATCATGCCGAAGTCACGTTCGAAGATCATGGTGAACACGAGGGCTGCGGCGGCGACCGAGGTGGCGTACGGGACCAGCGAGGCCACGCGGAAGAACAGCGAGGCGCGCATGCGGTAGTTGAGCAGGTGCGCCAGGCCGAGCGCCATCAGCAGCTGCGGCACGGTGGAGATGACGCCGATGGTGAGAGTGTTCTGCAGCGCGTTCCAGAACCGTGAATCGCCCCAGAGCTCGACGTAGTTGTCGAACGCCACCCACTCCATCACGTCGAGGGTGGCCAGTTCCACGTCGTGCAGGGAGATCCACGAGGTGTAGACCAGGGGGTAGAAACTGAACGCGGCGAAGACGACGAAGAACGGCGCGACGAACGCGAACGGCGCGCCCTTGACGTCCAGTCGGTGCAGCAGCGCGCTGCGCCGCCGGGCGGTCCTCTCGCCTCCGGTCGTGCGGGGCGCGCCTGGCGGTTCCTCGCCGGCCAGGGCCTTGGTGGTGGAGGTGGCCACCGGACTTCCTTCCTGAGAGCGGATGTGTGAGCCGGGGCCCGGGCCCGCCGGCGGAAGGCGGCGGGCCCAAGGCGACCGCGGGGCGACCGGTCAGCCGACCGCCTTCTCGATGCGCTCCATGGTGGTGTTCCACGCCTTGTCGCGTGCGGTGCCCTGCTCGACCAGGGCCAGGCCCTGCGAGAAGGTGTCCTTGATCGTGCCGTCCTTGCGGCCGAGGACCTGCTTGTCGGGGATCTCCTGCGCGGCCGCACCGAAGATCTGGCCGATCGGCGCGCCGCTGAAGTACTCCGACTCGGCGTTCTTCACGTCGTCGCTCTGCAGCGCCTCCTGGGAGGACGGGATGTTGCCTATCTCCTTGAAGATGTGGGCCTGCTGCTCCGGTGCGGTCAGCCAGGCGACGAGCTTCTGGGCCTCCTCCTTCACCGGGCTCTTCTCGACCACACCGAGGAAGGCGCCGCCCCAGTTGGCTCCCTTGGGCGCCCGGGCGACGTCCCACTTGCCCTGGTTGGCGTCACCGGCCTTCTCGCTGATGTGGCTGAGCATCCAGGCCGGGCACACGGCGGTCGCGAACGTGCCGTTGGCCAGGCCCGGGTCCCAACCCGGCTGGAACTGGCGCAGCTTGGCCGTCAGGTCCTCGTCGGCCGCGTCCGAGGACAGCTCCCAGGCGTCCTTGACGACCGGGTTCTTGTCGTGGATCAGGTCGCCCTTCTCGTCGTAGTACTGCTCGGAGTGGCCGTAGACCATGGCGTTGAACAGGCCGCTGGCCGAGTCCATGTACGCCACCTCACCGCCCTTGAAGCCCTTCTTGAAGGTGCGGCCGACCTCGACGTACTTGTTCCAGTCGCCCTCCCACAGCTTGCCGACCTCTTCCCGGTCGGTGGGCAGGCCGGCCTTCTCGAAGTAGTCCTTGCGGTAGCAGACGGCCATCGGGCCGATGTCGGTGCCCAGGCCCAGCACCTTGCCGTCCGCGGTGCTGATCTGGGACTGCTTCCAGGGCAGGAAGTGGTCGGTGCCCGCCGTGCCGGCGAAGTCCGCGAACTTGTCCGACTGGGTCTCGGTGATCTCCTTGGCCCGGCCGATCTCGATGCCCTGGATGTCCTTCAGACCGTCGCCGGCGGCGAGCCTGGTCTGCAGCGCGGTGTAGTACGTCTGCTCGTCCCCGGCGATCTCGGCCTTGATCTCGACATCGGGGTTCTCCTTCTCGTACTGCTCGAGGAGCCCCGTCTCCTTGAGGCCCATCACCCCGAACAGGCCCATCGTGATGGTGACCTTGCCGTCCTTCTTGCCACCGCCGGTGACCGAGTCACCGCCGCTGCTGCAACCGGCGACAAGTGCCAGCGCGCCGACGACCGCGACTGTCGCCACCGCCCTCGTGCGCAACGAACCGAGAGTGCCCATGGATCTCCTCCTAGCGACAGCACTGACACACCGAGGTGACAAGTTCTGCGATGACTACAGCGGCTCCGACAATCGAGTGGGAACGTGCCCACTCCAGGGTGGGCACGTTCCCACCAATGCACCGAAGACTCCTGTCCCGCGGCGGATATGTCAATGACTTGAACCGACTTCGCGTCCGGTACCGCTGTCCGGTGCTCGTTCCCGAAGCCTCGGGGGTGCTCCGATCGCGGTGGCATCTGCAACAATTGCCGCTGGTCATCCGGCGGCCGGCGCCGCCGCGGCTGCCGAGGGATGGGGAGTGCATGACTGGGAATCGTCGGCCCACGATCAAAACGGTCGCCGCCCGTGCCGGGGTGGGCCGCACCACGGTGTCCCGCGTCGTCAACGGCTCGGATCTGGTCAGCGCCGATGCCCGCTCCAGGGTCCTGGCCGCGATCAAGGAGCTCAACTACGTCCCCAACTCGGTCGCCCGCGGCCTGGTGACCAACCGCACCGACGCCGTTGCCCTGGTGATCCCGGAGTCGGAGAGCCGGCTCGGCTCGGAGCCGTTCTTCGCCGCGCTGATCCGGGGCGTCAGCGGCGCCCTCGCCGAGAGCCGGATCCAGCTGCAGCTCATGCTCGTGCGCGACGAGGCCGAGCGGGACCAGCTGACCGAGTCACTGGCGACGCGCCGCGTGGACGGCGTGCTCCTGGTCTCCGTCCACTCCGAGGACCGGCTGCCCGGCATGCTGGAGGAGATGGGCCTGCCCACCGTGCTGGCCGGCCGCCGCGACGCGGGCGAGCAGCTGAGCTACGTCGACTCCGACAACGCCGGAGGAGCCGTCGAGGCCGTCCGGCACCTGCTGCACAGCGGCCGGAGGAGGATCGCCACGATCACCGGCCCCCAGGACATGGACGTCGGCCGCAGCCGGCTCGCCGGCTGGCGCACCGCCCACCAGGAGGCGGACACGCCGGTGGACGAACTCCTGGTCGAAGTCGGCGACTTCACCGAGGAGAGCGGCAGCCGCGCCATGCGTTCGCTTCTTGAACGCGTCCCGGACCTGGACGCCGTCTTCGCCGCCTCCGACCTCATGGCGGTCGGCGCCCTGGCGGAACTGCGCCGGCGGGGACGGCACGTGCCCGGTGATGTCGCCGTCGTCGGCTTCGAGGACTCCGTCCTCGCCCGCCACACCGATCCGCCCCTGACGACGGTGCGTCAGCCGGTGGAGGAACTGGGCCGCACCATGGCCCGGATCCTCGCCGACATCACCCGGCACGGCGCGCCCCGGCAGCAGCTGACGCTGCCGACGGAACTGGTGGTGCGCCAGTCGTCGTAGGCGCGGTCGTCGTGGGCGCGGTCGTCGTGGGCGCGTCCGATGACGACCGTGGCGCGGTGGCGCGGTGGCGCGGGACCTCAGGCGCCGGGATCCAGGGGCAGCAGGACGTGAAACACCGCGCCCTCGCCCGGGGCGGTGCGGACCTCGACGTGGCCGCCGTGCGCCCGTACCAGCGAGTCGACGATGGCCAGGCCGAGGCCCGCACCGCCGGCTCCGGCGCGGGCCCGTGCCTCGTCGGCGCGGTAGAAGCGGTGGAACGCCCGCTCGGCCTGGTCCCGGGCCATCCCGGGGCCCTCGTCCTCGAACTCGAGGACCGCGTGGCCGTCCCGGGCCCCGACGGCGCGATCTACGCCGGCGGCCTGGGCGCCGGCGGCAACTGGGGCCAGGAGGGCAAGCTCAGGTTCGGCCTGCAAAAGCTGGCCCCGAACGGCAAGAACACCTTCGACATCCGCACCATGCGGGCCGTGCCCGGCGGCTTCGACCTGACGTACACCCAGCCGGTGTCCGCCGCCACCGCCGAGGAACTCGCCACGCACTACCGTGCCGAGCAGTGGCGTTACACGCCGACCGCGGACTACGGTGGACCGAAGATCGCCGAGGAGCGGCTCGCGGTGCGCTCGGCGAAGCTCTCGAAGGACGGCCGCACCGTCGAGCTCCGGCTGGACGGTCTGAAACCGGGCCGCGTGGTGCACGTCCGCTCCCCGCGCCCCTTCTCCTCCGCCTCCGGTGAGCAGTTGTGGAACACCGAGGCCTGGTACACCCTCAACCGGACACCGGGCAAGCAGCCGCCGCCCGCCACCCGGTACGAGGCCGAGGAGGCGCGTCTGACGGGCACGGCCGGCGTCGGCACCGACCACGTCGGCCATTCCGGCAGCGGCTTCGTCGACCGCTACGCCACGGAGGGCAGGGCCGGCACCGCCTTCGACGTGACGGTCCCGAAGACGGGCGCCTACGACGTGGGCCTGCGCTACTCCAACGGGCCCAACCCGTTCGCGGGCACCAAGTCCCTTTCCCTGTACGCCAACGGGAAGAAGGTGCGGCAGACGAAGCTCGCCTCCACCGGTGACTGGGACTCGTGGTCGACACGGACCGAGAAGCTGAACCTGCGCGCCGGACCCAACACGGTCTCCTACCGGTACGACGCGGGCGACACCGGCCATGTCAACCTCGACATGATCAGCGTCCGTCCGCACGGAGCCCCGGTCACCCTCTTCGACGGCACGGCCGGCTCGCAGGACCAGTGGCAGCACACCGACGGGAGGACCTCCCGATGGCCGCTCGCCGACGAGAAGTCGATGGAGGTGTGCTGCGGTGACCTCCGCACCAAGGACGCGTACCAGGACTTCGCGCTGCACGTGGAGTTCCGCGTCCCGCTGCTTCCGCCCGAGGTCACCGGGCAGGACCGCGGCAACAGCGGCATCTTCCTCCAGGACCGCTATGAGCTCCAGATCCTCGACTCCTACGGCGACACCACGCTCGGCACCGACGAGGCCGGGGCGTTCTATGTCAACTACCCGTCGCTAAAACGACGGGCTTGCACAACGGGCACCACTGGCGGTGATGCTGCGTCTGCGTCCAGCCCCGCCCCGCGGACGCGGGAGCGGGTCTGGGGCGGTTGACTGCGCCCCGCGTCGCCACAACTCCCACGCCCGGGCGCGGATGTTGCGGGAGCCGTTCCGGTCCGCGTGATCAACGAATCCGCAGGACCGGCACGCGAACCGGGCCTGGGAGACCCGGTTCGCCTGGTCAATGTGCCCGCACTCGGCGCAGGTGCGGGAGGTGTACGCCGGATCGACATACACCACCGGCACCCCCGCCCGGCGGGCCTTGTACGCGATGAACTGCCCCAGCTGGGCGAAGGCCCAGCTGGAGTGGGTGGCCCGTTGGGGCCTGCGAAGCCGTACCCGTCCGCGGATGCCCGTCAGGTCCTCCAGGGCGATCCCGCGACCGGTGCGTTCTGCCTCGGCCACCACATGCTTCGCGATCTTGTGGTTGATGTCCTTCGCCCGCCGGGCCTCCTTGCGGCGCCGCTTCTTCAGCCGGCGTCTGGCGGACGGGGTGTTCTTCTTCTGCAGCTTGCTGCGGAGCGTGCGTTCCCGCGCGCGGATGCGGTTGAGTTCCCGGCCGGCCATGATCTCGCCGTCCGAGGTGGTGGCGATGTTGACGATGCCCAGGTCGATGCCGAGGAAGTCCACCGGCTCCGTGTTCAGCGGCGCCTCGGGCACCTCGCAGGTGGCATTCAAAAACCACCTGCCGTCCCGGCAGATGAGATCGGACTCACCCCTGCGGTAGAGGGCGAGGGTGGCCAGTTGCTCCGGTGCGGCGGTGAACGCCACGTCCTTCACCCGCCCGGCCACCGTCCAGATCGAGACCCGGCGCCGGTCGGTCTGCCAGGACAGCATCCGGTCGTCGAAGGGCTGGGCGCCGGAGGGACGGAAGACGACGGGTTTCTGGGTGGCGCGGCGGTGGCGTTGCGAGCCCGGTCGGCCCAGATTTCCGGCCTTCAGGTTCGCCTGCAGCGTGGCGTAGGCGTCGCACACCTTCTTGATGACATGTTGGGCGGCCTGCGCGCCCAGGTTCCACCGGGTTTTGATCTCGGTGTAAGTGTGCCGGCGCAGCGCGAAGTTCTTCTTCACATCCTTTTCGAAGGCGACGTCACTGGCCCAGGTGGCGGCCTCGTTGCAGGCTTGCAGGGTCGTCTCCAGGGCCGCCGCCTGTACGGGCGTCGGCAGCAGTCTGACCTGCACCACCAGCTTCACGATCACCGAGCGTAGACACCCGCGCGGTGCCGCACCACGCGTTCCCCCACTGGTCATCCCATCGGGTGAAGCCCGGCATGGCCGGGGCCGCCTCACCGCGCCCGTGGGCGGGACCCGGCCGCTCCACGGCCGGGCAGGCACAGCGATACCGCGGCGCTGCACGCCGCGATACACGCGGATGCGATTTCTCCCGGGGCTGAAGCCCCGGGGTTCCTCGCAAGAACAAGCTGAAACGGGCCCCCGACACGAACGCGGCCACGGCGCCCGAGACGTGGCAGACCTACGACATCGTCTTCCGCGCGGCCCGCTTCGACGAGAACGGCCGCAAGACCGCCGACGCCCGGGTCACGGTGGTGTGGAACGGGCAGAAGGTCCACGACGACGTCGCCCTGGACGGGCCCACCGCGTCGGGCAGGGCCGAGACGCCCGCGGCGGGGGCCCTCCGGCTCCAGGACCACGGAAACCCCGGGAACAGAGTCCGGTTCCGCGACATCCGGATCACACCGCTGGGCTGACGCCCGGACCGGAGCCGGCCGACGCCCCCGGCGTCGGCCGGCTTGCCGTCTGCCTCGACGCCTGGAACGCGGACTTCGTGGTGCTCACCCCCTCGGAGAGCCGAATCCCGGTCATGCCCGGTGGTACGGCCGCGTGCAGAATGGAGCGATGTCGCCTTCCCACACTTCCGTCACACCGCCCTCCTGGCATGCCTTGCCCGCCTCCGAGGTCACCGATCGGCTCGATGTGGAGCCGGGTGCGGGGCTGTCGTCCGACGAGGCGGCGCGGCGGCTCGCGGAGCACGGGCCGAACCAGTTGGACGAGGCTCCCCGGGAACCCCGTTGGCGGGCCTTCCTGCGCCAGTTCCAGGATCTGCTGATCATCATTCTGCTGGTGGCCGCCGTGGTCAGCCTGGTGGTGACCCGGGAGTGGGAGACACCCCTCGCGATCGCGGTGGTGGTCCTGCTCAACGCGACGATCGGGTTCGTGCAGGAGTCCCGGGCCGAGGCGGCTCTGGACGCCCTGCGGGAGATGACGGTGACGCATGCCACCGTCCGCCGCGACGGGCGGCTGGTGCAACTGGCCGCCGGTGAACTGGTTCCCGGGGACGTGATCACCCTGGCGCCGGGCGACCGGGTGCCGGCGGACGGCAGGCTGCTGACGTCGGCGTCCCTGGAGGTGCAGGAGTCCGTCCTGACCGGTGAGGCCCTGGCCGTGGCGAAGGACGCGGACGCCGAGGTCGCGCCGGACGCCCCGCTGGCCGACCGGGTGACGGCGGTGTTCATGAACACCGCCGTCACCCGCGGCCGCGGCGAGGTCACGGTCACCGCCACCGGCATGAGCACCGAGACCGGCCGCATCGCCGACATGCTGCACCAGGCCCAGCCGGGGCCGACTCCGCTGCAGCGCCAGATCGACGCGCTCAGCCGTACCCTCGCCCTGGTCGCCGGGCTGGTCATCGTCGTCGTCTTCGTCCTCGGCCTGGTGCGCGGGCAGGACTTCGGCGACCTGTTCATCAGCGCCGTGTCGCTCGCGGTCGCCGCCATCCCCGAAGGGCTGCCCGCGGTGGTCGCGTTCACCCTCGCGATGGGCACCGGCCGGATGGCCAAGAAGGGGGCGATCGTCAAGAAGCTGGCGTCGGTGGAGACCCTGGGCAGCACCACCCAGATCTGCACCGACAAGACCGGCACGCTGACGCTGAACCAGATGACGGCGCGGGAAGTGCTGGTGGCCGGCCGTCGGCTCACCCTCTCCGGTGAGGGGTACTCCACCGAGGGGCGGATCCGCACCACCGACGGGCAGCCCCTGCCGTCGGCCCTGGACCACGCGCTGACCGCGATGGCCCTGTGCACCGACGCCGTGATCCGCGACGGTCAGGTCGTGGGCGACCCGACCGAGGGCGCCCTGGTCGTCCTGGCCGAGAAGGGCGGCATCGACGTGACCGGCATGCGTCAGGAGCGGCCACGGCGGCTGGAGATCCCCTTCGACTCCGACTACAAGTTCATGGCGACCTTCCACGACTGGACGGACGACTCCGGGCGTGCGGTGATCCGGTGCTGCGTCAAGGGCGCCCCCGACGTCCTCGCGGACCGCGCGGACCGCTACCTCGGCGAGGAGGGGTTCCTGCCGTTCGACGAGGCGGCACGGCGGCGGTTCGACGAGGGCAACGCCTCCCTGGCCGAGCAGGGCATGCGGGTGATGGCGCTGGGGATGGAGGACTTCCCGGCCGACGGGTTCCAGGCCCCCGAGGACCTCAAGGAGCTCCTCGACCGGATCGTGCTGACGGCGCTGGTGGGCATCGTCGACCCGCCGCGTCCCGAGGTGCGCGCGGCCATCGCCGAGTGCAGGGAGGCCGGGATCCGGGTCCGGATGATCACCGGCGACCACGCGGTGACCGCCGGTGCCATCGCCCGCGAGCTCGGCATCCCCGGTGAAGCGGTGACGGGCGCAGAACTGGACCGCGTCGACGACGACGCCGTGCTGGCCGACCGGCTGGACGAGGTGGGCGTCGTCGCCCGGGTGTCCCCCGAGCACAAGATCCGTATCGTCCGGGTGCTGCAGGACCGCGGTGACGTGGTCGCGATGACCGGGGACGGTGTCAACGACGCGCCCGCGCTGCGCAAGGCCGACATCGGGGTGGCGATGGGCATCACGGGGACGGAGGTCACCAAGGAGGCCGGCACGATGGTGCTGACCGACGACAACTTCGCCACCATCGTGTCCGCCGTCCGCGAAGGCCGCGGCATCTACGGCAACATCGTGAAGTTCACCCGGTTCCAGGTCTCCACCGCCCTGGGCTTCGTCGCCACGTTCCTGATCGCCTCGCTGACCGGTCTGGCCGGCGGGGCGCCGTTCACCGCCCTGCAGATCCTGTTCGTGAACCTGGTCATGGACGGTCCGCCGGCCATGTCCCTGGGCGTCGACCCGGTCGACCCGGACGCGATGAGCCGGCCGCCCCGGCACGCCGGCGAACGCATCCTCAGCCGGCAGCGCTTCGCCCGGATCCTCCTGGCGAGCACGGTGATGGCGGTCGGCACCCTCGCGATGCTGATCTGGGCCCCCGGGCCCGAGGCGGAGCTGGGGAAGGCGACCGTGGCCGGCACGATGGCCTTCGCCACCTTCGTCTTCTTCCAGGTCTTCAACCTGCTCAACGTCCGGCACGACACCCGCAGCGTGTTCAGCCGTGAGACGCTGCAGAACACCTCCGCGTTCGTCGCCACCCTCGCCGTGATCGTCCTGCTCGTGTTCATCGTCGAGACGGACGCCCTGCACGGCTTCTTCACCACGACCGACCTCACCCCCGGCCAGTGGCTGGCCTGCGTGGCCGTCGGCTCCACCATCCTCTGGACCGGTGAAGTGCTCAAGTCCGTACTGCGCGCCCGGGCCCGCCGCGCTCACGCCGCCGCCACGCGGGCGGCCTCCCGGCAGGCGGTCTGACGCAGGCGCCCTGACGGCACGGCGAGCGGTACGACCGCGCGCTGCGGGGCCCGCGGGACGCACGAACACGAGGGGCGCACGAGCTGTTGGGCTCGTGCGCCCCTCGGGCTTCATCCGGATCTCGGTGGTGCCGGTTCCCGCTGCCGGAAGGCCCAGTCCATTCTCGGCTCGACCACGGCCCGGAAGACCCGCCGTACCGGTGCCGTGCACAGGAGGGTCACGGCCACGGCGGCGACGAGGGTGACGGTGATCTTGCCGAGCGGTTGGTGGAACCAGTCGTTGCGGGACCAGTGCCAGTGGTTGGCGGCCTGGATGACGAAGCCGTGCAGCAGGTAGCCGTACAGCGTGCCGGCGCCGAGCGCGGTGTACCACGTCCGGCGGCGCGGCACGAGGGCGAGGAAGCAGACGACCAGGACCGTCGAACAGCCGAAGATCGCCAGCGTCATGACGGGCCCGTACCAGGCGGGCGCCCCGAGTTCCTCGGCGCTGGAGTGGTGGAAGAACCAGGCGTAGTCCATCCGCGTCACGGCCCAGTACGCCATGACCAGGGCGCCGAGGAAGACCGGCACGGCCAGGAGGCGCACCTGAGGGCGCCGCACCCTTTCGAAGTGCTCCGGCCTGAGGGACAGGCCGAGTACGAAGTAGGGCAGGAACTGCAGGGTGCGCTGGAGGTCGAGGTCCTCGCCGATGGACGGGGCGAGGGTGGCCAGTGCCGCGAGGGTGAGGGCGAGGGGCAGCGGCCACCGCACGGACCGCCAGATCGGGGTGGTCAGCCGCCAGACGAACAGCGCGGCCAGGAACCAGGTCAGGTACAGGGGGTCCAGCAGGCTGATCGGGCGGTCCGGTTCGTCGTCACTCCACCGGGTGAAGAGGGTGTACGCCACCTCGAAGACGACGTAGGGCACGGCGATCCCGGTGACCAGACGCCTGATCCGTCCCGCGCTCCAGTCGAAGCCGCGCGAGAAGTAGCCGGAGACGACGATGAACGCCGGCATGTGGAAGGCGTAGACAAGCGTGTAGAGGGCGGTGACGGTGCGGCTCTCGCTGCGCAGCGGTTCCCATGCGTGGCCGACCGCCACCAGCACGATGGCCAGGTACTTGGCGTTGTCGAAGAGCGCGTCCCGCGGTTTCGCCGACCGGGTGCGCGTGTCGTCCGGCGCGGGGGCGGCACGGGTCTGCACCGTGACCGGTGCCGTCCCGCCGGGTCTCGTCGGCGGCCCGTCCGTCTCCCCGGGGCTGCGCGCGGGCAGCGTTTCTTTCACGATTCCTTCCTGCGAAAACCCGGACAGGGCAGAACACCTCTTACGAGAGTTGCGTATGCGACACGAGAGGAACGACTCGGGAAACCGTAACCGGGTCGGGCACCAGGGCGAAACCGGGCCCGCGGCCGTGTCGCCGTTGCGAGCGCGTACGCCCAGCGGCTCCCGGACCCGCGAAGTCCGCCCACGTCACGGGGGGTTCACTTTCGGCCATTCACGCCGTGCGGGCACGCAGCGAACCCTTCCTCGATCTTCACCGCCTCTATGCTTCTACGTGCTTGTAGAAGGCCCTTGCCGGATGCCCGCGGGGGCGTGCGGCGTTGCGCCTACGGAACAATCGCACGCGAAGGAGTGAACGCCGCGATGGTGTTCAAACGACTGCTCGGTTCGCTCGGAGTGGGTGGCCCCACGGTCGACACGGTCCTCGACCCCGGTGCCCCACGGCCCGGAGCCGCACTGACCGGGCAGGTCCACCTCAAGGGTGGAGACGCCGACTTCGACATCGAGCACATCACGCTGGAGCTGGTGGCCCGGGTCGAGGCCGAGCACGAGGAGGGCGAGAGCGAAGGCGTCGTCGCCTTCGAGCGGTTCACCGTGGGCGGCGGCTTCCGGCTCGCCGCGGGCTCGGTGCACAGCGTGCCGTTCTCCGTGACGCTGCCCTGGGAGACGCCCGTCACCGAGCTGCACGGCCAGGGCCTCGGCATCGTCCTGGGCGTGCGCACCGAGCTCGCCGTGGCGGGTGCCAGGGACAAGGGTGACCTGGATCAGCTGAACGTCGGCCCCCTGCCCGTGCAGGAGGCGATCCTCGAGGCGTTCGGCGGGCTGGGCTTCGGTTTCAGGTCCGCCGACCTCGAGTACGGCCGGATCGGCGGCACCGGCCAGCAGCTGCCCTTCTACCAGGAGATCGAGCTGACCCCGGCGCCGCAGTACGCCCACCAGGTCAACGAGATCGAGGTGACGTTCCTCGCCGGTCCCGGCGGGATGGAGGTCGTGCTGGAGGCGGACAAGCGCGGCGGGTTCTTCTCCTCCGGTCACGACGCGGTCCACCGGTTCACCGTCTCCCACGACGGCGTCGGGCACCAGGACTGGAACGCGGTCGTCGACGACTGGGTGCGCCGGCTCGTGGAGCACCGGGCCTCGTACGGCGCGCACGCCGGTCACGGGCACGGCGGCCATCACGTCCACGACGGGCACCACCACGACGGCCACCGCTCCGGTCCCGGCATGGGGACCGTCGTCGCGGCGGGCGCGGCCGGGCTCGCCGTCGGTGTCGTCGGCGGCATGGTCGCGGCCGAGGTCGTCGACGAGATCGGGGACTTCTTCGAGGGCGACGAGGACGAGGGGGACGAGGACGAGGATTGATCAGCTCGTGACGCCCCCCACCCCTCGTCTTCTACATAATTGTAGAAGATAGGCTGTCGACGCACGGATGCGAAGAGACGAGGAGTGGGTGGACATGGGCGTCATCGCTTGGCTGGTACTGGGGCTGTTCGCAGGAGCGGTGGCCAAGGCCGTCCTGCCCGGACGCGATCCGGGCGGGCTGATCGGCACGACGCTCATCGGCGTCGCCGGGGCCTTCCTCGGCGGCTGGCTGTCGGCGCAGTTCCTGGGGCGCCCGGTACAGCGGGAGTTCTTCGACGCCGCCACCTGGGGCTCGGCCATCGTCGGCGCCCTCGTCCTCCTCATCGGCTACCGCCTCCTCTTCGGCAACTCGCGCGACTGAATCACCGAGAACGAGCAAGGACAACCAAGAAGGAGTACGCAGTGGGTGTTTCCCTGTCCAAGGGCGGCAACGTCTCTCTCAGCAAGGAGGCCCCGGGGCTGACCGCGGTCGTGGTCGGCCTCGGCTGGGACGTCCGCACGACCACCGGCACCGACTACGACCTCGACGCCTCCGCGCTGCTGGTCGACGGTTCCGGCAAGGTCCTGTCCGACCGGCACTTCGTCTTCTACAACAACCTGAGGAGCCCGGACGGTTCGGTGGAGCACACCGGTGACAACCTCACCGGTGAGGGCGAGGGCGACGACGAGAGCGTCAAGGTGAACCTCGTCGGCGTGCCCGCCGAGGTCGACAAGATCGTGTTCCCGGTGTCGATCCACGACGCCGAGAACCGCGGCCAGAGCTTCGGCCAGGTCCGCAACGCCTTCATCCGCGTCGTCAACCAGGCCAACAACCAGGAGATCGCCCGCTACGACCTCTCGGAGGACGCCTCCACCGAGACGGCCATGGTCTTCGGCGAGCTCTACCGTCACGGCGCCGAGTGGAAGTTCCGCGCCGTCGGCCAGGGGTACGCCTCCGGGCTCTCCGGAATCGCCGCCGACTTCGGTGTCAACGTCTGACACCGGACCGGACCAGCATGCCGGGGCCGGCCCGTACGGGCCGGCCCCGGCATGCTGGTCCTCTACCGGGTGGGCGGGATGCGGTAGACCGAGACGTGGGAGCGTGACGCGGCGGTGAAGGGGGCCCCGGCCCAGTCCGCGTGCCTGGCCTCCAGCCCGAAGCCGGCCAGCTGGGCCATGAGGTCGAGTTCGGCCGGCCAGACGTAGCGGTGGGGGCTGCGGAACAGCCGCGCCTGCCGGGTCCCGTCGAACCGGAAGTGGTGCGACACCACCTGCTGACGCAGGACGTCGTACGTGTCCAGGCCGATGTAGCCGGGCTCGGACTGCCAGACCGTGGCCTCCTGGCCCGGTGGGAGCTTGCGCAGCTCCGGCACCCAGAGCTCGATCACGAACCGGCCCCCGGGGACGAGGTGGCGGGCGGCGTTGCGGAAGCACTCGACCTGCTCGGTCTGGGTGAGCAGGTTGGAGAGGGTGTTGTAGACGAGGTAGACGAGGCTGTACTCCCCCGGCGCGCGGGCGGTCGCCATGTCACCGATGACCACCGGGATCGTCGCCTCGTCCGCCTTGGTCCGCAGCCTCTCCACCATCGGGACGGACAGCTCGATGCCGGCGACCGGCACCCCCCGCTCGGCGAGGGGGACCGCCACCCTGCCGGTCCCGACGGCGAACTCGAGCGCGGCCCCCTCCCCAGCGAGGCCGGCGAGCCGGTCGACGGCCGGCTCCAGGGTGCCGGGCGCGAACATGCCGGTGCCCGGTGTGTCGTAGCGCTGCGCGGTGTCGGCGTCCCAGATCTCCTCCTGCTGCATTCCGCCACCATGCGCCGACGGCCCGGGGGGTGTCCACCGGATTCTCGGGGCCGGTTCCCCCCCGGCGCCCGGCCCGTCCCGCGCCGTCGCTTTCCGCTTCGGTGGCCCGTGGAAGGCGGGCGTGTGAGGGTCTGGTGAGGGTCATCGAGCAAGAAACGAAGCAAGTGTTTTGTGCATATGCACCTGATAAGATCATCTAACTTTCAGTAGGCTGACGGCGCGTCATGAACGCGTACGGGGGACAGTCTCTGAGGCCCCATCACCAAGGTGCGAGGTGAGGTCCACCCATGGGCTCGAGCCGTTCGACGGCCGGATTCCTCGAGCCGGACCGGTGGACCCTCAGCGCTCCCGCACGATGCGACTTGAAGAGAGTCTCATGACGTCATTGATCAGGGATCCACTGTTGTGGATCTTGCTGGTAGTACTCATCGCTGCGGCGTTCGCAGTGATGAGGGCGCGGAGAACCAACCTGGCGCTCCGCAGAACGAGGAAGGACCTGGAATCGGACCTGGGTCAGGCCCAGGGCCAACTCGCCCAGCAGCAGGGGTACATCGCCACCCTCAACGCACAGCACCAGGGCGACCTCGCCGACGTCCGCGCGGATGCCGAGTCGTCGACCAAAGCCGTGTTGAAGTCGGCGATGGGAACGCTGCAGTCCCTCGCCGAGGAGCAGCAGCTGCTGCTGGACGGCCTGTTGAAGAAGTACGGCAACGACAGCGAGGTCCTCGCCGACCTGATGTCGGTGGACCACACCGGCAGCCAGTTCAGCCGCCGGGCCAAGGGCATCTCGGTCCTGTGCGGTGGCTGGCTGGGCCGGCGTGACGGCACGGCCTCCGTGTACGACGTGGCGCGCAGCGCCCAGGGACGGATCAGGGACTTCGACCGGGTCGGCATCCACGCGCAGGTCAGCGTCTCCGTCTCCGCCAAGGCCGTGGAGCCGGTGGCCGTCGTGCTGGCCGAGCTGCTGGACAACGCGACCACCTACAGCGCTCCGGGTACGCCGGTCGAGGTCAACATCCAGGCCGTCCCGACGGGTGTGTGCTTCATCGTCGACGACGCCGGCCTGGGCATGGACCAGGAGACCAAGGACCGGGCGGCGACTCTGCTGTCGTCCGACAACGAGGTCGACATCACCGCTCTGGGCGACCCGCCCCGGTTCGGGTTCGCGGTGTGCGGCATGCTCGCCACGCGGTACGGCTTCTCCGTCTCCGTCGGTTCGGTGTCCCCCTACGGCGGAGTGCGTGCAGTGATCCGTGTACCGGAAAGCCTCCTGGCCGCCGACGCTCCCGCGCCCGCCGAGCCCGTCCAGGAGGCCGTGAGCCAGGAGGCCGCCCCGCAGCGGCTGACTCCCGTCCCGGTCGGCCCCTCCCACGTGGTGGGCAGGACGAACGGCGGGCTTCCCAAGCGACGCCGGCGGCAGGGCCCCATCTCGGTGGTGCCCTCGCCGGACGACACGGCCGGTGTCGACGAGCAGACGTCCGAACCGGCCAGCGAGGTGACCGCGTCACGCCTCGGGGCGTTCGCCCGTGGCACACAGCTCGGTCGGATCACGAACACCATGGAAGGACCTGATCAGCAGTGAACACCGACCTGTCGTGGGTGCTGAACGACGTGCTCGAGGTGCGTGGTGCCCGTCATGCCGTGCTCGTCTCGGGTGACGGCCTGCTGCTTCAGCGTTCGGACGACATCTCGCGCGACGACGCGGAGACGAACGCCGCCGCCATGAGTTCCATGCAGTCCCTCAGCCGGGCGGTCGCCGGTTTCGTCGGGGCGGGGAACGGCATCTGGAAGCAGACGCTGCTGGAGTACGACGGTGGCTGGATCTTCCTGAGCGCCGCCGGTCAGGGCGCCTACCTGGCCGTCTCGGCGGCTCCGGACGTCGACATGGAAGCCGTGTCGTTCCGCATGCAGAAGACGGTGGCGGCACTGAGCAAGGCGATGAGCGTGGCGCCACGCGAGAACCGCGGTGTCGGCTCATGACGGCTCCCGGCGAAGAAGGGTCCGTATCCAGCGACTTCGTCCGCTCCTACGTCATCACCGGTGGCCGGAGCCTGCCGTCTTCGGACGATCTTGCATTGCACACCCTCGTCACGCTGGCTCCCGAGCGGACCCTCCCGCTCGGGGCCGGGCCCGAAGTGACGGCGATCTGGGACCTGTGCGCGGGGGGCTACCTGTCGGTGGCCGAGGTGGCCGGCCATCTCGGACTGCCGGTGGGAGTGGCCCGCCTGCTGCTGACCGACCTGTTCGAGCAGGGGCACCTGCTGCACCGCGCCGAACCGCCGCGGGCCCAGAACGTTGACAGAGCGACCCTCGAGAAGGTTCTGCATGGACTCCAATCCCTCATCAGCTGAGACGGCCCAGGGCTCCATCTACGTCTCCAACGCGGTGACCAACGCCGCGAAGATCCTGGTCGTCGGGCATTTCGCCGTGGGCAAGACGACTCTCATCGGCTCGCTGTCGGAGATCACTCCGCTGCGCACCGAGGAGAAGATGACCCAGGCCTCCGTCCACGTCGACGACCTGCGGGGCGTGACGGGCAAGACCACCACCACGGTCGCCCTGGACTTCGGTCGTCTCACCCTGAGCGAAGACCTCGTGCTGTACCTGTTCGGTACGCCGGGACAGCAGCGCTTCATGCAGCTGTGGGAGGACATGGCGCGCGGTGCGCTGGGAGCCCTGCTCCTGGTCGACCCCGCACGGCTGGAGGAGACCTTCCCGGTCATCGACCTCGTCGAGGGGTACGGCCTGGAGTACGCCATCGCCGTCAACACCTTCGACTCGTCCACCACGTACAGCGAAGCAGAGGTGCGTGAGGCACTCGACCTGCTGCCGGACACTCCCGTCGTCTACTGCGACGCCCGTGACCAGCGGTCCTCCGCGGAGGCACTGATCGCGCTGGTCCGGCATCTGCTCGAGCGCGCCGCCTGACCGCCACGCGCCCGCTCCACCCGGGAACAGCGGTTCCCGGATCACCGAGGAGGACTTCGTGACTCCGCTCCCCCTCCTGAAGGAGGGGGGCTTCCGGCCCAAGAGTCGCGGTCCGGTCCGGACCGATCCCTTGCGGGACACCTGAAACGTACACCCGGGATTCGATTCCCCCACCGGCTGAAGCCGGTGGTTACCTCGAAAGAGGTCCGATGGATCTTCAGCCGACATCTGCACCCACGGACAGCAGATGCCCCATGCACGACGACTCGTTCGCCGCTGACCCGCAGGCGCTCTACGACCGGCTGCGCGCCCACGCCCCGGCCGGTCCGGTCGAGCTCGCCCCGGGCGCGGACGCCACGCTGGTCGTCGGGCACGAGATGGCGCTGCGCGTCCTGCAGAACACCGAGCTCTTCGCCCGCGACGCCCGCCGGTGGAAGGCCCTGAACGAGGGGCGCATCGGGATGGACAACCCGGTGCTGCCGATGATGGCGTACCGGCCCAACTGCCTGTTCACCGACGGCGCGGTGCACCTGCGGCTGCGCAAGGCGGTCACCGACAGCCTGGCCCGGCTCAACATCACCCGGATCCGCCGTGACGTCGAGCCGATCGCCGACTACCTCCTCGACCAGTTCAGCGAGCGGGGCCGCGCCGACCTGCTCAACGACTACGCCAAGCTGCTGCCGCTGCTGCTGTTCAACAAGCTCTTCGGCTGCCCCGCGGACATCGGTGACACCCTCACCACCGCGATGTCGGCGATCTTCGACGGCAAGGATGCCCTGCGCGCCAACGAGGACCTCACCGCCTGCCTCATGGAGCTGATCGCCCTCAAGCGGCGCCAGCCCGGCGACGACGTCACCTCCTGGCTGATCCAGCACCCGGCCGGACTGACCGACGAGGAGCTCAAGGACCAGCTGGTGATGCTGATGGGCGCCGGGGTGGAACCCGAACGCAACCTCATCGGCAACGCCCTGCTGCTGTTGCTGTCCGGCGCGGGCGGCCGGCAGAGCGGCATGCTGATCGAGGAGGCACTCGATCACGTGCTGTGGAACGAGACCCCCATCGCCAACTACGCGACCCACTACCCGGTCCAGGACGTCGACCTCGGCGGCCATGTGGTGGAGGCGGGCACCCCGGTCGTCATCTCCTTCGCGGGCGCCAACAGCGACCCCGCACTCGCCGAGGCCCGCCGCACCCGCAGCAGGGGCGCCCACCTGGCGTGGGGGGCCGGCCCGCACGCCTGCCCCGCCAAGGACCCGGCGCAGGTCATCGCGATCACCGCGATCGAGCGGCTGCTCAACGCGCTGCCCGACCTGACGCTGGCCGTACCGCAGGAGGAACTGCAGTGGCGGCCGGGGCCGTTCCACCGCGCACTGGTGACGCTGCCGGCGACCTTCAGCCCGTCGCCGGCCACGCGGATGGCGGCGGCCCTGCAGCACCGGGCCGCGTCGGCGGGTGCGGAGCAGCCGCTGCCCGTGGCCCAGACCGCCCCGGCGCGGCGGGAGCCGGGCCGGAGGAAGGGCTTCTGGAGCAGCTTCCTCGACGTCTTCCGCGTCTGATGTACGGCATGTGACAGGAGCAACACTCTGTGGCGCATGACGGAGGAGGGTGGAAGGGTAGGTTCCGGCGGTACCGGCAGCGCCCAGCCAAAGGAGCTTCGCGTGACCGCCGTTGGCGAAATACGTGACACCAGCGCCATTCCCGGCACCAGTAACACGGACCGCCGAACCGTCATCTCCCTCCTCCGTCGACTGCGTTCGAGTGAAGGACAGACCGACCCGCTTCCCGTCTGGGAGGAACTGCGTTCCATGGGGGACGTCGTACGCGCCCCCTGGGGCGGTTACTTCGTCACCGGATTCGAGGCGTGCAGCCAGGTCCTGCGCGGCAGGAACTGGCTCGTTCCCGACTTCGCCTGGCAGGAACGCCAGCCCGACCAGGGACGCTGGGAGGCTCCCGCCACCCGCGAGATGACCAGAACCCTGCCCCGTCTCAACGCCCCCGCCCACACCTGCCAGCGGCGAGCCCTGGGCAATCCCTTCGACCGCTCCTCGATCGAGCGGCTGCGCCCCCGGATCGCAGATCTCGCCTCCGGTCTCCTCGACGAACTCGCGGACCGGATCAGCGCCGACGGCGAGGCGGACTTCCACACCGTCGTCGGTGAGCAGCTGCCCGTCCGCACCGTCGGCCAGTGGCTCGGCCTCGACCCGGACGACTACGCGCACATCCTGGACTTCACCCACCGGCAGGTCTACGCGCAGGAGCTGCTGCCCACCAAGAGCGAACTCGCGATATCGGCCCAGGCCACCCTGGAGATGCGGGCCTACTTCACCGAGCTCATCCGGCACCGGCGCGCCCACCCCGGCGACGATGCCCTCACCGGCTGGATCCACTACTGGGACGCCCGGTACCCGGACGACCGGGCCGCGGCGGACCAGGTGATCTACGACCTGGCGATGTTCATCACCATCGCCTCCCTGGAGACCAGCGCCGTCCTGATGACCAACGCCGTCTGGCTGCTGACCCAGGACCCGTCGCGTGCCGACTGGCTGCGGCAAAACCCCGACCACATCGACGACGCGATCGAGGAGACGCTGCGCTACGACCCGCCCGTGTTCGTCAACTCCCGCATCGCCGCCGACGACACCATCCTCGCGGGCGTGCCCGTCGCGAAGGACACCACCGTCCACGTCCTGTACGGATCCGCCGCCCACGACCCGCGCCGCAACCCGGACCCCGGCGCCTTCGACATCCTGCGCAACGGCGGGCACCTCACCTTCGGGGGCGGCGCGCACTACTGCCTCGGAGCCGCCCTCGCACGGCTCGAGGCGCGTGAACTCCTCGTCCGACTACTGGAACGTTTCCCCACGTTGCGGCCCACCGCACCTCCCACGTACGACACCACCCGTGTCGTCTTCCGCCGCATCACCTCCCTGAAAGTGACGATATGAACGCCCCGTTCCTGTCCGACGACCCCGACGACCGGATACTGAAGACCCTGCGCACGCACCGGCAGGGTCCTGTCCTCACCATCGAGTTGAACCTTCCCGAGCAGGGCAACGTGGTCAGCGAGGCCATGCTGGACGACCTGCTCACCGTGCTGGACGACCAGGATCCCTCGGTGCGCGTCCTGGTGATGTCCGGCGCCGGGCAGGACTTCTGCCTCGGCGGGGACCGCGAGGAGTTCGCCGGACACCTCGCGCACGACGCCGCCGGCAACGGCATCCGGGTCTCCGGGGTCAAGGCCCGGCGGGTGTGCGACGCGTTGACCTCCCACTCCGCCGTCACCATCGCCCGTGTCCAGGGCAGGGCCATCGGGGCCGGCTTCGCCCTCGCCCTCGCCTGCGATCTGCGGGTGGGTGCCGACACCGCGAGCTTCCGGCTGCCCGAGCTCGCCCTCGGTCTGCCCACCGCGTGGGGCGGCCTGCTGCCGCGGCTGATCAGCGAGGTCGGAGCCGCGTCCGTGCGTGAGATCATCCTCACCGGACGCCCCCTCCCCGCCCAGGAGGCACTCGGTCTGTCGGTCCTGCAACGGGTCGTGCCCGAGGAGGCCCTCGACACCGCGGTCGACGAGTGGGCCAGACCGCTCCTGCGGCGCTCGCTGCCCGCCGTGCGGGTCACCAAGACGCTGCTGAACTCCCTGACCGCCTCGACCCGGCTCGCCGACGCGTCGGTCCTGGACCCCGAACTGATGGCGGCGGTCGCCAGCGAGGTGCACCATATGCGCACGTCCCGCTGACCGCGCCCTGCACAGCGTCACCGGCCCCCGGAACACGTCGGCTTCCGGGGGCCTTGTGGTGCGTCCGGACGCCCGGCGGGCCCGGGGTCGCGGGGGGGCCGGGGCACCGGAGGGCGGCCCGGCTGCTCGAGGACTTCCGGCCGGCCTGCAACCGCTTCGCGCGGTGGCGCGTCCTGGGAGAGCAAGGTCGGTCGTGCGGACGGGGAGCTGTGGGGGAACGGGCAGGCGGCGGTGTGATGCCGGGGGTGCGGGTGGCGACCTCCCGGTGGGCGGGGCGGTGGGTCCCGGGCGGGGGCGGGCGACGCGCTGGGCGCCGGGACGCGCCGGGGAAGGCGCAGGGGGAAACCCAGGAGGACGGTCGCGGTCGGTCCTCCGCCCGGACGCGCGGGCGGGCGGTCGCGGCGGCAGCGGTGCTGACGGCGGGACTGCTGGTGTTCCACCGGGCCGTGCCCAACGCCGTCGGCTGGGTGGGCAGCCTGCTGGAGTCGTTCCTGCCCTGGCTGGGTCTGGTGGTCCTGGTGCTGTTCGTCCCGGCGCTGCTGCGGCGTTCGGCCGTCGCACTGGTGGCCCTGCTGCTGCCGGTGGCGGCCTGGACGTATCTGTTCGGCGGGCTGCTCCTGCCCGGACCGCCCGTCGGTCCGCGGGAACTGGTGGTGGTGCAGCACAACGTCAGCGACGAGAACGCCGACCCGGCGGCCACGGCCCGCGTCCTGGCCGACGCCGGGCCCGACCTCATCGCGCTGGAGGAGCTGGTGCCGGCGGCGCTGCCGCTCTACGAGAGGACGCTCGCCCGGCGCTATCCGTACCACGCGGTGCGGGGGACCGTCGGCCTCTGGTCGAGGCATCCGCTCACCGACGTCCGGCTGCTGGACATCAGACCCCCGGGGATCCCCGAGCCCTGGAGCCGCGGGCTGAGGGCCGTGGTCCGCACACCGCACGGGGACGTCGCGGCGTACGTCGCCCACCTGCCCTCGATCCGGATCGGGGCGAGCGGCCTCGCCTCCGCCCACCGGGACGAGAGCGCCCGTCTGCTGGGCAGGGCGGTCGCCGCCGAGGAACTGGAGACGGTGATCCTTCTCGGTGATCTCAACAGCACCGTCGACGACCGTGGCCTGACCCCGCTGACCTCGCGGATGAACGTGGCGGAACGCGGCTTCGCCCTGAGCTTCCCCGCCTCGCTGCCCCTGGCCCGGATCGACCAGGTCATGGCCCGCTCGGCCACCGTCCGTCACCTCCGCACCCTGCCCGCCACCGGCAGCGACCATCTGCCGGTCGCCGCGCGCATCACCCTCGGCTGAGGCCGCAGACCGGCAGCCCGGCGCGGGCCCGCACCGCACCCCGGCCGGAGCGCGCGGGGCACTACGGACATGCGGATCTCAGCCAGGGCGGACTGTGCGGTGCGGGCCGCGCTGCAGCTCGCCGCGGCGCAGGCCGCCGCTCCCCTCCGCTTCTCCGGGACACCGGTGCGATGCCGGCCAGGACGGTGCCCGGCACACTGGCGGCCGCACCCCTTGACGCCCCGGGCTCAGCCCTGCGGCTCCTGCGGCTTGATGTCCACCTCGCGCAGGTTCCGGTCGGTGAGTTCGGTGCGTGCCTCCGTACGGTGGCCGCGGGCGATGTAGTCCCGCACCACGAGTTCGACGGCGTCCTGCGGCGATCCGACCCCGGCCAGGACCATGACCTCCACGACCAGTTCGGCATCGAGTGTGACGGTGACCTTGGCCATGGCGCTCCCCTGACGGCGTCGGGCACTGCGTGGACCCGGATCACCGAACTCTACAAGGCGGGCTCGTCCACCAGTACGCGGCGGCCGGTTTCATCGAGAACCGCAAGGGCGACTCCACGACGTCGAAGACGCTCGAGTACGCCGTCGGCGACTTCGGCGACTTCGGCGACTTCGGCGACGCGCAGAACGAACTGTCGTCGAAGTGGGCGCCGGTCGTGAAGCAGGCCTACGAGCGCTGTCCGGACGCCGTGGGCAGCGTCAACACCGGCGACCTGGTCAACACCTCGGGCGATGACAGCGAGTGGCGCGACTGGTTCGGCGCGATGGACGGCTACAGCCAGGCGACCAACCTCATCGCCGCGCCGGGCAACCACGAGTACGCGGGCGACACCTTCCGGAAGAAGTGGAAGGCGACGTTCGAGTACCCGGACAACGGTCCGCGCGCCATCCCCGCCCGTGACGACACTCCCGCCGAACGGCAGCGGGCGGCGTACGAGGCGCACATGGCCGAAGCGCTCGCCGAGACCGCCTACCACACCGACTACCAGGGGGTGCGGTTCCTCTCCCTCAACGCCGGCACGGGTGACGCACGGCAGTCGATGACTCCGGACGACCTCCCGGCGTGCAGCGAGGGCTGCCCCGATCCCGCCAGGCTCTGGCTGGACATGCAGGGCCGCTGGCTGGACGCGGCCGTCGAGGACAACCCGGGCAAGTGGGCGGTGGCGGTCTTCCACCGCCGGTCTTCTCCGGCGCCGAGGGCCGCGACGAGAAGGCGGTGCGCGACGCCTGGCTCCCCGTGTTCCAAAGCAGCGGCATCGACCTGGTGCTGATGGGCCACGACCACGTGTACGCCCGCGGGTTCGCCGACGAGGACGCCACCGGCACACCCGGCGTGTCGACTGGACCCGTCTACACGGTGGCCGTCTCGGGGCCGGAGTACTACGAACTCGCCCCCGAGGACGACAACGTGGGGACCCGCAACGGTGCGACACAGGTGGTCCGCGCCGGGCCCACCTCCACGTTCCGGGGGATCCGGGTCACGAAGGACCAACTGCGCTACGAGGCCGTCGTCGCGGCCAAGTGGGACGACCGGTCGACCACCGGCAAGGAGGTCGGCGAGGTGCTGGACTCGTTCACCGTCACCCAGTACGACGACGGTACGAAGTACGTGACCGAGGAGGGGACGCCGGTGCCGCCCGCACCGGCGGCCGGGCGCTGAGGCCGGCGCCCCCGTGCTCCCGGGCCTGGGCCCGGGTGCACGGGGCCCGGTCCGGCCGCGGTGAGCACGGCCCGGGTGCGGGGCTTCACGGGCTGGGCGGGACCGGTGATCGTGGCTCCTTTCCCCGGCGGTACCGCCGACGCGGGTCTTTGCCGTTTCTCCGCTCACGCGTCCCGGCCGACAATGGTGTCGGTGACGGCCGCGGGCGCACAGGGGCCGTCCCTCCATCGGCCGTGCGCCGGCAGCAGAGAGGAACCAGCACGATGAGCCACCAGAAGGTGCGCGACGTGATGAGCGACGCGGTCGTCCGGATCCAGGACGCCACACCGTTCAAGGAGATCGCGCACCTGCTGCTCGAGTACGACATCACGGCCGTTCCCGTCGTGGACGCCGACGACCGCCCGGTGGGCGTGGTGTCCGAGGCGGATCTGCTGCACAAGATGTGGGGCCGGCAGGAGGGTGACGCCGGCGGGCCGGGAGTGGAGCACCGGCCGGAGAAGGCGTGGGCCACCGACGCCGCCGGGTTGATGACGTCGCCCGCGCTGTGCGCCGCCGAGGACTGGAGCGTGGTGGACGCCGCCCGGGTGATGGCACGGCACGGGATCAAGCGACTGCTGGTGGTCGATCCGGCGGGGCGGCTGAAGGGTGTGGTGAGCAGGAGCGACCTGCTGCGCGTCTTCGTGCGCGAGGACCGGGCGATCCGTACGGAGATCGTCGAGGACGTACTGGTGCGTACGCTCGGTGAGGCGCCCTCGGCGGTCGAGGTGAATGTGACGCACGGCCATGTCAGCCTCATCGGGCAGTTGTCGTCCCGGGCCACGGCCGGGGAGCTCGAGGAGCTGTGCCGCAACGTCGACGGGGTCGTCGACGTGGAGTTCCGTACGGTGCCCGAGGCCGGCGACGACGACGGGGCGGGGCGGGCGGGCTGACCCCGCCCGCCCCGCTCCCGGCGGAGCATGCCGAGGACGTCACGGACGGGCGCCGGGGGCGTGACGGCCGACGGATCGGCAGAGGAAGGCGCCGCACCACGGTTCGTCGAAGGTGATCCAGCGCGGTACGCGGTCACCGAGGTGGTCGGGGACGACGGCCGTGTACTCGGCGAACCGCTCGACGGTGTCGCGCATGCGCCCGCCGCCCCGGTTCTCGAGTGCCTGCGGGAGGTCCCGGTGGTGGGGGGCGGCGGGTTCGATGCTGTCGCCGGAGACGAAGCCGGGCGGGAAACGGGGGAAGTCAGCCATGCGTTCAGGTCCGTCCCGGCGCGTGCGGTGGTCATTTGACGGAGCCCCCGGTGATGCCGGCGGCGATGTACTTCTGGGCGAGGACGAGCAGGATCGCCGCGGGCACGGCGGACAGTACGGACGCGGCCATCACCGAGCCCCAGTCGCCGACGTGGGCGCCGATGTACTGGTAGATGCCCAGGGTGATCGGCTTGACGTCGTCGGTGGTGTTCAGGGTGAGCGCGAACACGAAGTCGCTCCACGAGAACAGGAAGGCGAACAGGCCGGAGGTGATCAGCGCGTTGCGGCTCATCGGCAGCACCACCCGGACGAAGGTGCGCAGCGGGCCGGCGCCGTCGATCTGCGCGGCCTCGAGGACCTCGCCCGGGACGGACACCATGAAGGCGCGCATCAGCACGATGGAGAACGGGATGCCGAGCGAGGCGTCCGCGAGCATCAGGCCGAAGTAGGAGTTGACCAGCCCGAGCTCGACGTAGGAGCTGTAGAGGGCGTTGGCGATGACGATGCCCGGCACCATCTGGGTGATCAGGGTGCCGAACACGATGGTGCGGGTGCCGCGCAGGCCGAAGCGGGCCAGCCCGTAGGCGGCGGGGGCGGAGATCGCGAGGCAGATCGCGACGGCGCCGAGGGAGACGACCAGCGAGGTGAGCAGGTGCCCGCCCTGGTCGCTGACGGCCTGGGAGAATCCGGACAGGTCCAGGCCGGCGGGTACCGGAGCGACCTGGAGCAGCCCCGATTCGGGCTGGAGCGCCGTGTTCAGCATCCAGTACAGCGGGAAGAGCATCACGCCCAGGACGAGGACGCCCGCAGCGGTGGAGCCGAGGCGGCGCCCCCGCACACGCGGTGCGGCGGGGGCGGGTGTGTGAGCGGCCATGTCGGTCACTTCCCGTCGGTGCGGTTGGCCCGCAGGTAGAACACTGCGAAGACCGCGGAGATGAGGATGAGTACGTTGCCGACGACGGCGCCCGCTCCGAAGTCGAGCTCGACGAAGGAGCTCTGGTAGGTGAGCGTGCCCAGCGTCTGGGTGGCGTCGGCGGGGCCGCCGTCGGTGAGGGCGAGGATCAGGTCGAGGATCTTCACCGTCGACATGAAACCGAGGACGAGGACGACCGTGATCACCGGTTTCAGCGTCGGCAGGGTGACGGAGCGGAAGGTGCGCCAGGCCGAGGCTCCGTCCAGCGATGCCGCCTCGTGGAGCTCCTTGGGGATCTCCTGCAGACCGCCGTACAGGATGACCATGTTGAACGGGACGCCGATCCATATGTTGACCAGGATCACCGAGAGCAGGGCCATGTCGGGGCTGGTCAGCCACGGGGTGCTGCCGCCGATTCCCAGCGTGTCCAGGAAGGTGTTCAGTACGCCGGTGTCCTGGTCGAGGATGCGGCGCCACACGATGCCGGACACCACCATGGGCACCAGCCAGGGCAGCAGGATCAGGGACCGCAGCACGCCGCCCAGGGGGAACCTGCGGCTGAAGAAGACGGCGAGCGCGAGCCCGATGCAGAACTGGCCGAGCAGGGAGCCGGCGGTGAAGACGAGCGTGTGCCACAGCGCCTTGCCGAACAGGGCGTCCTGGAGGACGGCCGACCAGTTGTCGGTGCCGTTGAAGGGCGCCTCGCCGGTGAAGAACGTCCTCGGTGTGTAGTGCTGGAAGCTCATCACGACGTTGCGGACGAGCGGAAAGCCGAAGAACAGCAGCATGAAGACGACGGCGGGGGCGACGAAGCCCCACTGGGTGAGCCGGCGCCTGCGCCGCAGCCGGTCCGGGTCCGGTGCGGGGGTGGTCCCGGTCGTCTTCGCCGAGGCCGCGGCGGTGGCGGTGGCGGTGGTCATGGGCGCGTACCTCGGTTCCCGCTCGTGGCCCGCTGCTGGGCGTGTTTCAGGGCGGCCTCGCTGGACCGGCCGGTCAGGGCGGACTGGAAGGCGCTCTGCAGCGCGAGGGACACGGCGGGCCAGCCGGCGCCGAGCTGGGCCGTGCGGGAGCGGGCCTCGGCGACCTGGTCGGCCAGTGCGTCGAGTTCGGGCACGCGTTCCCGCCACACGGTGGCGGCCTTCTCGTTGGCCGGGACCATCCAGCTGTTCAGGGCGTAGGTGAGCTGTTCCTTCTCGCCGGCGAGGCAGGCGACGATGCGGCCGGCCGTCTGCTCCCGGTCGGTGTCCCCGGTGCGGGGCACGGTGAGCACGGCGCCGCCGAGCGGGCCCACCGACGCGTCACCGGCCTGCGGCACGGGGATCTGCGCGATGCCCCAGTGCAGGGACGTGTCGGTGTTGAGGGTCTCGACCTGCCACGGGCCGTTGATCATCATGGCGGCGTTGCCGGCCATGAACTGGTCGTTGACGTCGGCCTGGGTCCAGTTGACGGTGGACCTGGACAGCGACCCGTCCTGGAGCAGCGCCTTCCAGTAGTCGAGTGCCTGGACGACCCGCGGGCCGTCCAGCTCGGTCTCGTCGCCGCCGTTGGACCACATGAACGGCGTGAACTGGAAGACGCCGTCCTCGGCGCCGCCCGCGCTGAGGGCCAGGCCGTACCGCTTGCCCTCGGTCAGCTTCTTCGCCGTGTCACGCAGTTCGTCCCAGGTGGCGGGGACCTCCAGGCCGGCCTGCTCCAGGGCGTCCTTGTCGTAGAAGAGGGCGAGGGTGTTCACCGAGCGGGCCGCACCGTAGTACGTGCCCCGGTAGGACCCGAAGTCGACGATGCCCTGGGGGATGTCGTCGGTGGCGAGGCCGAGGGCGCGCAGGTCGACGAGTCCGCCGGCCTCCGCGAAGGTCGGCATCTCGGAGGCGTCGAACTGCACGATGTCCGGCAGCGACTTCGACGAGGCCATGCGTAACGCCTTCGTCATCACCTGTGCCGCCGGGACGCTCTGCTGGTCGATGCGGACGCCCAGCCGCGTGCCGCAGCGGGCCATCGCCTCGGCGTCCCAGCGGTGGTAGGACTCGTCGGTCGAGGAGTTCATCACGGTGTACACGTCGCTGTCGCGTTCCTGCGCGCAGCCGGTCAGGGCCGCCCCGGAGACCAGGACGGAGACGGCGGCGAACGACGTGACGGCCCTGCGCGGGCGTCGGCGCCCGCGCAGGGCGGCAACCGGGGGGTGTGCTGTCACGGTGGGGCCCTTGGGTGGGATCGGCCCGGCTTTTCACCGGGCCGGCGGCTCATCGGGGATGGTGAAGCGCTTCGACGAACAGTCGATCTTGCTGGCACACACGGCTCGCGCACGACCCCGCACCACAGGCCGGACGCAATTTGTTCGACCTGATTACTAATACGCCGACGAGAGCCGGTCGCGCTAGCCCCCGGCGGGGGGATCTCCTCACCCCAGGGCGTGACAGGAACTCCCTGACCTGTCATAGTTCCTGGTCAGATCCGGCTCTCTTCTCGCCACCGCCCCCTCTCCCTCCGAGGAAGATCATGAAGTTCACCGACGGCTTCTGGCGCATCCGCGAGGGCGTCCAGATCTCGTACGCCACCGAGTTGCGCGATGTGCGCACCGAATCGAAGCGCTTCACCGGCTATGCCGCCGTCAGGAGAGTGACACGTCGGGGCGACACCCTCAACGCTCCCCTCGTCACGGTCGAGTGCTTCTCCCCCGCCGAGGGCGTCATCGGTGTCCGTGTCACCCACCACGCGGGCAAGCGGCACCCCGGCCCCGACTTCGCCCTCACCGGCGATCCGAACGGCGCCGGGACGGTGCGCACGGACGGCCCGGTCACCGAGCTGACCAGCGGCCCGCTGACCCTCCGCCTCGACGGGTCCGGCCCCTTCACGCTCGGCTTCCACGACGCGGACGGACGCGAGCTGACCCGCGCGGACGCCAAGGGCACCGCCTTCGCCACCACCGGCGACGGAGCCCACCACATGCTGACCCGGCTGGCGCTCGGTGTCGGGGAGCAGATCTACGGCCTCGGCGAGCGCTTCACCCCGTTCGTCAAGAACGGCCAGACCGTCGACGTCTGGCAGGCCGACGGCGGCACGAGCAGCGAGCAGTCCTACAAGAACATCCCGTTCTACGTCTCCTCCCGCGGCTACGGCGTCTTCGTCAACCACCCCGGGGCGGTCTCCTACGAGATCGGCTCGGAGTCCGTGGGGCAGGTGCAGTTCAGCGTCGAGGACCAGTCGCTGGAGTACTACGTCGTCGCCGGTCCCACCCCGAAGGACGTACTCGGCCGCTACACGGCCCTCACCGGCCGCCCCGCCCTGCCCCCGGCCTGGTCGTTCGGCCTGTGGCTCAGCACCTCGTTCACCACGTCCTACGACGAGGCGACCGTCACGTCGTTCGTGGACGGCATGACTGAGCGCGGCATCCCGCTGTCCGTCTTCCACTTCGACTGCTTCTGGATGCGCGAGTACCAGTGGTGCGACTTCCAGTGGGACCCCGGCGTCTTCCCCGACCCGGACGGCATGCTGGCCCGGCTCAAGGAGAAGGGCCTGCGCATCAGCGCCTGGATCAACCCCTACATCGCCCAGAAGTCCCCGCTCTTCGACGAGGCCGCCGCCCTTGGACACCTGGTGCGCAGGCCCGACGGCGACGTGTGGCAGTGGGACCTGTGGCAGGCCGGCATGGGCCTGGTCGACTTCACCGGCCCCGAGGCCCGCGCCTGGTTCCAGTCGAAGCTCAAGGCCCTGCTCGACCAGGGCGTGGACTGCTTCAAGACGGACTTCGGCGAGCGCATCCCCACCGACGTGGTCTGGCAGGACGGCTCGGACCCCGAGCGGATGCACAACTACTACACACAGCTGTACAACCGCACGGTGTTCGAGCTCCTCGAGAAGGAGCGCGGGCAGGGCGAGGCCGTGCTGTTCGCCCGGTCAGCGACGGCCGGCGGGCAGCAGTACCCCGTGCACTGGGGCGGCGACTGCTGGTCGTCCTTCGAGGCCATGGCCGAATCCCTGCGGGGCGGTCTGTCGCTGTCGCTGAGCGGGTTCGGCTTCTGGAGCCACGACATCGGCGGCTTCGAGGGCACGCCCGACCCCGACGTGTTCAAGCGCTGGCTCGCCTTCGGCCTGCTCTCCTCGCACAGCCGGCTGCACGGCTCCTCGTCGTACCGGGTGCCGTGGGAGTTCGGCGACGAGGCGGTCGGCGTCGCCCGGCGGTTCACCCTGCTCAAGCACCGCCTGATGCCGTACCTGTACGGCGCGGCCGTCGAGACGCACGCCACCGGTGTGCCGATGATGCGGCCGATGGTGCTGGAGTTCCCCGGCGACCCGACGTGCCGTCCGCTCGACCGTCAGTACATGCTGGGCCCCGACCTCCTGGTGGCGCCCGTGTTCGGCCCGGACGGCGAGGTCGAGGTCTACCTGCCGGAGGGCGCCTGGACCCACCTGCTGAGCGGCGAGAGGGTCACCGGTCCGGGCTGGCGCACCGAGCGGCACGGCTACGACAGCCTCCCGCTGTACGTCCGGGAGGGCGCCGTCCTGCCCCTGGCCGGCGACGACTCGCGGCCGGACGGCGACTGGCTGGAGGCGCCGGTCCTCCTCGTCCACCCGACGGCCTCGTCCGACTACGCGGCCGAGATCACCCTGCCCGACACCACCGGCGCGCGGGCCGCGGCCTTCCGGGTGCTGCGCGACGGCGACGTCCTGCGGGTCACCGCCTCGGGGACCGAGCGGCCGTTCACGGTGCGGGTCGCGGGCGGGGCCCAGGCCCGGGGGGCGGGCGAGGTGACGGTGCCGCTGGCATGACGGGCGCGACGGCGGCCGGGGCGTCAGCGGAGCCGCGCCACGCCCGCGTAGATGCCGCTGTCCTCGGGTACGGGGGCCGGGGCCGTCCGGAACCATTCCGGTGCGGTCACCAGGCCCGGCTCCACCATGTCCAGGCCGTCGAAGAAGCGGGCGACCTCGTCGCGGGTGCGGAAGCCGAGGCGGATGCCGGCTCTGGCGTACTCGGCGGTGACCTGCGCGGCCAGTTCCGCGTACCGGTCGGACGCGGCGTGCGACAGCACGAGGTAGCTGCCCGGCGGGAGCGCGGAGAGCAACTCCCCGACGATGGCGAGGGGTTCCTGCTCGTCGGGGATGAAGTGCAGGAGGGCGATCAGGGACAGCGCGACCGGACGCCCGAAGTCGAGGACGGTCCGGGCGTGTTCGATGATCTTTCCCGGACTGCGCACATCGGCCTGGATGTAGTCGGTGACGCCCCCGGGACCGCTGATCAGCAGGGTCTCCGCGTGCCGCAGGACGATGGGGTCGTTGTCGGTGTACACGATCCTCGCGGCCGGGACGACGGACTGCACGATCTGGTGGAGGTTGGGCTCGGTGGGGATGCCCGTGCCGATGTCGAGGAACTGGTCGACGCCCTGCCCGGCGAGCCAGGCCGCCGCCCGGTGCATGAACTGACGGTTCTGCCGGGCGCCGTCCCGCGCCTCGGACGGCAGCTTCTCGCCGACGGCCTCGTCCACCGGGTAGTTGTCCTTGCCGCCGAGCAGCCAGTCGTAGACCCGCGCGGGATGGGCCTTGCTGGTGTCGATCTGCAGAGGATTGGACCTGCCGGCCGGCATGGAGGACTCCGTCCCACGATGGATCAGGGCTGCTGACGATCACCGAGTCTCGCACATCAACACGCCTTCATACAGGGCCAGTTGACACAGACGGACAGAGCGCCGCCCGGCCCCGGAGCCCGCTCCCCCGGCCGGCGGAGCCGGTTCCGGGTGTGCCGTTCACTCGCGATGTGTGCTCACGATGCCCGGTGGAGCCGGATGCTGACGGCCCGTCAAGCCGGACGGGGTGTGAAAGCGCCGGCGGTACGGGCATCTTCATTGTCATGAACCTGCGATCCGATGGCCGGGTAGCAGCCTCATGGAGGTTCGGGATGCACCGTAGACTCGCCACCGCACTGGCCGCCTCGGCCCTCGCCGCCGTCAGCGTGCTGGGCACCGCCACGGCCGCCGACGCCGCTCCCGCCGACAAGGCCCAGGTCCTCTCGAACTGGACCCAGACCAGCGCCTCGAGCTACAACCAGTGGGTCGCGGCGCGGTCCAACCAGGCCGCCTGGTCCGCCTACCAGTTCAACTGGAGCACCGACTACTGCTCCACCTCCCCCGACAACCCCTTCGGCTTCCCCTTCGCCACCTCCTGCGCGCGCCACGACTTCGGTTACCGCAACTACAAGGCGGCCGGTTCCTTCGACGCCAACAAGGCACGCCTCGACAGCGCCTTCTACGAAGACCTCAAGCGGGTCTGCGCCGGCTACGGCGGCGCCACGAAGACCACGTGCAACAGCACCGCGTGGACCTACTACCAGGCGGTCAGGGCCTTCGGCTGACGACGACGGTGGCCGGGACCCCGCCGCGTGGGCAGGTCCCGGCCGCCGGGGTCCCGGGAAGGGGAGGCGTCAGACCTGGTGCCGAAACGCTCCCGGACCCGGTGCGAGCCCAGCAGTTCCCCGACCTGCTCGAGTGCGGCGGAACCGGAGCCGGCGACGGCGGTCCCGGGGGCGCCGGTGGGTACGCCTGCCGCCTCGAGGGCCGTCCCGCCGCCCGTCCACGCGCCGATCGCCGTGCCGTGCTGTGCCGCGCCGCGCCGCGCCGCGCCGGAAGCGTCCACCTGAACCCGGGTCAGAACAGGTGCTCCTGCTCGGCGGGCGCACCGTCGCGCGGGAGGCGGCGCGGGACGGGGCGCCGGGGCGGTGCCTCCTCGCCGAACAGGGGCACCGTGCCGTACTCGTCCGGCTCGGCCGGCACCACGACGGGCCCGGTGCCCACGTTCAGGTGCAGCGGAACGTCACGGTCGAAATCTCCTGGCGTCATGTCCGTCCAGTCGCGTTCCTGACGCTCGCTCACCGACGCTCCGCTCCCCGTCCGGCCTTTCCGTCCCCTCATTGTCCCCGTACCGGGCCGGGGCGTCAGTCCTGGCCGCGGCCCTGAACGCGCGGCAGGGCGGTGCCGCTCTCGGCGGGTGCGGAGGGGTGGTCCTGCATGCCGTCAGGCTATCTCCCGTCCGCCGTCCCGTGGACGACGCCTCCGCGACCCGCCGCGGCCCGTCCCGCCGCACCCCGCAGGCCGCCTCCGGCCGGGAGACGTACATCACATCCCGGGAACCTGTCACATCTCGGCGGGCCGTCTCGTCAGAAGGGTGTCACCCTCCGTGCGAACCAGGAGATCACCATGGACGCCCGTATCAACCTCTTCGGCAACGCGCTCGCGACCAAGGTGCTGAAGCACATCAACTCGGCGAGCAAGGCCGTCTCCGACTCGGGTCTGCCGCACGCCACGCAGGAACTGGTCAAGATCCGCGCCAGCCAGATCAACGGCTGCGGCTTCTGCACCGACATGCACACCAAGGACGCCACCCACGCCGGAGAGACCGCCCAGCGCCTCCACCTCGTCGCCGCCTGGCGCGAGGCCACCGTCTTCACCGACGCCGAGCGCGCCGCCCTCGAACTGGCCGAGCAGGGCACCCGCATCGCCGACGCCGCCGTCGGGGTCACCGACGAGGCCTGGACCGACGCCACCAAGTACTACGACGAGGACCAGTTGGTCGCCCTCGTCTCCCTCATCGCCGTCATCAACACCTACAACCGCATCAACGTCATCGTCCAGCAGCCCGCCGGCGACTACCAGCCCGGCCAGTTCGGCTGACGGACGGCACAGGCGGACACCACAGGGGGCGCGCCGCCTCGCGTGCGCGCCCCCTGTGGTGCGGCCTCAGGCGTTCCCGGGGCCCAGGTACCCAGAAGCTCAGGACTCCGTGCGCTTCGGCAGACGCCAGCCGGGGCGGACGAAGTGGCAGGTGTAGCCGTCCGGGTACCGCTGCAGATAGTCCTGGTGCTCGGGCTCGGCCTCCCAGAACGGTCCGGCCGGCGCGACCTCGGTCACCACCGGGCCCGGCCACAGACCCGACGCGTCGACGTCGGCGATCGTCTCCTCGGCGACGCGCTTCTGCTCGTCGTCGAGGTAGAAGATCGCGGAGCGGTAGCTCAGCCCGATGTCGTTGCCCTGCCGGTTCTTCGTGCTCGGGTCGTGGATCTGGAAGAAGTACTCCAGGATCGTGCGGTAGTCCGTGACCGCGGGGTCGTAGGTGATCTCGATCGACTCGGCGTGGGTGCCGTGGTTGCGGTACGTGGCGTTGGGGACGTCACCGCCGCTGTAGCCCACCCGGGTACCGAGGACGCCCGGGAACGTGCGGATCAGCTCCTCCATGCCCCAGAAACAGCCGCCCGCCAGCAGCGCCGTCTCCACGGTCTTCTCGGTCCTCGTCATCTGTTCTCGCCCTTCTCCCGCGTCCTGGACGGACGGTTCCGCCCCGCCTTCGCGGCCTTCATGGTCCCGCACCGTCGCAGCCGTACGTACAGCGGTCTCAACCATGAGGGGATCCCCGTTGTTCCGCCCACGGCCGTCCGGGCCGGAGGATTCCGCCCAGGTCGGACGGCGAGTGTGGGTACGATTTCGCATATGACCGACTCACCGGCCCCGGCGCAGCGCCTGCGCGACCTCGCGCGGCTGCGCCGGGTCCGCGACCGGATCGACCGGGAGTACGCGCAGCCGCTGGACGTCGAGGCGCTCGCCCGTGGTGCGCACATGTCGGCCGGGCATCTGAGCCGGGAGTTCCGGGCGGCGTACGGCGAGTCGCCGTACAGCTATCTGATGACGCGGCGCATCGAGCGTGCGATGACGTTGCTGCGCCGCGGGGACCTCAGCGTCACCGAGGTCTGTTTCGCGGTCGGCTGCTCGTCGCTGGGCACGTTCAGCACGCGCTTCACCGAGCTCGTCGGCATGCCGCCCAGCACCTACCGGCGCCGCGCGGCGAGCAAGACGGCGGGGCTGCCGCCGTGCGTGGCGAAGCAGGTGACCAGACCGGTCAGAAATCGAGAAGCGCCCGCGCCCGGCCCCCCTCTAGCGTGACGGCCATGGACATCACCATTCACGCGAGTTTCCTCCCGCACGACGACCCGGAGGCCTCCCTGGCCTTCTACCGCGACGCCCTCGGCTTCGAGGTCCGGGGCGACGTCGGCCACGGCGGGATGCGGTGGATCACGGTCGGCCCCGCCGGCCGGCCCGACACCTCCGTCGTCCTGACCCCGCCGGCCGCCGACCCCGGTGTCACCGACGACGAGCGCCGCACCATCGCCGAGATGATGGCCAAGGGCACGTACGCCGGTCTCCTGCTGGCCACCGACGACCTGGACGCCACCTTCGCGCGGCTGCAGTCGGCCGACAGCGCCGAGGTGGTCCAGGAACCGACCGAGCAGCCGTACGGCGTCCGCGACTGTGCCTTCCGCGACCCTTCGGGCAACCTGATCCGCATCCAGCAGCTGCGTTGAGCCGCCCGGTGACCGCGGCCACCGCGGTCACCTCCCGGACCCGGCCCGGCGATCCCACCCGGTCCGGGAATCACCCACGAGAGGAAGACACCATCAGCATGGCCATGAGGACGAAGGCTCGGACGGCCGCGCCGCACGGTGCCGACAGCCACGAACTGATCCGCGTGCACGGCGCGCGCGTGAACAACCTCAAGGATGTCAGCGTCGAGATCCCCAAGCGCCGGCTGACCGTGTTCACCGGCGTCTCCGGCTCGGGCAAGAGCTCGCTGGTGTTCGACACGGTCGCCGCGGAGTCGCAGCGGCTGATCAACGAGACCTACAGCGCCTTCGTGCAGGGGTTCATGCCGACCCTGTCCCGGCCCGAGGTCGACGTCCTCGAGGGTCTGACCACCGCGATCATCGTCGACCAGCAGCGGATGGGGTCGGACCCCCGTTCCACGGTCGGCACCGCCACCGACGTCAACGCGATGCTGCGCATCCTCTTCAGCCGGCTCGGCACACCGCACATCGGCCCGCCCGGCGCGTACTCCTTCAACACCGCCTCGGTCCGGGCGAGCGGGGCGATCACCGTCGAGCGCGGCGACAGGAAGGCGGTGAAGGCGACCTTCCAGCGCACCGGCGGCATGTGTACGCGCTGCGAGGGCCGGGGCACCGTCTCCGACATCGACCTCACCCAGCTCTACGACGACTCCAAGTCGCTGGCCGAGGGCGCGTTCACCATCCCGGGCTGGAAGTCGGACAGCTTCTGGACCGTCGGGGTGTACGCCGCGTCGGGCTTCCTCGACCCGGACAAGCCGATCCGGGAGTTCACCGAGCAGGAGAGGCAGGACTTCCTGTACCGGGAGCCGGTCAAGGTGAAGGTCAAGGGGGTCAACCTCACCTACGAGGGGCTGATCCCCAAGATCCAGAAGTCGTTCCTGTCGAAGGACAAGGAGTCGATGCAGCCGCACATCCGGGCGTTCGTGGAGCGGGCCGTGGCCTTCACCACCTGCCCCGGGTGCGACGGCACCCGGCTCAGCGAGGGGGCCAGGTCGTCGAAGATCAAGGGCGTCTCCATCGCGGACGCCTGCGCGATGGAGATCCGGGACCTGGCCGAGTGGGTCCGCGGCCTGTCCGAGCCCTCGGTGGCGCCGCTGCTCGCCGCCCTCGGCGACAGCCTCGACTCGTTCGTGGAGATCGGGCTGGGCTACCTCTCGCTGGAACGGCCCTCGGGCACGCTGTCGGGCGGCGAGGCGCAGCGCGTGAAGATGGTCCGCCACCTCGGTTCCCCGCTCACCGACATCACCTACGTCTTCGACGAACCCACCACCGGCCTGCACCCCCATGACATCCAGCGGATGAACGACCTGCTGCTGCGGCTGCGGGACAAGGGCAACACGGTGCTGGTCGTGGAGCACAAGCCGGAGACGATCGCGATCGCCGACCATGTCGTCGACCTCGGCCCCGGCGCCGGCACGGCGGGCGGCACCGTCTGCTTCGAGGGGACCGTCGAGGGGCTGCGGGGCAGCGACACCGTCACCGGCCGTCATCTGGACGACCGGGCCGTCCTCAAGGAGTCGGTGCGCAAACCCACCGGAGCGCTGGAGATCCGCGGTGCGACGACGCACAACCTGCGCGGCGTCGACGTCGACGTCCCGCTCGGGGTGCTCACCGTCGTGACCGGCGTCGCCGGCTCCGGCAAGAGTTCGCTCGTGCAGGGGTCGCTGCGCCGGCTGAAGGGGGAGGACGGCGAGGGCGTGGTCTCGGTCGACCAGAGCCCGATCCGCGGCTCGCGGCGGAGCAACCCGGCGACGTACACGGGGCTGCTCGACCCGATCCGCAAGGCGTTCGCGAAGGCCAACGGCGTCAAGCCGGCGCTGTTCAGCGCCAACTCGGAGGGCGCCTGCCCCACCTGCAACGGCGCCGGTGTCGTCTTCACCGACCTGGCGATGATGGCCGGGGTCGCCAGCACCTGCGAGGACTGCGAGGGCAAGCGGTTCCAGGCGTCGGTGCTGGAGTACCGCCTCGGTGGCCGCGACATCAGCGAGGTGCTCGCGATGTCGGTGGCGCGGGCCGGGGAGTTCTTCGGCGCCGGTGAGGCGCGCACACCGGCGGCGCACCGGATCCTCGGCCGGCTCGCCGACGTGGGGCTCGGCTACCTCACCCTCGGCCAGCCGCTGACCACGCTCTCCGGCGGCGAGCGGCAGCGGCTCAAGCTGGCCACCCACATGGCGGAGAAGGGCGGCGTCTACCTCCTCGACGAGCCGACCACCGGCCTGCACCTCGCCGATGTCGAGCAGTTGCTCGGCCTGCTGGACCGGCTCGTCGACTCCGGCAAGTCGGTCGTGGTCGTCGAGCACCACCAGGCGGTCATGGCGCACGCCGACTGGATCATCGACCTCGGGCCGGGCGCCGGGCACGACGGTGGCCGGATCGTCTTCGAGGGCACCCCCGCCGACCTCGTCGCCGCCCGCTCCACCCTGACCGGCGAGCACCTCGCGTCGTACGTCGGCGCCTGAGAGGAGCAGCACCCTCGTGGGGGCGGCCGGCCGTCAGCGGCCGGTCGTCTCCCCGAGGGCGATGCGGGCCGTGATGCACTTGCCGGTCGGCTCCGGCTGCACCTCCAGTTCGCGGGCGACGGCCATCACGATCTCCAGGCCGTGCTGTCCCACCCGGTCCGGGTTCGCGACCCTGGCCACGGGCAGCACTCCGCTGCCGTCCCGGACCATCACCTCGAGGGCGTCATCGGTGATGCACAGGTCCAGCCGGACGGGGCCGGGGGCGTACTTGCGGGCGTTGGTGACCAGTTCGCTGACCACGAGCTGGGTGACCTCCACCGCGCGCGCCGAGACGGGCAGCCCGTCCTCCGTCCGGGACCGCGTCAGGAACGCGGCGGCCAACTGCCGGGCCTTCGCTATCCACGCGCCGTCACCGTCCAGGGCGTACGTCGCCCGCCGCGGTGCGCCCGGCACCGTGCCTCCCTCGTCCACCGGAACTGGTTCCATTCGGTCCGCCTTCACTCACCGATCACACCGCGCGACTACCCGAAATGCCCGGTCGCACTCCCCCGGCCCACCATGCCGGGCCGGGCGGTCACTCACCGCCCGTTCGGCGAAATGTGTCGGGCACGTCATACGGTGTTCCGGCCGCCCGGTGCCGGGGCGCCCGCCCCCGGTCGCCGCGGGCGTCCCGCAGCGGGCGGTCCCGCAGGGGGAGTGCCCCCGGGTGCCGGCCCCGGCGTGCACGGGGCCCTCACCGGTCGCGCAGCCGGCCCGCCTCCTCCAGCGTGCGCCTGACCGCGCCGGCCGGCCGGGGCGGTCGCGTACGAAGCGGCGGGCGGCTCGGGCCTGTTACCTGGCGGCGACGGCGTCGTCGTACACCACCCGCGCACAGCCGAACGCCCGGGGCGGATCGGCTGAATCCGGCTCCGCCGGAACGATCCCGCGACGCTCCGCGTCGCAGCCGCCGGATTCGCTTCACCACCGGGGTGAACCCCGGTGCACCGCGGATGAATCCCAGGAGCGCCGAGCGCGTCCCGCCGCGTCAAGCCTCCGGCACCGCGACGGGGCGCACTCGGCGCGCTCCGGCCGCGGTGCTCCACTGCCGCATCACCGGTCGCGTCCCCGGACGCCTTCGGATGCCCCGGGAGGGTCTGTGGCTCAGGCGTTCGGTATGTGCCGGTGGGGCGATCCCGCGGTGGTGCTGAAGCGGGTGCGGTAGGCGCCGGGGGTGATGCCGAGTTCGCGTTGGAAGACCCGGCGCATGGTTTCCGGGCTGCCGAATCCGGCGTGCCGGGCGACGGCGTCCAGCGGGTCGGTCCCGGTCACCAGCAGGGTGCAGGCCGCTTCCAGGCGTACGTGCTCCACGAACCGCGCGGGCGAGGTGTCGGTCTCCGCCCGGAAGAGCCGGGTGAGGTGCCTGGGGCTGAGCCCGACCTGGCGGGCGAGGGAGTCGAGGGTGTGCTCGGCCGCCGGATTCTCGGTGACGAGGTCCAGTACCGTGCGCAGCGCCGGGGTGCGGGGCTGACCGATCCGGGCGCGGACACTGAACTGGGACTGCCCGCCCGGCCGGGCGAGGAAGACCACCAGGTGCCGGGCGACGGCGCGGGCGGCGTCGGCGCCCAGGTCCTCCTCGATCAGCGCGAGGGTGAGATCGATGCCGGAGGTGACCCCGGCCGAGGTGTAGAAGGTGCCGTCGCGGACGAAGATCGAGTCCGCGTCGACCTGGACCCTGGGGAACCGGTCGGCGAGGTGCCGGGCCAGTTCCCAGTGGGTGGCTGCCCTGCGGCCGTCCAGCAGACCGGTCGAGGCCAGCGGGAAGGCGCCGGCGCACACGGCGGCGGTGCGGCGGGCACCGGTGGCGAGTGCCGTGAGGGCCTGCCGCAGGTCGCGGTCCAGGACCGAGGGCCGCCAGTCCGGCGCCCCGGGCACGATCAGCGTGCCCAGCTCCCCGGGCAGGCCGTCCACGGAGCAGTCGACGCCCAGCAGGACGCCTGAGCTGGTGCGGACGGCCGCGCCGTTCAGCGAGGCGGTCCGCAGGTCGTATCCGCCGCCGTACTCGTTGGCGGCGGCGAACGCGTCCAGCGGTCCGGCGACGTCCAGCAGCTGCACCCCCTCGTACAGCAGGACGGCGACCGTGTGGGAGGAGGGACTCGGCATGGGGTCCTCGGACGGGTGGATCCCGCCGAGAGCCGCCGCCGGTCCTGGTGTGCGGCTCTCGGTGCGGGCGGGAGGGACGGGAAGAGCGGGAAGAGGGGGGACCGGTCACTCGGGCCAGTCGGAGTCCAGGATGACGTCGACGAAGTTCTGGCGCACGTATCCGGGCACATAGCGCTCCAGGACGTCGGCCTTGACGTTGCCGAAGGTGGTCTCCGGGCGGTGCGCGATGCCCTGCGTGAACTCCTTGAGGATGTTCCGCTTGAAGTCGGGGCGGGGGTGCGCGGCCACGACCTCGGCGAGCGCCGGAGCGGGGATCTCGTCGCGGCCGATGCCCAGCACGTCGGCCTCGACGCCCGCGGTCACCAGGGCGACCTCGGGAGCCATGTGCCAGGGGATCTCCGGGGTGGTGTGCAGGGCGATGCCCTCCCACACCAGATGGGCGGCGTCGTCGGCGATCCCGTGGCGGCGCAGGAAGTCCCGGGCCTCGTCGGCGCCGTCGATCTCGAACCGCTGCTTGCTGTCGCGGTGCCGCTCGGTCAGGCCCAGGTCGTGGAACATCGCGCCGACGTAGAGCAGTTCGGGGTCGGCCTGCAGACCGCGGGTCTGCCCGCGCAGGGTGCCGAAGAAGTAGACGCGGCGGGAGTGGTGGTAGACGGTGTCGTTGGCCGCCTCCCGGACCAGTTCGGTGGCTTCGCGGACGAGCCGGCTGTCGGGCAGGGTGACGCCGGCGAGGGCGGTGGTCGGGGTGTCGGTCATGGCTGAACTCCAGGGTCGTGGGGGACGGGCCGGCCGGTCGGGGGCCGCCGAGTGGTTCGGAACGGTCGGCGTGGTCGGGGCCGTCAGGGCGGTCGCGCGGATGGTGGGGAAGAAAAAGAGAAAGGGGACATGGGGACCACTCAACCTCAGGCAGGACCCTACTGCGCCCGTCCTTCAGGACACGTCACCCTCGGATCAGGACATGGCCGGCTGCGTCACCCGCTCGGCTCCCATGGATTTCCTGCATTGGCATGGACCTGACGCCCCGGTCCCGCTAGGCTCTGCCCAATTCCGATGAGAGCGCTCTCAGAGTCGGTTGTTCCACCCCCACCTTGCTGGAACGACGAAGGGCACCTTCCCATGAGACGCACCCGACTCACGCATGCGTGCGTGGCCGCCCTGCTCATGATCGGCAGCTGGACCGCGGCCGGCACCCTGCCCGCCTCGGCGAGCGACACCGCCGGATCCGCCGGATCCGCCGCCCGGGCCGATTCCGCACCGGCCTCCGCGGCCCTGCTGCAGGCGATGCAGCGGGACTTCGGCCTCTCCCCCGCCCGGGCCGAGGCGCGGCTGGCCGCCGAACAACGGGCCGCCGACCTCGAGACCGAGGCCCTCGAGGCCGCCGGATCCGCTTACGGCGGCGCCTGGTTCGACGCCAAGAGCGAGAAACTGACCGTCGCGGTCACCTCGGACGCGGACGCGTCGACGGTCCGTGACCTCCGCTCCTCCGGTGCGGCCGTCCGCGTCGTCGAGCACAGCGCACGGCAGCTCGACGCGGCCAAGGCCCGGCTGGACCGCCTCGACGCGCCTTCGGGCGTGAGCAGTTGGTCCGTCGATCCGACCGCCAACACGGTGGTGGTGAACGTCGTCGAGGGCGAACGGGCCGACAACGATGTCCGCCGCTTCCTCTCCGAGGCCCGCGAGGCCGGGCCGGTCACCGTGCGCACCGTGGAGGCCGCCGCGGAGACCTTCGCCGCGGGGACGGTGGGCGGTGACCCCTACTACACGGGCAACGTCCGCTGCTCCATCGGCTTCTCGGTGCACGGCGGCTTCGTGACCGCCGGGCACTGTGGGGGCGTGGGCGGCCAGGTGCGGGGCTGGGACGGCTCGTACATCGGCAACTTCCAGGGCTCCTCGTTCCCGGGCGACGACTACGCGTGGGTCAACGTGGGCAGCGGCTGGTGGACGGTCCCGGTGGTGCTCGGCTGGGGCACGGTCTCCGACCAACTGGTGCGCGGCTCGAACGAGGCTCCCGTGGGCGCCTCCATCTGCCGCTCCGGGTCGACGACCCACTGGCACTGCGGCAGGGTCCTGGCCAAGAACGAGACCGTCAACTACAGCCAGGGCGCGGTGCACCAGATGACGAAGACGAGCGTCTGCGCCGAACCCGGCGACTCGGGCGGCTCGTTCATCAGCGGTGACCAGGCGCAGGGCGTCACCTCCGGCGGCTGGGGCAACTGTTCCGGCGGGGGCGAGACCTGGTTCCAGCCGATCAACGAGATCCTGGGCCGCTACGGCCTGACCCTGCACACCGCCTGACCCACTTCCCCACGGCACGGAGCAGCAACGACGCAAGCCCGGTTCCCGAACACGAGGTTCGGGAACCGGGCTTGTGGTGGAGCGCTGGGCAGGCCTTGCACCTGCATCTCCCCGCAGGAAGCGGGGCGTCTTTCCTTGGACGACCAACGCACGGTCTGGCTCCGGGAGTTCCGGCGCCTTGACGTGCGTCAATCATAACCACACTCGCCTCGGGCAGTCACATCGGGCGGGCGAGCGGCGCGGGAGGTGGTCCGGTGGGTGCGGTGTCGCCGCCGGTCAGTCCATGACCGGCACGGCGCGTGGCACCGGACCCGCCTGCCCTGCCGAACCCGTCCGCTCCGCCCCGCCCGTGCCGGATCGGGCGCCCGCGAAGTTCCTCTCGACCTCCGCCCTCTCCGCCGCGTTCGGGTAACGGTTGGTGCACGCGGTTCCCGCGCTGGAGCCGGACATCAGGCTGGAGCAGGGGCCCGGCTTGCGGTCCGGCAGGCCCAGGATGTGCCCGAGTTCGTGGGCCGAGATGCGGATCGTGTCGTATCCCTGGGTCACGGCCTGGCGGCCGATGTAGACGGTGCCGCCGCCCAGGCCGGCGGGCAGGGCGCGGGGCCAGCCGTTGTCCGCCAGGACCCGGATGTCGGCGCGCTGCCCGGACGCGGCCGGGCGGAGTTCCACGGCGTCGACGCTCTCGTTCCAGACCGCCGCGCCGCGGTCGACGGCGGACCTGAACTCCGCGGAGCCGCTCGCGTCGTAGGTGAGCACGCGGGCGGCCAGGGACTGCTCCGGTACACCGGACGGGGCGGCCACGGCCTGGCCGCCCGACAGCAGGGGGAAGGACATCACCAGAACCGTGGCCAGGCTTCCGGTCAGCGTACGGATGCGCATGGTCGACCTCCTTGTGGGGGAAGGGCAGTCGTGCTCATGACACTCAGAGCCTCCCTGCCCGCCGGGCGGGGACGGCAATCCGTCAATCGGCCCCCGCCGGTCCTACGACGGTCCCCAGGATTCAGAAGCCGCGCCGCTCAGTCCTGTGCGAAGGATCGGTTGGACTTCCTGATCACGCGGAGGCAGTGTGGACAGGGTTCCCACGTCCCGCGGGACATTCCTGCATCGCACCCGGAGAACACCAGATGAACCACGTCATCAATCCCGAGCGCTACGACGGCACCATGCGCTACCGGCGCACCGGTCGTTCGGGACTCGACCTCCCCCTGCTGTCCCTGGGCTACTGGCACAACTTCGGCGACGACCGGGCCTTCGAGGCCCAGCGTGAGATCGCCCTGCGCGCCTTCGACCTCGGCATCACCCACCACGACCTGGCCAACAACTACGGTCCGCCCTACGGGGCCGCGGAGATCAACTTCGGCCGGCTGATGAAGCAGGACCTGGCCCCGTACCGGGACGAGCTGGTGATCTCCACCAAGGCGGGCTGGGACATGTGGCCGGGCCCCTACGGCCAGGGCGGCGGCTCGCGCAAGTACCTGCTCGCCTCCCTGGACCAGTCGCTGGAGCGCATGGGCCTGGACTACGTGGACATCTTCTACTCCCACCGGCTCGACGCCACCACTCCCCTCGAGGAGACCATGGGCGCGCTCGACACCGCGGTCCGCCAGGGCAAGGCCCTGTACGTCGGCATCTCCTCCTACGACGCCGAGCGCACCCGGCAGGCGGTCGCCATCCTCCGGGACCTGGGAACTCCGCTGCTGATCCACCAGCCCTCGTACAACATGCTGAACCGCTGGATCGAGACGGAGGGGCTGCTGGACGTGGCCCAGGAGGAGGGCTTCGGAATCATCGGGTTCACCGCGCTGGCGCAGGGTCTGCTCACCGGGCGGTATCTGGAGGGTGTGCCGGAGGGTTCGCGGGCGACGCAGGGCAAGTCGTTCGACGCAGCGTGGCTGACGGACGACATGCTGCGCCGGCTGCGCGCCCTCAACGACATCGCGGCCCGCCGCGGGCAGACGCTCGCCCAGATGGCACTGGCCTGGGCCCTGCGGGACCGGCGGGTCACCTCGCTGGTCATCGGCGCGTCCCGCACCGAGCAGCTGGAGCAGAACGTCGCCGCGCTGGAGAACCTGGACTTCAGCGACGAGGAGCTGGCCGAGATCGACAAGTACGCCACCGACGGCGGCGTCGACCTGTGGCGCGAGGCCCGTCTGGGCACCATGGGCTGAGCCGGGCCGTCGGCTCGTCCTCACACGAGGCCGGCCGGGGCCGCTCCCGGCGGCCCCGGCCGGCCTCCCTCCGCGGGACCGCCGGGGCCGTTTCGGGTGTCCGGCGTGCCTAACGCGAGGACAGGTACGTCTCGACGCCCGGGGCCGTGTGTGCCTCCTCGGCGTTCACCACGCTGCCGACCGCCTTCGCGTCGGGCTTGAGCACATACGTCTCGACGCTCGCCGGACGGTCGGCCTCGGAGAAGTTCTGCGCGGTACCGAGGCCGGTGTCGGCGTTCTTCTGGGAGCGGTGCGCCGTGACCACGTCCTCGCGGCTGAGGCCGCCCGCCGCGCAGGCCGCCTTCAGGTCGGCGCCCATGAGCTGCGCGGCGTTGTAGCCGGACAGCACCCCGGAGTCGACCGGCGAGTCCGGGTACTTCTTCTTGTACGACGCCACCATGCGCCGCACGCCCGGCAGTTCGGAGCTGACGGCGGGCGCGGCGCTCACGATGTGCAGCATGGCCGCCAGCGCCGGTGCGGCGGGCGTCTCCATCAGCTGGGGCGCGTAGCCCGGCGCGCTGCTGACGACGGGGACGCGCAGGCCGCGGGAGGCGGCGACGCCGACGAGGGAGGCCGTCTGGGCGGGTCCCGCGCTGATCAGGACGGCCTTCACGCCCTCCTTGCGCAGGGCCGAGACCTGCGCGGACAGGTCGGTGTCCGTGGCCTGGATCTTCTGGCCGACCACCTTCAGCCCGGCCTGCTCCGCCGCCCAGGTGGAGCCTTCCAGCGCGTTGGCGCCGTAGTCGCCCTCGAAGTAGACGTGGCCGATGGTGTCGCCCTTCTTCAGCCCCTTGGTGCGGGTGAGGAAGTCGACCGCGGCGATCATGTCGACGTCGTAGGTGGTGCCGAGGACCTGGACGGCGTCCTTGCCGAGCAGGGAGGCCGCCCAGGCCTGCGGGAAGGTGAGCATCTTGTCGCGCTCGATGTCGTCGAGCAGGGCGGCGACAACCGGCGAGCCGATGACCTGGGGCAGGGCGACGACGTCCGGGGCGATGTCGGCGTAGGCGGTGACCGCCTTCTGCACGTCGTAACCGTGGTCCTTGACGACGATCTCCACCTCGCGGTCGCAGATGCCGCCGTCGGCGTTGGTCTCCTCGGCCCACATCTGCTGGGCCTGCACGATGCTCTTGCCGAGCGTGGCGTAGGGGCCGGTCAGGTCGGTGAGGGCGCCCAGCCTGATGGTCCCGGCGCTGACGCCGGGGCCGGTGCGGACGCCGTCGGCGGCGTCGCCGCCCCCGTTGCCGTCGTCCGCCTTGGAACTGCATCCGGTGGCCGCGAGCAGCAGGGCGAGGGCGCCGGCGAGCGCGGCGGGGGCGGTGCGGCGCCGGTCGCGGGGCCGGTGATGCGTGGTGTTCACGGGGTGTGCTCCTTGGATCGTGCGGCTGCGGCCGGGGGCGGTGGTGAGGAAACCGAGCCGGCAGGGTCGGCAGGGTCGGCAGGGTCGGCAGGGTCGGCAGGGTCGGCAGGGTCCGTGGCGGGGGCACGGTGGCGGCCGCGTCGTACCCGGTCGCAGAGCCGGCGGGCCAGGCCGTGCAGCCCGTCCGGCGCGTACAGCAGGACGACGACGATCGCGGCGCCGTAGAGATAGCGGGCGGCCTCGGTGGGGCCCACGAAGCCCTCCCCCGAGCCGGGGGCGGCCACCAGCGGGAGCTGGTCGGCGTAGCGGGTCATCAGCAGCGGGAGCGCGGTGACGAACACGGCGCCGGCGGTGGCGCCGGCGACGGAGCCGAGCCCGCCGATGACGATCATGGCGAGGTAGTCGACGGAGAGGACCAGGGAGAAGTAGTCCGGGACGACCCGGCGGAAGGAGAGTGCGAGGAGCACGCCCGCCAGGCCCGCGTACAGGGACGACACCACGAAGGCCGCCGAGCGGTGGCGGGCGACGTCGACGCCCATCACCGCCGCCGCGGTCTCGCTGTCGCGCAGGGCGGCCAGGGCCCGCCCGGAACGGCCGCGCAGCAGGCCGCGGGCGGTGAACCAGGTGAACCCGAACAGCGCCAGGCCCAGGAACCACAACCGCTCCTCCGCGCCGAACGGCACCCCGAGCACGGTCAGTTCGGGATCGCTCTCCGCGAAGGTGAAGCCGCCGAGGGTGAACGGGGGCACGGAGCGGCCGTTGAATCCGCCGGTGACGGAGTCGGCGGTCAGCAGGACGTGGTGGCCGAGGAAGACCAGGGCGAGGGTGGCGATGCCCAGGTAGATGCCCTTCACCCGGGCGGCGACGGGGCTGAACAGCCCGCCCGCCGCTCCGGTGAGCGCCACGGCGAGGAGGGCGGCGAGGGCCGGGGGCAGTCCCGGTCCGGGCTCGCCCGCCAGATAGGCGTAGCCGTAGGCGCCGACGGCGAGGAAGAAGGCGTGGCCGAGGGAGAGTTGACCCGCCGTGCCGGTGAGCAGGGCGAGGCCGACGGCACCGATGGCCGCCGCCATGGAGAACAGGCCGATGCGGAGCCAGAAGGCGTCCAGGTAGAACGGCGGGAGGCACAGGACGGCGGCGAGGAGCAGGACGCGGACCGGGCGGTGGGTCAGGGCACCGAGGAGGCGGTCAGACACGGGCCGCCCCCTTCGCTCCGAACAGCCCGGCGGGCCGTACCAGGAGCACCAGCAGCATCACGGCGTACGGGGCGACGTCGCCGAAGCCCTCACCGAGGACGTGCAGGTCGGACTGGTAGCCGACGACCAGCGCCTCGGTCAGGCCGATGAGCAGGCTGCCCGCGAGGGCGCCGGTCGGGGAGGCCAGCCCGCCGAGGATCGCGGCCGGGAACGCGTTGAGGGCGATCTGGCCGGTGGTGCGCTCCAGGCCCGGTGCCGGGAACGCGGCGAGGAACACCGCGGCCAGCGCGGCGAGCGCGCCCGCCAGGCACCAGGCGCCCGCCCGCACCCGGCTGAGCCGTACGCCCATCAGGGCGGCGGCCTCCAGGTCCTCCGCCGCCGCCCGCAGGGAGAGCCCCCACGAGGTGAACCGGAAGAGCGCGAACACGGCGCCGATGACCACCGCGGACACCGCGATCGCCGCGAGCCGGCTGTCGGCGACGGTCACCGGTCCCAGTTCGGTCACCGCGTCGCCCCACGGGTCGCCCAGGGACAGCAGGTCGCCGCCGATGCGCCGGGCCAGGTCGGTCAGCAGGACGATGTCGATGCCGATGGTGACGATGGTCTGCACATGGGCGGAGTGCGCGTCCTGTCCGCCGCGTTGCAGCAGGAACCGGTCGAGTGCGCCCGCGAGGGCCGCGGTGGCGAGGACCGCCAGCGCCAGCGCGCCGGCGAAGCCGAGGTCGTCGTGGAGGACGGCGGTGAGGTACCCGCCGAACAGGAGCAGGGAGCCGTGGGCGAAGTTGAGGACGCCGGACGCCTTGAAGATGACGACGAAGCCGAGGGCGACCAGCGCGTAGACCGCGCCGAGCGCGATGCCGCCGAGGATGTTGTCCAGGAACCCGGTCATGCCGCGTCCTTCCCCTGTGTGTCGGTGCCGAGGTAGGCGCGCAGCACCTCGGGGTCCTGGCGGACCTCGTCGGGGGTGCCGTGGGCCATGGGACGGCCGAAGTCGAGCACGGTGACGTCGTCGGCGAGCCGCATGACCAGTCCCATGTCGTGCTCCACCAGGAGGACGGACAGGCCGAGTTCGGAGCGCAGTTCGCCCACGACCTCGGCCGTGCGGGCGCGTTCGGCGGAGTTCATGCCCGCCACCGGTTCGTCGAGCAGCAGCACCCGCGGTTCCAGGCAGAGGGCCCGGGCGAGTTCCACGCGCTTGCGGTCGCCGTACGGCAGCAGCGCCACGGGGCTGTCGAAGTGGGCGCCGAGGCCGGTCAGTTCGGCGATCTCGCGGGCCCGGGCGAGGTGCTCGCGCTGTTCTCGCACCGCCCGCGGCAGACGCAGCGCGCCGGCGGCGAAGCCGGCGCGGGACAGGGCGTGCCGGCCGAGCATCAGGTTGTCGGCGACCGTGCCGTGGGTGGTGACGATGTTCTGGAAGGTGCGGGCCACACCGAGCGCGGCGATGCGGTGCGGGGCGAGCCGGGTCAGCTCGGTGTCGCCGAGTGCCACCGTGCCGGCCGACGGACGGCACAGCCCGGACAGCACGTTGAAGCAGGTCGACTTGCCGGCGCCGTTGGGGCCGATGAGCGCGTGCACCGAGCCCGGGGCGACGGTGAAGGAGACCTCGTCGAGCGCGGTGAGTCCGGCGAAGCGCACGGTGACGCCCCGTACGTCGAGCACGGGCGGCGCGGGCGGCGCGGTGGTGGTGCGGTCGTTCACGCGGCCCCCTGGTCCTCGGCGGCCTCGCCCAGGTAGAGGCGGCGTACGGCGTCGGTGCGGGCGAGTTCGTCGGCGGGACCGGACAGGCGGGTCTCGCCGACCTCGAGGACATGGGCGTGATCGGCGAGGGAGAGTGCCATGCCCGCGTTCTGCTCGACCAGGAGCACGGCGGTGCCCTGGGTGTTGATCTCACGGATCACCTCGGCGATCCGCTGCACCATCTGCGGCGCGAGGCCGAGGGAGGGCTCGTCGAGGAGGAGCAGCCGGGGAGCGGCCATCAGGGCGCGGCCGATGGCGAGCATCTGCTGCTCGCCCCCGGACAGCAGGCCCGCGGCCTGGTGGGTGCGTTCGGCGAGCCGGGGGAAGAGCGCGAACACGCGCTCCCGCGCCTCGTGGACCTGGTCCCGGCCGCGCCGGCCGAGTCCCAGGCCGCCGCTGCGGAGGTTCTCGTCGACCGTGAGTCCGGCGAACACCCGCCGTCCCTCGGGGACTTGGACGACACCGGCGCGTACCGCCGTCACCGGGTCCCTGCCGTCGAGCACGGCGCTGCCGTAGCGGATGCGGCCGGCCGTGATCGTGCCGCGGTGCAGGCGCAGCGTGCCGGAGACGGCGCGCAGCAGGGTCGTCTTGCCCGCGCCGTTGGCGCCGAGCAGGGTGACGACGCCGCCGTGCGGCACGGTCAGGGAGACGGAGCGGAGGGCGGACAGGGCTCGCCCGTACGTCACGTCGACGTTCTCGACGCGCAGCGCGGGCCGGTCGTCCGGTGGTGCTTGGGGCATCACGGCTCCTCGGGGCCGTACCGCACGGCGGTGACGGCGTGGACGGCAGGGGGAGCTCACGACACCACGGGCGCGAACGGCCGGTACAGGCTCCGGGCCCCGCTCGCTGCGCCGTCCCAACGGGGGCTGCCGCGGGTTGTGCGGCTGCCCAGGGCGGGGTCAGCCGCGGGCGCGGAGGTAGGCCTCCAGTTCGGCCGCCCCGGTCAGCAGGGCCCGTCCGCGGGCGGACAGCCGGCCGTGCCAGTCGTGCAGTGCCGCCGCCAGCGGCTCCGGCCCGCCTGCCGACCGCACCTGCGCGACGATCGGGGCGATCTGCTCCAACAGGTAACCGCCCCGCCTGAGTTGGTGGGCCAGCCGGGCGTCCCGTACGTCGGCCTCCGCGTAGACGCGGTAGCCGGTCACCGGGTCGCGGCGCGGGCTCACCAGCCCGGCGCGCTCCCACTTGCGCAGCGTCGCGGGCCGGATGCCGAGCTCTCCCGCCAGCGGCCCGATGAACCGTCCGCCGGTCCCGGACGCCGCCGGGCCGGGTCCGGACGCCGCCGTGGTGGGGGTCAGGTCGCCGAGGGCGCGCTCCACCGCCTCCAGGGTCCGCCGGTCGTCGAGCAGTCGGGCGTGGCTCTCGTCGACGGTCCGCAGGGCCTCGTCGACCGCATCCCGGTTCACCGCCCGCATGATCGACGTCGCCACCGCGTGGCCGTGGCCGGGTACCAGGGCGAGGAAGGCGCGCAGGGCACCCGCGTGCAGCGGGGTGTAGACGCGGTAGCCGTGGGGGGTGCGGTCGGCGGGCGGGAGGATGCCGGCCTCCTCGTAGTTCCGGACGGCCTGCGTGGACAGCCCGTGCCCACGGGCCAGGTCGATCGGCCTGAGCCGTTCCGCGTTTTGAAGGTTTCGTCCCACGATTCCGATGTTATCGCGGGAAAGTCTCCACCGTGAGTTCAACGATAGCGTTGAGGGCATGGATACCGGCATCAAGGACATCACCCGTGCCGTGACGGCCGCCGCCGTCACGGAGCTGCTCGGGGCCCGGCCGCGGGTGCTCGCCCTCGGCGAGCCCACCCACGGCGAGGACTCCCTGCTCGACCTGCGCAACGACGTCTTCCGGCAGCTCGTCGAGCGGGAGGGCTACCGGACCGTGGCGATCGAGAGCGACTGCCTGATGGGCCTGGTCGTGGACGAGTACGTCACCTCGGGCACGGGCACCCTCGACGAGGTCATGGGGCGCGGATTCAGCCACGGGTTCGGCGCGTCCGCGGCCAACCGCGAACTCGTGCGCTGGATGCGGGAGTACAACGAGGGCCGGCCCGCGTCCGAGCGGCTCCGCTTCGCCGGTTTCGACGGCCCGCTGGAGATCACCGGCGCCGCGGGCCCCCGGCAGGCCCTCACCGCCCTCCACGGCTTCCTCGCCGCCCGGCTCGCCCCGGACCTGCTCCCCTGCACCGCGGAGACCCTGGACCGCCTGCTCGGCGCCGACGACCGGTGGACCCATCCCGCCGTCATGACGGACCCGGCCCGCTCCGTGGGGCGGACGGCCGAGGCCGGGGAACTGCTGCTGCTCGCCGACGACCTGGTGGCGCTGCTCGAGGCCGAGACACCGCACCTGATCGCGGCGACCTCGCGGGACGACTGGGAGAGGGCGCGCCTGTACGGGCGCACCGCCACCGGCCTGCTGCGCTACCACTACTGGCTGGCCGACACCTCACCGGGCCGCATGACCCGGCTGCTGGGCCAGCGGGACCGGATGATGGCCGACAACCTCCTCGCCCTCGCCGAACGGGGCCCGACCCTGGTCTTCGCGCACAACGCCCATCTCCAGCGGCACAAGAGCACGATGCGCATGTGGGACCATCCGCTGCTGGAGTGGTGGAGCGCCTGTGCGCTGGTGAGCGCACGCCTGGGCGAGGAGTACGCCTTCCTCGCCACGGCCCTGGGCACGATCCGCCACCAGGAAGTGGACACCCCGCCGGCGGACAGCCTCGAAGGGCTCCTGTACGCGCTGCCGGAGGACCGCTGCGTCGTCGACGGCACCCTGCTGGCCGGCCTCCTCGGCGACTGGCCCCCCGCTCCCCGGGAGTCCCCCTGGTTCGGCTACATGCCCCTCGACCCGGCCCGTCTGACCGGGATCGACGGGGTGGTGTTCGTCAAGGACGTCCCGCAGGTCTAGGTCCGGTCCGGGCGATGCCGGTCAGCGCGGGAGGAGTCTGCGGGCGGTCAGGGCGAGGGTGACCTCGACCAGGTCGAAGGGGCGGGAGAGGGAACGCCCGGTCAGCTGTTCGTAGCGGCGCAGGCGGTTGAGGACGGTGTTGCGGTGGCAGTACAGCCGTCTGCTCGCCCGCTGGGCCGAGCCGTCGCAGGCCAGCCAGGTGGCCAGGGTGTCCAGCAGGATCTCCGCGTCGGCGGGCTCGAGGTGTGCCAGCGGGCCGAACAGCCGGTCGGCCAGAGCGGTGCCGAGGTCGGGGGACGACACCACCAGCGCCGCCGGCAGGTGTTCCGTCAGCCGGACCGTGCCGCCGGTCTGTGGGCACAGGCTCAGCGCGGTGTCCGCCAGCCTGCGCGCCTCTCCCACCGCCGCGAGCCCTTCGACGGCGCTGCCGACCCCCACCCGTACGCCCGGCGGCTGCTCGTCCGCCACCACCACCGGCTCCGTGTCGTCGCCGACCCGTACGATGCCGTGGTCCGCGTCCACACCCGTGTGCCAGTGCACGCGCACACCCTCGGCGAGGACCGCTTGGGCACCGGGACAGGCTCCGAGTCCGCCACCGCCGACCGCGACGACCACGTACCGGCCCTGCTCCGGCAGCTCCAGCGCGAGCGCGGCCTCGGGCAGGTCGGCGATCCTGCTGGTTCCGTCCAGCAGCGCCCCGGTCAGCAGCCGCACCCTGTTCTCCCGCCGCCAGGCCAGGTGCCGCTCGGTCTGCCGGTAGGCGTCCGCCACGACGGTGCAGTGCTCGTCGACGAAGTGCCACACGTCCGACGCCACGTGCACCAGCAGCCGTACGTCCTCGGGGGCCGCCCGGGAGGTCTCGTCGACCAGTCCCTGCCACACCAGGGAGCCGCCGAGGCGGAAGGCGTGCAGCACCGCGTCCAGCGGCAGCCCCTGCTCGGCGCGCGTGGCGCCGATCTTCCAGGAGCAGCGGCGGGCGGCGTCGCGGGCGCCGCGCGGGTCCAGCAGCGAGGAGATGCTGTGCCGCAGCGAGCGGTGCACCTCCTGCCAGATCTCGGCGGCATCGTGCTCGATCGCCGACCGGTAGGCGGGCTCCTGGTCCTGGAGCACGGCGACCAGTTGGTCGGTGAGCCGGGGCAGCTCGTCCAGCAGGACCCGGGCGGCGCGGTGCAGCACACGGAGCGCGTCGGCGTCGATCAGTGACCGCACCCGCGGAATCCGTGACCGCGGTGCGGGTGCGGGCACGGGCCCGGGGCGGGGCAGGCCACGTGGCCGTACGGCGTGTCGCATCGCGCATCTCCCCCAGGGTCGGCTTCCCGGCGGCGCCCGCGCGGCGGTCCGCGTACCGGCCACCGGCCGGCCACGGAGCCCGTGGGCGGGCGCCACCTGACTCGTCCTGCCCCGAAGGATCGCATACCGTCCGGTCGGTCCCTAGGGGTGTGCACCGGCCTTTTCCGCCTGTTCGACCAGCCGGACGAGCTCGACCCGGGAGCGGACGCCGAGCGTCGCGAAGACGTTGCGCAGGTGGTAGTCGACGGTGCGGGTGCTGACGGACAGGCTCAGGGCCACTTCCCGGTTGGTGGCGCCCTCGGCGACACACCGTGCGATCCGCAGTTGCTGCGGGGTCAGCCGGGACAGGTCCCGCCCCGCGTTCCGGGGCGGCTCGCCGGTACCGGCCCCGCCCGGCGCCGCGCCGCCCGCGCGCAGTTCCGCGCCCGCCTGGCGCGCCCACAGGTGCGCGCCGCAGCGTTCGAAGTCCACCAGCGCCTCCCCGAGCCGCGCCCGTGCCTCACGCAGCCGGCGCCGGCGGCGCAGCCACTTGCCGTGCAGCAGTTCGGTGCGGGCCCGTTCGAAGTCGCCAAAGGTCTCGTCGTGCCGGTCCAGGGCCCGCAGGTACAGCTCGTCGGCCGCCTCCGGCGCGGCCAGCAGGGCGCGGCAGCGCAGGAGTTGGGCGGGAGCCTGCGGGTCGGCGCCGCACCCGGCCCACAGCGCGAAGTCCTCGACCACCGCGCGGGCGTGTTCGGGCTGTCCGGCCAGTGCGGCGGCCTCCACGAAGCAGGGGACGGCGAGCATCCACACCGCGAAGTGCCCGCGCCGCGCGCCGGGGCGCACCAGGGGGCCGAGCCGGTCGGCGGCCTCGCGGGGGCGGCCCGCGCCCAGGTCGGCACGGGCCGCCGCCCACTGGGCGAGCATGGCGGCCTGCGCCAGTCCGTGCCGCCGGGCCGTGGCGAGCGCGGTCGCCGTGTGCTCGGCGACGCGTTCCTGCGCCCCCTCGATCGACGCCGCGAGGGCCAGCACCGCGTGATGGTGGGCGGCCGTGTTCCGCTGCCCGGTCCGGCGTGCGGCGCGCAGCCCCTCCTCCGCGTGGGTCCGGGCGAGCTGGTGGCGACCGGCCCGCAGTTCGGCGTAGGCCAGGTACTCCAGGGCCCTCGGCTCGAGGGCGGCGGCCCCCTGGGTGCGCGCCGCCGCCAGCGCCCGCGCCCCGGCCCGGCGGGCGGCGGTCACGTCGCCGAGCATGAGGGCGGCGGCGGCCGAACGCAGCAGCCGCTCGGGCTCGGTGGCGGGACGGCCCCGGTCCACCACCCGGGCCAACGGGGCGGCGGCGAGGTCGAACCGCCCCTGGAGGACCGCCCGCATGCCGTCCCGGTGGTCGCGGAGCAGGGCGACCGCACCGTGGTTCTCGGTGCGGGGCGGGGCGGCCGGGCCTCCGCTCCCGGGCAGGGCGGCCGCGCCGTGGTTCTCGGTCCCAGGCAGGGCCGCCGGGCCTCCGCTCCCGGACAGGGCCGCCGGGCCTCCGATCCCGGACAGGGCGGCCGCGCCGTGGTTCTCGGTCCCGGGCAGGGCGGCCAGGCCTCCGATCCCGGACAGGGCCGCCGGGCCTCCGGTCCCGGTCGGGGCCTCGTGGACGAGGGCGCGGAGGCAGGCCGCCGGGTCGCCCGCGGCCCACGCCGCGTCCGCCGCGCCGAGGACCGCCGCGCCGGACTCCGCGGGGCTCGGGTCCGCGAGGAGGGAGGCCGCGAGCAGGAAGGACTCACGGGCGTCGTCCACCGGCCCGTCGGCCAGGAGCACCCTGGCGCGGAGCAGTTCGGCACGGCCCCGCACCGGGGCGGGCACCGGACAGGTCACGGCGGCGTCGAGCAGCCGCAGGGCCTCGGGCGGATGCCCGGCGAACAGGGCCTGTTCCGCGGCGGCCGTGTACCGGTGCGCACGTTCCACGGCGTCCGGTGTCAGTTCGGCGGCACGCACCTGGGCCGTACGGCGCACACCGGGCGGCAGCCCGGACATCACGTCGGCCGCGGCGGCGGCCAGTTCCGCGGCGAGGCCGGCGTCGGGGCCCGGGACGGTCCACGAGCGGTGCAGCAGGGCGGGCACGCCGTGCGGCGCCGGGAGCGCCGCGGCCAGCGCGCGGTGCGCGGCGCGGCGGCGTTCGGGCGGCGCACCGGCGTACACCGCCCTGCCGAGCAGCGCGCTGCGGAACCGGATCCGACCCTCGAGGAGCACCAGCAGGTCGGGCAACTCCTCTGGGTCAAAGGATGGTTCGGCGTGCGGTACCGGTACGACGGTGGCAGCCGCTCCCGCGCCCTGCGCCTTCCCCCGTCCTTCGAGCACGGCCGCCGCCCGCCGTAGGAGCGACGCCTCCGCGTCCGGCTCGCCCGTGACACGTGTCGCCGCCGCGACCGACACCAGCAGGTCGGCGTGGTCGGGCCGCACACCGGCCGGGCACCCGCCGGCGACGGCGGCCAGTGCCCCGGCGTCGGCCACAGGACGGGGCAGCGCATGCCGGCCGCGGAGCTGGGCGGGCGAGAGGCGGTGGGCCAGGGCCGCCAGCAGTGCGGGATTGCCCTGCGCCTCGGTCACCAGCTCGTCGCGGACGGCGGGGTCGACGGCGCCGTCCGTCAGGTCGTGCAGGAGTCCCGCCGCGTCCCCGGGCGTGAGCGGGGCCAGCTCCAGCACCGGCAGCCCGGCCAGCTCCGGCGCCACGGGCCGGTGCCCCGGGACGGTGAGGAGCAGCCCGACCCGGTGGGCGTCGTCCGCCGCGTGCAGGCGTGCCGCCGCCCTGCCCAGCACGGCGCGCGAGGCGGGGTCCCACAGATGCGCGTCGTCCACGCACACCAGCAGGGCCGAACGGGCCGACGCCTCGCGCAGGACGTCCAGGAACACCTTGTCCGCCGCGCCGTCGTCGGACAGGCCTACGCAGCGGCCGGCGGCACGCAGCAGGGTGCGCAGACCGCTGTGCGGGCGCGGGGCCCGGGCCGGGTCGGCCCGGACGTGCCACACCGGTCCGGCGCGGAAGGAGCGTGCGGCGAACTCCAGGAAGGCCGTCCGTCCGCCACCGGGTTCACCGGTCACGACATGGGCACCGCCGTCGGTGCGCAGCCCGTCCAGCAGCGCGGCGAGCGCCTGCCGTCGGGGCCCCGGGCGGTACCGGAGCGGAGCGGGTCCGAGGATCGTCTGTCCGGTCATCTCCGCGACGTTACTCACGCGTAAGAAACGGCGGAAGGCATCCGTCCGCACGCACGGACCGGCCCGGCCACCGCTCCACCAGCGGATTTTCGTCGTGGAGGCGAGGAACGGAGTGTGCCGCGGACCAAGCCGGGCGGCCCTCTGCGGTGCACCCGCACAACGCCGGTGGCGGCCCGCGCACCGCGTGCGGGCCGCCACCGGGTCGAGGTCCGGCAGAACCTCAGGACGTGTGCGGGCAGTTGCCCCGTGCCTCCTCGATCGTCAGGCTCCGCTGCGGCAGCGGGCACAGGAACCGCTCGTAGCGGGTGTCGTTGTCGATGAACCGCTTCAGCCACGAGATGCTGTACTTCGCGATCGTGGTGTTGTTCGAGTTGGGCGTGAAGTGGGTGGCGTTGTTCAGTTCCAGGTAGGCCCGGTCGAGGGAGGACGGCAGACCGGTGTAGAGGGGCTTGGCGTGGGTGGAGACCGGGGCGATGGTGTCGCCGTCGGCCCCGAAGATCAGGGTCGGGGTGCGGACCTCGGGCCAGGTCTTGTCGAGGTTCCAGGGCGTCAACGGGATCGCCGCCTGCAGTGAGGGGCGGTCCTTGGCGGCTTCGAGGGTGCCGCCGCCGCCCATCGAGTGGCCCATGACGCCGAGGCGGCTGCTGTCGATACGGCTGCGGACCGCACTGCTCCGGGTCAGGTAGTCCAGCGCGGCCAGCAGCTGGTCGCCGCGGGAGGCGGGCTGGTCGAGCGTGGTGTTCGTGTCGATGGTGAACACCACGAAGCCCTGCGAGGCCAGGCGCGGGCCCAGCCAGGCGATGGAGGACTCGTAGGCGGTGTAGCCGGGCGAGACGGCGATCGCGCCGAACGTTCCGTCGGCGGTGCTGTTCGGGTAGTAGATGGTGCCGCCGCCGAAGCCCCGCACGGAGAGCGAGGAGACGGAGATGTCGGAGACGGAGTACGGGCCGCGCAGCGCCTCGATGCTGGATTCGGTCGGCGCCGGACCGCGCTCGTAGGGGTTGTCCGCGGCGTGGGCGCCGGGACCGGTGAGGGTGGTGAGGCCGACGACGGCGGCGACGGCCGCGGCCAGTGCGGCGAACCGTCCGGTTCCGCCCCGCCGGGTGCGGGCCGGGTGCACGGTCCCGGCCGAGGTGCTGGTGTGGGGGTGCTGCACGACGAGTGGTCCTCTCTGTCGCGGCGAGCCGCCCGGCGGCCGGTGCACGGGGGTACGACGTGGAACGGGGGAGTGACCGTGCTCCGGCCGTGGGCGCCGCCTCGGGGGCTGGCGGTTGCCACTGTCGGTGCGGAAGGGTCCGGCGCGGACCGGCAATCTCACCGGTCTCGTTCCGCCGCCTCGTCGCACCGCTCCCCCGGGCCCGGCGGCTCCCCTGCCGCCTGCCCTCTGCCGCCTGCCCTCTGCCGTCAGCCCCTTCTGCCGGCGGCCCACCGGTCGGCGGTGCCCGCCGTGCAGAAACCCGAACGCGCTTGCCCGTGCGTCACCCGCATGGCCCTCTCGGGGCGTCGGTTCGGCCCACGCCGTGCTCGGATGGAAGCGGCCTGCCTACCCGGAGGGAGCTGGAATGCACGAGATGTGGTGTGGTGCAGACACTTCGGGGGAGCCTGTGTGGCATGTCCTGACCACGGACAAGAGGGCCACGCTGTGCGGGGTGGAGAAGGAGGAGTACCGTCGGCGACACGCGACGGACCGCCACTGCTTTCCCTGCATGCAGTCGTTCCAGGAGGTCGTGGAAGCCCGCTGAAACCGCCCGACGTTCCGGTGGGAGACCTCTGCTCCCGGCACGGTCCGTGCCGGGAGCAGAGCGGTGCTACGCGTACCCGCGAGGGCGGGATCAGCGCGCGTCTGGCGCCGTGACCGTCGTGAACGGCAGCAGGAGCCGGGAGGGGTGCGCGGCGTCACGGTAGATCTTGTGGGTGACGGGGCGGCCCACCGGCAGGTGGAAGGCGTCCGGCGGCAGCAGGGCGTTGTGCTCGTCGGCCAGCGGCTCGGCGTTGGAGAGCTCCACGACCAGCTTGTGGCCGGGCAGGAACGTCGCCGCGAACGGGTAGACGCGCAGCACGTACTCCTCGATCTTCCCCGGCTCGACCGGCACCGCACGCGTGTGCGGGTGGTAGGGGTCGCCCTCCGTGGTGCGCTCCTCGTCGAGCTCGCGGTGCGAGGCCTTGAGGTAGGCGGTCGTGATGAGCTGGCGCTTGCCGCCCGGGGCCTCGTCCCACATGCGCAGGATGAAGTTGGTGTCGGGCTGGTCGATCTCCACGAAGAGGTGCGCCGCGCCCTGACCGATCATCTCGGTGGGCTCGGTGAACGGCTCGGTGCTCCAGCTGAGCATCTCCACCTTGTCGGTCACCGTCAGCGGCGCCTGGTAGAAGCCGTCGGGGGCGGCGTACTCGGCGCCCATCGGCTCGGGCTCGAAGGAGAGCTTGCGGCGCGGGCGGAGGTAGAGCGCCTTGTGCTCCGTCTCCTTCGGCGGCCACTGCGCACCGGTGACGTACTCGCGCGAACCCTCGACGTGGACGGTGACGGCGGGCTCGTCCATGACGCCGTTGTCGATGCCCTTGATCCAGTAGTCGTACCAGCGGAACATCTTGTCGTGCTCTTCGATGAAGGGGCGCGACTGCATGGGCGGGTAGGGGCCGATGTCCAGCTTCTTGGGGCCCCCGAGGCGGTTGAAGAGCTCGATGGTGCCGTCCAGCGTCCAGCCGCGGCCCTGGTCGATCTGGAGCCAGACGGGGATGTCGATGTTCGGTGCGAGGGTGACCGGGTTGCGCTCCTCGTACCACTCGCCGTCGACCTCGTTCATCACGATGTCGAACCAGGCCTCGTGGTTCTTCGGGTAGTTCAGCACGTGGACCAGGTTCGGCCAGGCGGCCACGTCCGGGTCCTTCAGGCGCTCGGCGACGCGCTCCTTGATCTCCTCGGGGGAGAAGGTCTCCAGCATGCGGGACTTGACGCCGTCGGTGAAGGCCCAGCCGGAGTCGCCGCCGCGCCCCTCGCGGGCGGCGCGCGGCATGAACCACATGACGCCGCCGTGGTAGGTGGTCTCGTAGAAGTCGTAGTGGCCGCCGCTGACGAAGATCGCCTTGAGGCTCGGCGGCCGTTCGGCCGCCGCCAGCACCTGCATCGAGCCGAAGTAGGAGATGCCGATCATGCCGACGTTGCCGTCGCACCACGGCTGCCGGGCGACCCACTCGATGAAGTCGTACGCGTCCTGGCCGAGCGGGACGCCGCCGGCGTTGTAGTTGCCGATGTGCTCGCCCTCGGAGTCGCCGGAGCCGCGCAGGTCGCCGATGACGTGGACGTAGTCCTCCTGGACGACGCGCGCGATGTCGCCGGCCTCGATGCAGCCGTCCCACATCGGGCTGGGGCGCCGCTGCGGTGGCGTGGTGAGGGCGAGGGCCTGCAGCTCCTTGCCGTACGGGCTGAGTGCCACGAGTGCCGGACGCGGCTTGTCCTCGACGCCGCTGTAGGTGTCGGCCGCCAGCTCGACGCCGTCGCGCATCGGGATCCGGAGATCCTTGCGGACGGCGATCTTCTGCCCGCCCGCCTGGATCGTCTGGAAGTCAGTCATGAGTGTGAAGCTCCTCCGGGGGCTGGGGGGCGTCCCCCAGGACAGTGCGGTGCGGGTTCTGGTCGGGATGCGTGCGGTAGCCGTGCATCGAGGTGAAGAACGGCGACGGCTCGAGCGTGGGGTCGCCGGTGTAGCCGAGTTCCTCGGCGGCTCGGGCGAACGGGGAGTACGGCGAATCCGTCTCCTCCAGGCCGGCCTCGAGGCAGCGGCAGGCGGCTTCGGCGACCCGGCCCTCGGCGGCGAGGCTCTGGTCGATGGCCTCCCGGGCCTGTGCGGCGTCGAGTTCGACTCCGTACGGCGTACCGTCCGCACGGCGGTACGGGTGCCCGAGGTACAGCCGCTGCGGACGGATCTCGTCCCGCAGGTACTCGAGACCGGTGCGGTAGGCGGCCGGGTCCGTGTAGCCCGGGAAGCCGTTGGCGGCCCCGTGGACCTGTACGGAGTCGCCGACGAACACCGAGCGCTGTCCGTCGACGACGTAGGCGACCGATCCGGGCGTGTGGCCCGGTATCGAGTGCGCCGAGACGGTGACGCCGCCGCCCAGCGAGAGGGTCTCGCCGCCCTTGAGGAGCAGGGTGGGCTCCATCTCGCCGGAGATGACGGCCTGCGCGGCGGCCGTCACCTTCGCCTCTCCCTCCGGGTCGCCCAGGTACCGGCCCCGTCCCGCGAGGTACTCCTCCACGTGGGCCCGCCGCGAGCGGAGCATCGGCGCGTCGGCCTCGTGGATCACCACCTGTGCGCGCCGGCCGGTGAGCTCCCACAGGGCGTACGCCCCGCCGACGTGGTCGATGTGACCGTGGGTCAGCAGGATCCAGCGCACGTCCTCGATGCGGCGCCCTATCGCCTCGAGCGCGGGAATCATCCCCTCGGCGGGCGAGGAGGCGATCCCGGTGTCGACCACGGCCGGCTCGGGTGCGTCGATGAAGAAGCTGTAGAGACCGAACCGGCCCCACGGCGAGACCAGGGGATGGACGGGAACTGCGTGCGTCATGGCCCTCTTTCTGTGCTGGTACGCGGTCGGCCGGGTCAGCTCCGGCCGAGGAAGTCGCGCGTCTCGGCGAAGACCGCGTGGTACTCCGGGATCCAGGAGAAGTGCTGGACGAATCCGTGGCCCGCTCCCTCGTACCGGCTCACCTTCGCCTCCACGCCGGCCTCCCGCAGCCGCCGGCCGTAGAGTTCGCCCTCGTCGCGCATCGGGTCGTACTCCGCGGTGACCACGAGGGCCGGCGGCAGCCCGGTGAGGTCCGCCCGCTTGATCGGCGAGACGAGCGGGTCCGCGGGATCGGCTCCGCTGTCGATGTAGAAGGCGTTGAAGGGCTTCAGCCCCGCCGTCTCCAGGCCGTAGCCCACGGCGTTCTCCCGCAGCGAGGCATAGCGGTCGACGTCGAAGTCCAGGTCCAGCGAGGGGTAGTAGAGGATCTGGTGCGTGATCCGGTCGAAGCCGTCGTCGTGCGCCTTGGCCGCGACCGCGGCGACGAGGTTGCCGCCGGAGCTGTCGCCGGCGAGGGCGAGCGTCGTGCCGTCCCAGGCCAGGCTCTCCCCCTCCTCGGCGACCCACCGCACGACCGCGTAGCAGTCGTCGAGACCGGCCGGGAAGGCGGCCTCGGGCGCCAGCCGGAAGCCGACGGAGACGACCTTGAGCCCGGTCTCCTTCGCCAGCGAGCGCGCGATGTGGTCGTGCGTGTTCAGGCTGCCGAGGAAGAAGGCACCGCCGTGGAAGTAGACCAGCACGCCGTGGCGGTCGGCCTCGGCCGGTGTGTAGATCCGCACCGGTACCTCGCCCGACGCCGTCCTCGCGGTCAGGTCCTCGACCGCGTGCAGCGGCAGGCGCTCCTCGGGGGGAGCGACGTGCGCCTCGTCCCCGGCGCGCATGGCGACCGGGTCGAGCGGGCCCTCGGGCGGGGTCGGCAGACCGGCGAGGAACGTGGCGATCTCAGGGTGCAGGGGCATTCCGTTACTCCTTCGGCGCGGCGTCGGCGGGCTTCTGGCCGGGGAAGACGTCTTCGATCTCTTCCTCGGACCAGCCCTGGCGCGAGATGGCCTGCAGCTTGTCGGTCTCCGGCTTGCGGACGGCCTGGTACCGGGCCAGCGCCTCCTTCAGGGAGTCCGCGTCGCGCAGGGCGTCGGCGAGCGCTCCGGCGTCCTCGATGGCGGAGTTCGCGCCCTGGCCCTGGTGGTGCAGCATCGAGTGGGCGGCGTCGCCCAGCAGGACGACGGAGTCCGAGTGCCACGTGTCGACCGGGTCGATGTCGTAGACCGCTCGGACGTTCACGGTCGCCATGTCGAGGTCACGCGTGATGCTGACGAGGCGCTCGTCGAAGCCCTCCACCGTCGCCAGCATGTCCTCCTTGGTGTTCTGCGGGTTCCAGGTGCTGTCCGGGCACAGGGCGGTGATGTCGAACGACACCTGGCCGCGGTGGCGCAGCGGCAGCAGGTAGATCTTCGTGCCCTTGCCGATGTACATCCGCAGGTTGTCGTCGGCGACCATCCCGTGGGTGTCGTCCACGGAGATGACGGCGCGGTAGGCGTGCTCGCCCGAGAACACCGGGCCCTTGTCGCTGAACAGCTGGTGGCGCACCACCGACTTGATGCCGTCGGCGCCGACGACCAGGTCGGCCTCGACGGTCTTGCCGTTCGTGAAGGTGAGGACGGAGCGGTCGCCGTTGTCCTGGATGCTCTCCAGCTTGTGGCCGAGGTGCACCATGCCCTCGGGGAGCACGCCCAGGAGGGCCTCGATGAAGTCACCGCGGTGGATCAGGTGGGTGTGGGTCTGCTCCCCGGAGACGGGCCACGTCTCTTTCATGATCGGCTCACCGGTGGCCGTGAGGATCTCGAAGTACTCGCTCGGCGAGCTCACCTTCGCGATGGCGTCGAAGATGCCCCACTCGCGGAACCGGTTGATGGTGGCCGGGCGCAGACCGATGCCGGCGCCGACCTCCCGGATCTGGGTCGCCTGCTCGTAGACGTCGACCTCGGCGCCCAGCAGGCTGAGGGCCTTGGCCGCCGCCGCACCGCCGTATCCCGCTCCGACGATGGCGATCTTCAGGTTCTTCAGGTCTGAGGTCTGCATGGTGGTTCTCTCTGATTCTGGAGGGTCAGAAAAGCTCTGGGGGGTCAGGAGGACTTCCGGAGGGTGAGGAAGTCGGCCGGGTTGTCGACGAAGATCGTCCTGATCGCGGCTTCGTCGAGACCGGCGGCGCGGAGGTCCGGGATGAGGTCCTCGAAGATGTAGTTGACGGTGTGGCCCTTCACGCCCGGCCAGCCCAGGGGGCTGCAGTTGGCGTCGGCGGAGGCGAGGACCTGGTGCAGCCGGCCGTCGCCGATGAACCGGAGGAAGTGGTCGAGGCGCTCCTGGCGGGGGCGGGCCCAGAACGGCGGGTCCGGCAGCTCGGTCTCGTAGCCGAAGGTGTCGAAGCCGATGCGCCCGCCCTGCTCCGCGATCCAGACGTCACGCGTCTTGTCGGCGTTCACGCCGTCGTCGACGTGCCCGAACAGGACGCGGTCCAGGGGGAGTCCCTCCTCGTTGAAGATCGCGATCGCGTTCTCGGCGTCGATCGCGAGGTGGGTGAGGATCGGCACGCCCGTGGTGAGCGAGGCGCGGGCCGCGGCCCGGTAGATGCGCTTGTCCAGGTCCGTCATGCGGCCGCCACGGCTCACCCCGACCTTGATCACACCGGCGAGGCTGCCGGTGTCGCCGATACCGACGGTGATCTCGTGGACGAACTGGCGGGTCAGGTAGTCCACGTCGGCCCGGGCGAAGTGCGGCAGGGCGGTGTCACCGCCGACGAATCCGGTGCAGGCGACGATGTGGACGCCGGTCTTCGCGGACAGTGACTTGTAGTAGTCGACGTCGCGGCCGTTGCAGATCCCGGTGGCGTCGACGAAGGTGCCGCCGCCCAGCTCGTGGAACCTGCGCAGCTTCGGGACGGTCTCCTCGTACCGCTGCTCGGGGGTCTTCCACCACTTCGTGTCCAGCTCGGAGCCGGGCATGCCGTAGCCGATGTGCTCGTGGATGGCCACGAGACCCAGCTCCTCGGCCGGGATGGGCCCCAGGACGGTGTTCACTCTCGACACAACACTCACCTTTGCTGAAGAAACTCTGGGGTCGTTCGTGCCGGCACGCTCAGCGTGCCGACAGCAGGTCGCGCGGGTTCTCCACGAGGATCCGCTGCGTGTCCTCGTCGCTGAGAGCCCGTGCCTCCAGGAGCGGGACGAAAGTGGTCAGGACGTAGCTGTACGGGAGGTCGTTGCCGGGGTGGCCCTTCGCCACGCCGGTCGCGTTGCTCGAGAGCAGGATCCGGTTGCCCAGGCCGGCCCGCACCAGCTCGGCGACCAGGTCGGCGCGCTCGGCGTCGGTGATGTGGGCCTCGTCCTTCGCGCCGACGTGGTCGAGCGCGACGTAGGCGCCGCGGCGGGCGATCTCGAGGGGGGCGCCGGCGGCGACGGCGTCCTTGCGGTCGAGTCCGCCGACGACCACGCGGTCGGCCGGCAGCTTCTCGTCCAGGACGACGTCGAGGTCGTGGACGGCGTCGCTCCCGTAGCGGACGGAGACCGCGACGCCGGTGCTCAGCGCGGCCCGGGCCGCGCCGCGGAACAGGCTCTCGTCGGTCGCGGTCATGCCCTCGGGGGTCGCGGTGGTGGCCACCAGGCCGGCGGCGCCGCGGCGCTCCACACGGGGGACCACCATGCCCTCGGTGACCTCCTTGGCGAAGAGGTCGGCGAACTTCTCGGCCGGCCACGGCGTCGGCGGGTTGGTCTGCGGCGTGAGGAAGTAGCCGCCGAGCAGCTCCTCCGGACCCTGCCCCGTCGAGGCGACGAGGTGCACGCCGGTCGCGCGGGAGAGGGCCTCGTACAGCCGGACGTCCCGGCCGTGGAACATGCCGGTGCTGTCGACGACCGTTCCGCCGCCGTGGGCCTGGAAGTCCTTCAGCTTCGCGGCGAGGGTCTCGAAGATCTCGGCGCGGTCGATGGTGATGTCGTACGCGTGCTCGGCACCCGGGACCACGGAGAGCAGCGCCTCGTGGACCGCGACGACGCCCAGCTGCTCGGCCGGCACCGGGCCCAGAACGGTGTTGACGGTGTTGCTCTTGACGCTCATGCCTGCCCTCACGTGTTCAGGTGGGGTGCCCAGCACCCTGTGGCTGCTTGGCACAGTATCGATTCGGTTTACATAGCGTCAATGAAATGAACGACACGTAAAACAATGCGCGGGGAACGATGCGGACAAAACTTGACTTTTCGCCCGGCGCTGCACGTCAGGGTCCTCCGAAGAGGCGCGGCCTCGCCGGGGTCAGAGGTCGGTCGCGACGTCGAACAGCAGCGCCCGGAGCCATTCCATGAAGTACTGATCGGCCAGCCGGGGGTTCCAGACCATGTCGATCCCGAGCCCGGGAAGCGGGAACGGGAACTCCTCGATCCGCAGATCGGTGAGTGTCTGCATGGCGGCGGCGACCCGGTGGCGGAGGAGGGCGACGCCGCCCGCGCGCGCCACCAGGAAGGGCACCAGCAGGAAGTCGGAACTCAACTGGCCGACGCGGTAGGTGACTCCCTTCTCGTCGAGCACCGAATACGGGAAGACGCGCCGGTCGGTGTCGACGACGACGTGCGGCTGAGTGGTCAGGAGATCGAGTGCGCTCGCTTCCGGTGGCGTGTCCGGTGAAGCCATCACCACGCAGCGGTCGTTGTACAGCCGCTCGCGCGGGTATGGCGAGAAGTGCCCCTCCGAGAGGAGCACGACGTCGACTCCCCTGTCGGTGAAGGTGGCCTCCGTCGGCACCGTGATCGTGCGCAGGCGCAACGTGGCGTGGGGCGCACGCTCGGCAACGAGCCTGGCCAGCCGGGGACCGACGACGAACGCCGTGCTGTTCGTCAGGGCGATCGTGATGACGCGCCGATCCGTGGCGGGATCGAAGCAGGGGAAGTTCACGATGTGCGCCGTCTGCTGCAGGGCACTGCGCAGCGGCGCGATCAGCTCCAGCGCGCGCGGGGTCAGCGTGAGGCTCGTGCCCTGCCGGACGACGAGGTCGTCACCCAGCAGCCGTCGCATCCTGGTGAGGGCGTGGCTCATCGCCGGCTGGGACAGACCGACCCGCTCCGCGGCCCTGGTCACCGAACGCTCCTCGAGGAGCGCGAGGAGGGGCACCAACAGGTTGAGGTTGACCGATGCCAGCCGGTCCAGCCCCGAACCCGTGGTGCCCTCTTCGCCCATATGTCGACCTTACGTGGCTGCCTGGGTCATGCGGCGCAGCCGCGGAATCGGAATCCGGTAGTTGAGCGCCACGACGTCGCCGGTGCCGTCCTCGTGCGGCCAGCGCAGCAATGCCGGCCCGCCCCCGGGCTGCCCGTCGACGTACGTCGGCTCCCCTTCCACCGGAAGGTGGCCCATCGCCTTCAGGCTCAGTCCGAACTGCTCGGTCCAGAAGTACGGCTGGAACCGGAGCGGCGGGGACTCCTCGCCGCGGACGAGCGCCGTGGCGGCGACCTTCGCCTGTTCGATCGCGCTGCTCCACAGGGGGACGCGGCGCAGGCCGTGCTGAGTGGGGAAGGCCGCGAGGTCACCGACGGCCGCGACGTCCGGGCGGACGAGTCCGCGCTCGTCGACCGGGAGGGCACCCCTCGCGGCGAGTCCCGAGCCCGCGAGCCACTCCGTGTTGGGCACGTCGCCGGCGGCGGTGATGACCAGCTCCGCGTCGAGGACCGGGCCCTCCTCGAGGACGACCCGAGTGCCTCCGTCCCGCTGTTCGAGCCGTGCCGCCGCGGTCTCGACGACGGTGAGCCCCTGCTCCAGCGCGGCCTTGACGAAGACGTCGGCGAGGTAGGGACCGAGCTGGAGGATGAGGGGCACGCCCTGGGAGACGACGGTGACCCGGCAGCCGGCGGCCAGGCACCCGGAGGCGATCTCCATTCCGAGCGGGCCGCCGCCGACCACGACGACCGACGGCTTGTCCGCCAGCCGCTCGCGCAGGGACAGCGCGTCGTCGAGTCCCCGCAGGGTGACCTCTCCGGGCAGGTCGGACAGCCGCCGTGCCCGGGAGCCGGTGGCCAGGACGACACGGTCGTACGGCAGCTCCGTGCCGTCGTCGAGCGTGACGCGCCGACGGTCGAGGTCGAGTCCGGTCGCGCGCACACCGAGCAGTTCGGCCGCTCCGTGACCGGCCGGCGGAAGCTCGTGCGACGACACGTCGGCCCTGTCGAGCAGAAGCGCCTTCGACAGGGCCGGGCGGCTGTACGCCGGGCGCGCTTCGTCGCCGACGATGGTCAGCTCGCCGTCGAAGCCGGCCTCACGGAGCGTGTCGGCCGCGGTGAGCCCGGCGATCCCGTTGCCCACCACGACGACGCGGTTCAGGGTGCCGGTGCTCATACGACCCTCAGCGCGGCGACCGGGCACACACGGGCGGCGGCGTTCGCCAGGGCCACGTCGGCCCCGTCGACCTCCTCACGGTCGAGCACCAGCTCACCCTCGTCGTCGAGGTGCATGAGCTGCGGGGCGGCCTCCTCGCACAGGCCGTGGCCCTCACAGCGGGGACGGTCGAGAACGATCTTCATGCCGGGATCACCTCCAGGACGGGGAGCTCCTCGATGCTCCGGGTGGTGTTGCTGGGAACGCGGACCTCGGGTCCGACGACGAGGCGCTCGACGCGCCGGGACAGCGCGTCGATCACCGCGTGGGCCTCCAGGCGGGCGAGTCCCTGGCCCGCGCAGCCGTGCGGGCCGTAGCCGAACGACAGGTGGTCGACCGGATTGCGTTCGACGAGGAAGGCGTCCGGGTTCTCGTAGTGCCGGGGGTCGCGGTTGCCGGCGCCGAGCAGGACGGCGATCTGCGCGCCCGCGGGGATGACGGTCCCGTCGATCTCGACGTCCTTGGTGGCACGCCGGCCCCAGGCGTTGATGGGAGACCAGAAGCGCAGCGCCTCGTTGAACGCCGCCGGTACCAGCGACGGGTCCTCGCGGACCAGGGCGAGCTGGTCGGGGTGCTGGGCGAAGAGGGCGACGATGTTGCCGATCGCCGCGATGGTGGTGTCGACGCCGGCGCCGAGGTACTGGTGGATGATGTGGCCGGCCGTGTCCGGCGGAATGGCGCCGCGCGCCTCGGCCTCGAAGATGCCGCGGCCCACGGAGCCCTCGGTCAGGTCGTCGGCCTTGACCTGGGAGCACCATCCGTAGAGCTCGCCGGCTACGGGGAAGTTCTCGGCCGTACGCTGGTTCATCGGGCCGAGGACCTGCATGGCGGCCTGCCCCCAGCGCAGCATGTTGTCGCGCACGTGACCGGTGAAACCGATCAGGTCCGCCACGACCTCCAGCGGGAAGGCACGGGCGAGGGCGTCGATCGCCTCGAAGGAACCCGTCTCGACGAGTTCGGCGACCAGAGCGTCCGCCTTCTTCTCGATCCCGCCCTTGAGACCACGCAGCGCCCGCGGGGAGAGGTTCTCGGTGAGCGTGGCGCGCAGCTGGGTGTGCACCGGCGGGTCGGAGGCGAGCGAGGTGCCGGCGAGCGCCTCGTTGGCCATCGGGTTGAAGGCGATCGAGGTCGAGGAGAACGACTCCCAGTCCGCGAGCGCGTCCCGGACGACGTCGTATCGTGTCAGCGCGTAGACGTCGTTCCTCTGAAGATGAACGACAGAACCCTGCTCCCGCAGTTCGGCGTAGACGGGGTAGGGATCGAGCACGACCTCGTCGGCGAAGAGGTCGATACCGGAGGTGGGTGGAGTGACCATGCCCCCAGTGAAGTGGTGATCTTCACATCCAGCAAGTGAATGTTTTACATGGCGCAACATGCACGTAATTCATACTTCCCCTGGGGTGCCCCGCGGGTTCACACCGGGGCGACCGGCGGCTTCCCTGCGTCGCGGCAGCGGGAGGGGCCAGGTGATACCGGCACGTACACGGTGACTCCGGACACCGGCAGAGGCGACTCCACCATTCCTTCAGGGTCTTGTTCGCTCATGGGCTGGCCCGAGCCGCACGGCGCTCCCTAGGATGTACTCCCTGTCCAGCCAGTCCAGTTGGCACTCCGCAGGGGGAACGATGCACACCGGCAAGCAGCTGTCCACCGAGATCGACGCAACAGTGCCGACGGCCGCGCGTATGTACGACTACTACCTGGGCGGCAAGGACAACTACTCGGCCGACCGTGCCGCCGTGGAAGAGCTCGACAAGGTGGTCCCCAGCACCCGCCGCCTGGCCCTGAACAACCGGCGCTTCCTCCAGCGGGTCGTCCGGGTCCTCACCCAGGACTACGGGATCCGGCAGTACCTCGACCACGGCTCCGGTCTGCCCACCCAGGACAACGTCCACCAGGTCGCCCAGCGCATCGACCCGACCACCCATGTGGTGTACGTCGACAACGACCCGATGGTGCTGGTGCACGGGCGCGCCCTGCTGGAGCAGGACGAGCGCACCGTGGTCATACAGGCCGACATGCGGGAGACCGACGAGATCTTCGGCCACGCCGAGACGCAGCGCCTGATCGACTTCTCTCAGCCGGCCTGCGTGCTGTTCAACTCCGTGTTCCACTGCATCCCGGACAGCGACACCGACGGCCCGCTCGCCGTGGCCCGCCGGGTCCGTGAACGGCTCGCACCGGGCAGCTTCCTGGTGATGTGCCAGCTGGTCAGCGAGGACGCCGAAGTCCGCAAGTCCGTCACGGAGTTCATGGACCAGGCGACCCAGGGGCACTGGGGCCGGGTGCGGCAGGAGAGCGAGGTCCAGTCGTACTTCGAGGGCCTGGAGATCCTGGAGCCCGGCCTGGTGGAGGTCTCCACCTGGCGCCCGGACACGGAGGTGGCGCCCCGTCAGCTCACCCAGGAGTGGATCGAGTTCGGGGGCGTGGGACGGATCCCGCTGTAGGCCCCGGCCCGCCGGCCCCGGCACACCGACGCCCTTCGCGTGAACCCGGATCACCGGGTTCACGCGAAGGGCGTCGTGCGTTCCGCGCCGGCCGCGCCGTGCGGCACCCGCTACGCCTCGGAGTGCGGGACGGAGCGGGGCGGGGGATAGCGGCCCTCGATCGTGGCGCGCAGCAGGTCCAGGGAGTCACGGGGCCTCAGGGCCTCGTCGGCGAGGCGGTCCAGCGCGACCCGGTACTCCTCCGTCTCGTCGCGGTCCTCGAGGAAGTTGGCGCTCTTGATGTGCTCCAGGTAGACCACGTCGGGCAGATCGAGACCGTCGAAGCGCAGATACGTCACCGGGATGGCGGGGGCCGAGGCGTTGGTCACGTCCAACGGCACGATCTGCACCGTGACGTTGGGGCGCTCCGCCATCCGCGCGAGGTGTTCGAGCTGCTCGCGCATCACCTCGACGCTGCCCAGTACACGCAGCAGAACCGACTCGTCGATGACCGCCCACAGCTGCGGAGCCCCTTCGCGCAGCAACAACTCCGCGCGCCGCATGCGCAGTTCCACGCGACGCAGCACCTCGCCGGCCGGGGCGTTGGGCAGGCCGCGCTCCACCACCGCTCGGGTGTAGGCGGCCGTCTGCAGCAGGCCGGGAACGTACTGGATCTCGAAGGTGCGGATGGTGGCGGCGGCCTCCTGCAGTCCGACCAGCCGGTCGAACCACTCGGGCATCAGCCGCTTGTCGTACCTCTGCCACCAGCCCGGCTCCCCGGCACGCCGGAGCAGTTTGAGGAGCACCGAGATCTCGTAGTCGTCGGTGCCGTACAGCTCCAGCAGCGCCCGGACGTCGCTCTCGGTGGGTGGGCGGCGCCCCTTGCCGGACTCGATGCGGGACAGCTTCGCCGCACTGAAGCCGACGGAGCGCGCCGCCTGGTCCTGGGCCAGCTGGGCGTCCTCGCGAAAGCCCGCCAACTGCACACCGACCAGCATCTTCAGCAGAGTCGGAGCCGGCTCGGGGCGGTCCAGGTAGGGTTCCAGGCGGGAGATTCGGTGCGAGGTGGCGGACATCCTGACTCCCAGCAGACCGGCACAAGGGCGATTCACACTATCGCACCTCACCCTGCAGCAGTGCACGCGCCCGCAAAAAGCCCTGCGGAAGTGGGGAGTTGGGCTCCGTTTCACCGTTCCGGCGCCGGGCTCCGGAGCACTCGGACCAGGTGGTCGAACTCGCCGTCCCTCGCCCCGGCCAGGAATGCCGCCAGCTCCGCGGCCGTGTAGACCAGCGCGGGCCCGTCGGGATCGCGGGAGTTGCGCATCGCGACGCCGCCGTCGCTCAGCGGGGCCACCTCGACGCAGTTGCCCTCGGCGTTGCTGTGCCGGCTCTTGATCCAGCAGGCGTCCAAGGAACTCGCCCGCACTCCGTTCCGTATTCCTGGCACCGCAGTCTCCTCGCTGTTCGCGGGTATCGCCGGACGGGGTCCGGCCGTTCACACGGGGCGGACCGGGTCCGGTCGCCACCCGATCCGCCCCGCCGCAAAAAACTTCACGCAATTTCTCGTGCAATTGCACACGATCACTCTCAGCGTGGATAATAGCCGTGGCGTCAACCCCCTTGGTGGCGCCCTGTTCTGACGTCGCATCGGGGAGATGAGGTGTCATCACCTGTGCACCAAGTGATCGGGGCCGGCACCGGGCTCGCGGTCCGGGCCCGGCTGCCGGCCCGGCCGCCCTTCTGACCAGTCCCCCCACTCGACACAACCGCCGCGGAAAGGCACCCACACGATGCGCAGCGCTTCGACGGAACACCCGGGCAGCGAGCACCCTGTGCGCCACACCGCCCCGACCGGAATGGCACGTACGGCACCCCTCATGTCACTGTCCCGGGTGCCGTGGCGCGACATCCAGGACTCCACCGGGTCGGCGGCGGCCATCCCCCTGCTGCTCAACGGCATCGCCTGGGGGGACGCCGACACGGCCCGGTCCGCGCTGGCCGATCTGCGGAAACGGATCTGCCAGTACGGCTTCGTGGTGGAGCAGGCGACGGCCGCCACCGTCCCCTTCCTCTGGGAGCTGGCGCAGCTGCCGCACGTCAGCTGCCGCGTCGAGATCATCCGGTTGCTCAAGGCGATCGCCGATGCCCGGCAGTGGGAGAGCACCGCCGCCGCGTATCCCAAACTGCTCAATCACCGCGAGAACCCGGTCGTGTGGGAGCGGGCCGCCCGGCAGGCGGTACGGGCCCGGCGGGGCGACCTGAACCGCCTGATGGCCGACCGGGACACCAAGATCGCCCGTGCCACGACCGAGCTGGCCCACGCGCTGGCCGACTGATCCCCTCCGAGCGCCTGGGGGACGAGCGCCGAGGAGCGGGGGCACGGGAGAGGACCGCGCGACCGGAAACGCACCACCGGTCGCGCGGTCCTCGAGCACATCCGGCGGTGGGCCGCCGGGGCCGGACCGCGTCAGTGCCGGTTCGCCCCACGCAGCGGTGTTCCGGACAAGGGACGGCGGGACCGCCGACGCACCTGACCGGCCCGGGGCCCCGCCGCGGAGGGCCGTCGTCCGTCGAGGACGCGCCATCGGGGCCGGTAGTTAAACTCGGCACATGGTCCGACTGATGGGTCGATCCCAGGCCCGGTCGCCCCAGCGGCCCAGCACCGGGGCCTCCACAGGTCGGCAACGGCGGGGAGGCGACGGTTCGCGGTGGCCCCCACCGGCGTGGCTCCGGCCGGTGCTGAGCGTACGCAGCGTCGCAGGGCAGGTGTTCATCCTGCATGTCGTGATCGTGCTGCTGCTGGTCGTGTCGGCCGTGATCGCGCTGGTGCTGCAGGTGCGGCACGACAGCACCCAGGAGGCCCGCAGCCGTTCGCTCGCCGTCGCGGAGACGCTCGCCCACGCGCCCGGCATCGTCGCGGCACTCAGGTCCCCCGATCCCACTCTCCTGCTCCAGCCGCGCGCGGAAACCATCCGCAAGCAGGCGAAGGTCGACTTCGTCGTCGTCATGAACACCGAGGGCATCCGCTACACCCACCCCGAGAAGGACCGTATCGGCAAGAAGTTCGTCGGCACCCTGCGGCCCGCACTGGCCGGGCGGCCGGTCACCGAGGAGATCACGGGCACCATCGGTCCCCTCGTCCAGGCCGTGGTGCCGGTGGACAACTCCGACGGCGTCGTCGTGGGCCTGGTCTCGGCGGGGATCACGACCGAGCACGTCGGGGGCGCCGTCGACGACCAGTTGCCGCTGGTACTGGCCGCCGGGGGCGCCGCACTCGTGCTGGCCACCGCGGGCGCGGCCCTGATCAGCAGACGCCTGCTGCGGCAGACCCACGGACTGGGTCCGCACGAGATGACCCGGATGTACGAGCATCACGACGCGGTGCTGCACGCGGTGCGGGAAGGCGTGATCATCCTCGCCGGTGACGGCACCCTGCTGCTCGCCAACGACGAGGCGCACCGGCTGCTCGGCCTGCCCGAGGACGCGGAGGGCCGCCATGTGCTCGACCTCCCCCTCGCCCCCGGCACCGCCGACCTGCTGTCCTCGGGGCGCGTCGCCACGGACGAGGTGCATCGGGTCGGCGGCCGGCTGCTGGCCGTCAACCAGCGGTCCACCGACCGTGCCGGGGGCCCACCCGGCAGCGTCGCCACGGTCCGCGACTCCACCGAACTGCGTGCGCTGTCCGGCCGCGCCGAGGCGGCGCGGGAGCGGCTCGACATGCTCTATGACGCCGGTGTGGGCATCGGGACCAGCCTGGACATCACCCGCACCGCCGAGGAGCTGACGGAACTCGTCGTACCGCGGTTCGCGGACTTCACCACGGTGGACCTCTTCGAGACGGTGCTGGCCGGCGGTCAGCCGGACGGGGCGGGCTCGGCGCACCGCACGGCGATGGCCGGCATCCGCGAGGACGCCCCGCTGTACCCGGTGGGCACCCGGACCCGGTTCGTCGAGTCGTCCCCGCAGGGCCGCAGCCTCACCGCCGGCCGGCCGCTCGTCGAGCCCCGGCTGAGCGAGGCCCCGGGGTGGCGGACGCAGGACACGGAGCGCTCCGGGCAGGTCCTGGAGTACGGCATCCACTCGCTGATCACCGTGCCGCTGCGGGCCGGTTCCCTGCTGCTGGGCGTGGTCAGCTTCTGGCGTTCCGAGAAGCCCGAGCCGTTCGACGAGGACGAGCTGGCCCTGGCGGAGGAACTGGTCGCACGGGCCGCGGTGGCCATCGACAACGCCCGCCGCTACACGCGTGAGCACAGCATGGCGGTCACGCTCCAGCGCAGCCTGCTGCCCCGCAGCCTGCCCGAGCAGAGCGCCCTGGACATCGCCTACCGCTATCTGCCCGCCCAGGCCGGGGTGGGCGGTGACTGGTTCGACGTCCTGCCGCTGTCCGGGGCACGGGTCGCGCTGGTGGTCGGCGATGTCGTCGGGCACGGACTGCACGCCGCGGCCACCATGGGGCGACTGCGCACGGCGGTGCACAACTTCTCCTCGCTCGACCTGCCGCCCGACGAGCTGCTGGGCCTGCTGGACGAGTTGGTCGGCCGCATCGACTCGGACGAGACGGAGGACGAGCACAGCGCCCCGGTGACCGGGGCCACCTGTCTGTACGCCGTCTACGACCCGGTGACCCGGAAGTGCGAGGTCGCCCGCGCGGGCCATCCGCCGCCCGCGCTGATCCACCCGGACGGCACCGTGGAGTTCGTGGACGTGCCCGCCGGCCCGCCCCTGGGGCTGGGCGGGCTGCCGTTCGAGACGGCCGAGCTGGAGCCGGCGGAGGGCAGCCGTCTCGTCCTGTACACCGACGGGCTGGTCGAGGACCGGGAACACGACATCGACGTCGGTCTGGAGCTGCTGCGCGAGGCGCTGTCGCGGGCCGGGGACTCTCCCGAGGACACCTGCCGGGCCGTGCTGGAGTCCCGGAGCCCGGTCAGGGCACGGGACGACATCGCCCTGCTGGTGGCCCGCACCCGGGGGCTCGCCGCGGACCGGATCGCCCAGTGGCCGGTGCCCTCCGAACCGGCGGCCGTCGCCGAGGTGCGTGCCGCGGTCGCCCGGAAGCTGGCCGAGTGGGGACTGGAGGACCTCTCCTTCAGCACGGAGCTGATCCTGAGCGAGCTGGTCACCAACGCGATCCGGTACGGCGGCGGTCCCATCGAGGTGCGGATGCTGCGGGACCGCCATCTGATCTGCGAGGTCTTCGACGGCAGCAGCACCTCGCCGCATCTGCGGTACGCGACCATGACCGACGAGGGCGGGCGCGGCCTGTTCCTGGTGGCGCAGCTGGCGGAGCGCTGGGGCACCCGCTACCTACCGGCCGGTAAGGTCATCTGGGCGGAGCAGACCCTCCCGTGACCGCGGGGGTCGCACCGGAGAACACAGGAGAGCACCGGAGAGGCTTCGAGAGGCCATAAGGGCTGCTTATGTGCCCATAGACCGGACCCGCGTACCAGGTAAGGCAAGCCTTTGTTTAGGATCGGGTGAGGCTCTTGTCATCGCTCGAAGGGAACCTGCCCATGCCCCGCCCCCTGCGGGTAGCCGTCGTAGGATCCGGCCCCGCCGGGATCTACGCCGCCGACGCCCTGCTCAAGTCCGACGTCGCCGCCGAACCGGGCGTCTCCATCGACATCTTCGAGCGCATGCCGGCGCCGTTCGGTCTGATCCGGTACGGCGTCGCTCCCGACCACCCGCGGATCAAGGGCATCATCACGGCCCTGCACCAGGTGCTCGACAAGCCGCAGATCCGGTTGTTCGGCAATGTGGACTACGGCACGGACATCCATCTCGACGACCTGCGCGCGTTCTACGACGCTGTGATCTTCGCCACCGGCGCGACCGCCGACCGGGCGATGTCCGTCCCGGGGATCGACCTCGACGGCTCGTACGGCGCGGCCGACTTCGTCTCCTGGTACGACGGCCACCCGGACGTGCCGCGCACCTGGCCGCTCGAGGCGGAGAAGGTCGCCGTGCTCGGCGTCGGCAACGTCGCCCTCGACGTCGCCCGCATCCTGGCCAAGACGGCGGACGAACTGCTGCCGACGGAGATCCCGCCGAACGTCCACGAGGGACTGAAGGCCAACAGGGCGCGGGAGATCCACGTCTTCGGCCGCCGCGGCCCGGCGCAGGCGAAGTTCAGCCCGATGGAGCTGAGGGAGCTGGACCACTCCCCCAGCATCGAGGTGATCGTCGACCCCGAGGACATCGACTACGACGAGGGCTCGATCGCGACCCGGCGCGGCAACAAGCAGGCCGACATGGTCGCCAAGACCCTGGAGAAGTGGGCGATCCGCGACACCGGCGACCGTCCGCACAAGCTGTTCCTGCACTTCTTCGAGTCGCCGTCCGAGATCCTCGGCGAGGACGGCAAGGTGGTCGGCCTGCGCACCGAGCGCACGGAGCTGGACGGCACCGGCGGCGTCAAGGGCACCGGCGAGTTCAAGGACTGGGACGTCAGCGCGGTCTACCGCGCGGTGGGCTACCTGTCCGACAAGCTCCCCAAGCTGCCCTGGGACCTCGACTCCGGCACCGTCCCGGACCAGGGCGGCCGGGTCATGCAGGAGAACGGCGAGCACCTGGCGTCCACCTACGTCACCGGGTGGATCCGCCGCGGCCCGGTGGGCCTGATCGGCCACACCAAGGGCGACGCCAACGAGACGGTGGCGAACCTGCTGGACGACTTCGCCAACGGCCGGCTGTCGGCCCCGGACTCGCCCGCCCCGGAGGCCGTGGACACGTTCCTCGCCGAGCGCGCCGTCCGCTACACCACCTGGGACGGCTGGCACCGGCTGGACGCCGCGGAGAAGGCGCTGGGCGAGCCGCAGGGACGCGAGCGGGTGAAGCTCGTGGAGCGTGAGGACATGCTGCGGGAGAGCGGCGCGTGAGCTGAGAGAGCCGGGCGTCCGGCACCGGACGTACCGCGGAGCGCCTGTCCGGTCCCTCGAGGGACCGGACAGGCGCTCCGCGGTACGGGTACATCAGCTTCCACAATTGAACCCTCCCCAACTGAAGTAGGGGATTCCTGGCTCAGGACGCCTCGCAGGTCAACGACCTGCGAGGTCCTACTCCCTCAACACCAGCCGGGACGGAACCTGCCCGGTTCGTCGAGCAAAGCCCGGGTGTGCCGTCTTGGTTCTCGATCGACACGGTGTGCACGCTTGGTTCTCGCAACGCACGGCAGCCGATTTACCCGATCACGGGGCGGTCCGTCGCTCTTGAGGCGGATCCCCGTTCTTGCCCTGCTCTCCAGGGGTTCGATCTTCCCCCGCAGGCGGGTGGTACCCCTGCCCCGGCCTGAAGGAGATCAGGTGCCCCGGTGACCCGCCGGACGGTCACTCCGTGAGCGGCAGGCGGCCCGTCTCCCCCGGGTGGAGGCGGGCCGTGCGGTCCGGGAGGCGCACGTCGACCGGGCCGGGGCCGGAGGCCGGTACGGCGATCTCCAACAGGCCGCGTTCCAGCCTCAGCCGGACACCCCAGTGGCCGTGGTAGCGCAGGGTGAAGCCGTAGGAGGACAGCTCCGGCAGGGGCACCGGGTCCAGCCGCAGGTCGCCGCCCCGGGTCTCCAGCCCGGGCAGTCCGCGCTGGACCAGGTCGAGGGTGCCGGCCATGGCGCCGAGGTGGATGCCCTCGCCGGTGGTGCCGCCCTGGACGTCGGCGATGTCCCCGCGCAGTGCCTCCTGGCAGAACGTCCAGGCCTCGGCGCGCCGCTCCCGGGCCAGCACCCAGCCGTGGACGAGGCCGCTGAGGGTGGAGCCGTGGCTGGTGCGGTGCAGGTAGTGGTCCACCGTGAGCCGCCAGGTCGCCTCGTCCAACTCATGCCCCAACCGGCGGAACAGGCCCTGTAGTTCGGCCGGGGCGAACAGATAGCCGAGCATCAGGACGTCCGCCTGCTTCGAGGCCCGGTAGCGGTTGACGCTGTCGCCCTCGGCCTCCAGGATCCGGTCCAGCCGCCGGATGTCGTCGTAACGCCGCCGGTAGTCCTGCCAGTCGAGCTCGGCGAGCTTTCCGTACCCCTCGAACTGGCTGATGACACCGTCGTGGAAGGGCACGTGCAGGGTGCGGGAGACCTCCTCCCACTTCTCGAGTTCGCTTCCGTCCAGGCCCGTGCGTTCGTCGAGTTCCCGCCGGCGCGGCTCGGGCAGGTCGCGCAGCACGTCGAGGGTGTGGGCGAGCACCCAGGCGGCGGTCACGTTCGTGTACGCGTTGTCGTCCAGTCCGGGCTCGGCCGCGTCGGGGTAGGCGTCGTGGTACTCGTCGGGGCCGACCACACCCTTGATCCGGTGCCGGCCCAGCAGCGGGTCCCAGGTGGCGGCGTCCGCCCAGAAGCGGGAGATCTGCAGCAGCAGTTCGGCGCCCTTGGTGTGCAGGAACTCCGTGTCGCCGCTGGCCTCGCAGTACTGCCACACGTTGTACGCGATCGCCGAGCCCACATGGTGCTGGAGGTGGGAGTGGTCGGGCACCCAGCGGCCCGACCGCGGGTTGAGGTGGAGCTGCTGGGCCTCCTCCCGGCCGTCGCTGCCGCTCTGCCAGGGGAACATCGCTCCCCTGCGTCCGGCGTCCCGGGCGGCGGTCAGGGCCCGGCCCAGCCGGCGGTGCCGGTAGTGCAGCAGGGCGCGGGAGACCTCGGGGAAGTGCAGGTTGAGGTAGGGCAGCACGAACAGCTCGTCCCAGAAGACGTGTCCGCGGTAGGCCTCGCCGTGCAGCCCCCTGGCCGGCACCCCGACGTCCAGGTCGGCGGTGTGCGGGGAGAGGGTCTGGAGCACATGGAAGAGATGCAGACGCAGAATGCCGCCGGCCTCACCGGGGACGTCCAGTTCGCCCCGGCGCCACAGCTGGCCCCAGGCCGTCCGGTGGGACTCCAGCAGTTCGTCGTAGGCGGGGACACGGCCCACCCGGTCGACGGCGGCGTGCAAGGGGTCGCTGATGGCCGGATCGCGCGAGGTGTGCAGGGCGACGATCTTGTCCACGGTCGCGGTGTGGCCCGGGGTCAGGTGCAGACGGGTCGACTGGACGGCACGCCGGTCCTCCCTGCGGATCGCGGTGGGCGCCTCGGACAGCAGCCGGGAGGCGAAGGCGATCAGGATGTCCGAGGTACGGGTGCGACAGCGCAGCCACACCGTGTCCGGCGCCGAGCTGCCGCTGTGCACCTGGGTCAGATGCCGGCCGTCCAGGTCCCGGTAGCGTGCCACTCCCACGTTGGTGACGCCGCCGTCGAGCGCCGCCTCGACCTCGAGGGCGCCGGAGTGCTGCTCCCCCGTGAACTCGGTGCGCAGCGCGGCCAGATGAGGGTCCGCCATGTGCACCAGCCGTTCCTGGCGCACCCTCAGCACCCGGCCGCCGCCCAGGTCGTACCGGGTCAGGCGCTCCAGCAGCCCCGAGGCCATCCGCAGGGTCTCGTGGTGGTCGAGCACGGTCGCGGTGTCGGGGGTGAGCCAGGGGCCGCCGGGCAGCCGGAAGCGCAGCGGCAGCCAGTTGGGGAGGTTGACGAGGTCCTCGTTCTCCACCTGCCGCCCGGCGACCTCCGAGGTGAGCCGGTCGTAGCAGCCGGCCGTGTAGGTGCCCGGGTAGTGCACCTCGTCGGCGGTGCACTCCGGCAGCGCTCCCCGGGTGGCGAAGTAGCCGTTGCCGAGCGTGCACAGTGACTCCCGCAGGCGCGCCTCGGCGGCGTCGTACCCCTCGTACTCCCAGGTCCAGCCCGTCACGACGACGCTCCTTCCGCGGTCGGCCCTGCGGAGAGCCCCGGTGCTCCGGCACGGGGTACCCAGCCCCGGGCCGACCACACACGGCCGGGGACAGGCCCTAACTCTCCCGTACGGGCGCGCGCCACACCAGGGTGGTGCCCCCGTCCGCCGAACTGTCGATCTCCAGTTCGCCCCCGAGTTGCGCGGCGCGCTCGGCCATGTTGCGCAGTCCGCTGCGGCGGCCGCCGGCCGGGATGCCCACGCCGTTGTCGGAGACGGTCAGCCGCACCTCGCGGCCGTCGGTCTCGAGGGCCACCTGGGCGCGGTCGGCCCGCGCGTGCCGGGCGATGTTGGTCAGGGACTCGGACAGGACGGCCACCACATGGTCGGCGGTCTCCTTCGACACATGGGTGTCGACCAGGCCCTCCATCCGCACACCGGGGGCGAAGCCGAGCAGGGGGGCCGCCTCGCCGACCACCCGCACGACGCGGGCCCGCAGACCGCTCCCGGACGCGGTGTCGTGCGCGCGCAGACCGAAGATGGTCGACCTGATGATCTTTATGGTCTCGTCCAGGTCGTCCACCGCCCGGGCGACCCGCTCCGAGGCCTCCTTGTGCTCGATGAAGCGGCCGGCGCTCTGCAGCGTCATCCCGGTGGCGAACAGCCGCTGGATCGCCAGGTCGTGCAGGTCCCGGGCGATCCGGTCCCGGTCCTCGAGCACGGCGATCTGCGCGGCGTCGCGGCGCCGCTCCGCCAGTTCCATCGCCACGGCCGCCTGCGCGGCGAAGCCCTGCAGTGGTTCGATCTCCTTCTCGGAGAACTCTCCGGCACCGGTGGCGCGCACCAGCAGGACGATGCCCCGGACGCCGTCGCCCGATCCGACGGGCACCGCCACCGCCGGGCCGAGTCCGGCGAAGCGCGGTGGTCCGGACGAGACCCGCTCGTCACTGGAGACGTCCGGACTGGTGACGGGGGCGGCGCTGGTGAACGCCCGGCCCAGCAGACTGTCGTCGATGGGGACGACGAGCCCGCGGTGCGCCTCCGCCTCCTGGCCGATGGCGAGCTCCACGACCAGTGACCCGGTGCCCTCCATCGGCACCGCCACCTCGGCGAGCGCGGCGCCGGTGATCTCCCTGGCGCGTTCGGCGATCAGCAGGAGAGCCTCGCTGCCGCCGCTGCCGGACATCAGGGCGTGGGTGATCTCCGTGTTCGCCTGCAGCCACCGCTCCCGCAGCCGGGACTCCTCGTAGAGCCGGGCGTTGTCGATGGCCACGCCGGCGGCGACGGCCAGGGTCGACAGGACCGACTCGTCCTCCTCGTCGAACTTCGCCCCGGCGCGCTTCTCGGTGAGGTACAGGTTGCCGAAGATCTGGTCACGGACCCGGATGGGGACGCCGAGAAAGCTGTTCATCGGCGGGTGATGGGGCGGGAACCCGTAGGAGGAGGGGTGGTCGGAGAGCTTGGTCAGCCGCAGCGGCTCGGGGTGGCGGATCAGTTCCCCGAGGATGCCGTGCCCCTCTGGGAAGTGGCCGATGCGGGCGATCACTTCCTCGCTGACGCCGACGGTGTGAAAGGCCGACAGCCGTCTGCCGTCGGGGCCGATCACACCGAGGGCGGCGTACTCCGCGTCCACCAGCACCGCCGCGGCGTCGACGATGCTGTGCAGGACCTGCTTCAGGTCGAGCTCGCGCCCCACCTCGAGAACGGCCTCCAGCAGGCTGTGCACCCGGTCACGCGTGCCGCGGGCCGCGTCGATCCGGGCCTGAAGCTCCTCCAGCAACTCGTCCAGCCTCAGCTGCGGCAGCCGAGGACGGGTGTCCCCGTCCCGCTCGGAGCTCTCCACCCGTGGTCCTCCCGTTCGCTCGCCCTACCGGGAATGTGCCCCCGGCAGGTGCCACGCTATCGGGCCCCGCAGGATCGCGTCCCACCGAATGCCGCGCCCGGTGTCAGCGGTCCGTGCGCCGCAGCCGGTCCTGGGCCTGGGTGGCGATCACGGCGGCCTGGATCCGGCGCTCCACCCCGAGCTTGGCCAGCAGCCGGGAGATGTGGTTCTTCACCGTCTTCTCCGCGAGATACAGCCGCTGGCCGATCTGCCGGTTGGTGAGCCCCTCACCGATCAGCGCGAGGATCTCCCGCTCGCGTTCGGTCAGTCCCGGCAGGGCGTCCGGCTCCTTCTCCGGCTCCTCCTGTTCCTGCCGCAGCCGGGCCATCAGGCGGGTGGTGGCGCTCGGGTCGAGCAGGGACTGCCCCGAGGCGACCGTCCGCACGGCCGCGACCAGGTCCGAGCCCTGGATCTGCTTCAGCACATAGCCGGAGGCACCCGCCATGATCGAGTCCAGCAGGGCCTCCTCGTCGTCGAACGAGGTGAGCATCAGACAGGCCAGGTCGGGCATCTTCGAGCGCAGCTCGCGGCAGACGGTCACCCCGTCGCCGTCGGGCAGGCGGACGTCGAGGACCGCCACGTCGGGGCGGAGCGCGGGGACGCGGACCAGGGCCTGCTCGGCGGTGGCGGCCTCACCGACCACGGTGATGTCCGGTTCGTCGTTGAGCAGGTCGTGCACTCCGCGGCGGACCACCTCGTGGTCGTCCAGCAGGAAGACCCGGATGGGCCGGTCGGGTCCGGGCTGCTCGCTGTCCGCCATCTGACGCTCCTTGTCCTTGGCTGTCCCTGTGGGCCGGCCGCCGGCCTTCGGCCGAGCGGTCCCCTCCAGGGAGATCCTTCTCGATTTCGGGCCGGACGGCCAGGGCCGACCGGCCTTGCTTTCCTCGGACGACCCGTTCCGTCCCGGGTCACCCGCCGTCCTCTGTGCGACGCCGTCAAGGCCGGTCGGTCCAGAAGACCGGGACCATCGGCACCTGTGCCACGGCGTCCGGCCGGACCATCCTCGATGACAGGAGCGGCGCCGATCCCCCGCGGTGCCGCTCCGCTCACGATACCGACGGTTCCGGCGCCCGCCCCGCCCTTGTCCTCGCCCGGTGCCGTACTCGCCGGTCAGTGCCGGTCGGCCCCGGTGACCGCTTCGGCCGGGGCCGGCCGGCCCTACCGGCGGGCTCGCCGCTCAGGGTTGGCTGGACGGTATGCCCCAGAATCCCAGCCGGCCCGTGGCCGAGCCGCCCGAACGGACCGTCGCCGCAACGACGGTCGTCACCCCGCGCGGGGAACTCGACCTGCGCACCGCACCCGTTCTGTCGCGGCGCCTGGACACGCTGGCCGACCGGGCCTTTCCCGACCTGGTGCTCGATCTGCGCGCCGTGTCCTTCATCGACTGCTCGGGGCTGGGCGTGCTGTGCCGCGCCCGCAACCGGGTGCTGGCCCGCGGCGGACGGCTGCGGCTGATCACGGACCGGCCCTCCTTCCTGCGCGTCCTCCACCACACCCGGCTCACCGGCGTCTTCGAACTGCTTTCCCGGCTGCCCGCGGAGCTCGACGAGGCCGTCCCCGCGGCGCGCGCAAGCCGCTGAACAGCGCCGTGAGCCCCCAGGGACGGGCCGATCGGCCCTGCCGGGTGCGCGGCGCCCGGGACCGAAGGTCCCCTTCTCCCGGGCCGTTGGGCCCGCAGTCCCCCGCCCTCGCCGGTTACCGACGGAAACCCTCATGCCGGATTGCTATACAGGTGATGCCGCCGGTCCGGAAAGGCGGCCCAACGCCCTTACCCCGTCATGCTGTTGGGAGACCTCATGCTGTCCGAAGAATCTGCCGCAGTGGTCCGGGCCACCCTTCCCGCCGTGGCCGGAGCGCTCGACGAGATCACCGCACGTTTCTACGGTGCGATGTTCCGCGACCGCCCCGAACTGCTGGACGGCATGTTCAACCGGGGCAATCAGGCCAGTGGTGCCCAGCGACGGGCGCTGGCCGGTTCCATCGCCGGTTTCGCGCAGGCGCTGCTCGCCGATCCGGACACCCGGCCGGACGCCCTGCTGGCACGGATCGCGCACAAGCACATCGCGGTCGGGGTCACCGACGACCAGTACACGATCGTGCACAAATACCTGTTCGGCGCGATCGCGGAGGTGCTCGGCGAGGCCGTCACCCCGGAGGTGGCCGCCGCCTGGGACGAGGTGTACTGGCTGATGGCCGGCGCCCTCATCGGGCAGGAGGCCCGCCTCTACCAGCAGGCGGGGGTCGAACCGGGCGCGATATGGCGGCAGTGGACGGTCGTCGAACGGCACGAGGAGACCCCCGACGTGGTGTCGTTCCTGCTGCGCCCGGCCGACGGCGAGCCCGCCCCGCCCGCACGGGCCGGGCAGTACGTGAGCGTGCGGCTGCGGATGCCCGACGGGGTGCACCAGCTGCGCCAGTACAGCCTGTCCTCGGACCCCGGGGGCGACCTGCGCCGCATCACCGTCAAGCGCGTCACCGGCGAGGCGGGGGCACCGGACGGCGAGGTGTCCGACCTGCTGCACGAGCAGACCGGCGTGGGGGACGAACTCGCGCTGTCCGTGCCGGCCGGCGACGTGGCCCTGGACGAGGCCGACACCCCGCTGGTGCTGGTCTCGGCCGGTATCGGCTGCACCCCCATGGTGGGCATGCTCGCCCGGCTCGCCGCGACGGGTTCGACCCGCCGGGTCCTGGTCCTGCACGCCGACACCTCGCCCGACGAGCACGCCCTGCGTGCCGAGGTGCGGTCGCTGGTGGAGCAACTGCCGGACGCCCGCGCGGTCTTCTGGTACGAGCGGCCGGGCGCCGAGGAGCCCGACGCGCGCAGCGGCCTGATGGACCTCGCCGGGCTCGACGTCCCGGCGGACGCGTCGGTGTACCTGTGCGGCCCGCTGCCGTTCATGCGCACGGTGCGTGGCGGGCTCCTGGGTGCCGGCGTCCCCGCCCGGCAGATCAGCTACGAGGTCTTCGGTCCCGACCTGTGGCTCCCCGACGCGGCCTGACCGCGGCCGGTCGGCAACGCAACGGGCGGGTGCCCCTCGCGAGTGGTGTTCGCGAAGGGCATCCGCCCGTTGCGGCGTTCCGGAACCGGTCCGGTCCCGGCTCAGACCTCCAGGTCGGTCTCGATCCGGCGCAGCTGGTGGCGGGCCATCGCCAGGTTGGCGCGGGCCTTGTCCAGGACCAGGTACAGGAACAGGCCGTTGCCGCCGCGCCCCTTGAGCGGGCGGATCAGGTGGTACTGGCCGCCCAGGGTGATCAGGATGTCGTCGATCTCGTCCTTCAGCCCCAGGAGTTCCATGGTGCGCAGTTTCGAGCGCATGACGTCGGTGTTGCCCGCGGCGGCGACCTCCAGGTTGAAGTCCTTGCCACCGCCCATCGTGCCGAGCGCCATGCCGCTGGTGTAGTCGACGAGTGCGGCGGCCGTCGCGCCGTCGATGGAGCCGAGGCAGTCCTTGAGCGCGGTCTCGGTGTTGGCCATGAGAGGTTTCCCTTCGGTCGTGATCGTTGTTCTGGCCGGTCGCCGGGGCGTGCCGCGGCGGCCGGCCGGGGAGAAGAGCCTGGATTCAGCCGTCGGCCTGGGGCCGGGGCCGGTGTGCGGGCCGCTGCGGAGCGCGCACCGGGAGGGTGCCGATCCGGCGGTCCGCGTCCGAGGCGGGTACGGGTCCTTGTTCGGGCACCGCGCGGTCGGCGTGCCGGCCTGCTCCGGGGCCGGCTCCGGTGGCGACCAGTTCCGCGATGCGGGCCCCGCTGCGCCGGCCCTCCAGATGCAGCCGGCCCACGTTGACCCGGTCGTCGGCGAGCAGGGTGAGCACGGCGGTGCTTCCCGCGGCGTAGGTCGCCACGTATCCCCGTGTCCCGCGCACCAGCAGTTCGCGGAACTCGCCGCGGGCGGCGACATCCGTCACGCGGTACGCGACACCGAGCGCGGCGGCGGTGAGCGCGGCCAGCCCCTCCGGTTCGGTGTCGGGCACGTCGTGGGCGAGGACGAGTCCGTCGACGGTGGCCGCGAGCGACCCCGCCAGCCTGGGGACCCGGGTACGGAGCCGACGCAGTTCGTCCAGCACGTCGGTCTCGACGGCCATGAGCAGTCTCCTTTCGGCACGCTGTCGACGCGCGCGGATCACAGGGCCTCCAAGGCGTCCAGGAGCCGTCGCAGCAGCGCTGTGTCGGGCTCGTCCCACGCGGAGCCGGCTTCGCCGGTGCCGTGGGGGACGGTGGCGACGGGCGGGGGCGGGGGCGGTGCGGGGGTGATCAGTCCGGCGGCGGCCAGGCGTCGCAGTTCGACGAGGGTGTGGAAGGTGCGGCACGCCAGGGCCGAGGCGATCTGCGCGGCGGTGCTGGTCCCGTCGACCCGGGCGAGGGTCCGGCCGCGGCGGGGCGGCAGGTCCGCCGGGTCGGCGCCGGGTGCCCGGGTGAGCGGGGCGGTGTCGACGGCGGGATCGGGCCAGATGCGGTGCAGCAGATCACGGCGGCGCCGCGACTCGCGCAGCACGCTGTGCACCGGAACCGGGCGGACCGTGCCGAGCCAGTGCGCTGCTTCCGGGCGGAAGCGGAGTGCGGCGGTGTCCTGGGCCAGCGCGAAGTACGCCGCGTCGAACAGCGCGCCCGTGTGGCACAGTTCCAGCGCGCCCGCGGTGAGACGGCCGCTGTCGACCAGCTGGCGGCCGACGCGGTGGCGGGCCCCGGCCCGCTCGACCGCCTCCCACCAGCCGTCGGCCGGGAGGGCGCCGCTGCGGGTGAGCAGATCGCCGAGGTCGGGGCTGTACACGGATTCGACGTGGACGACGTGCCCCGCCGCCAGGTAGAAGACCCCGGACTCGGTGGAGAGGGCCCCGGTGGCGCGGTCCGCCGCGAGGCTGCCCAGCACGGCCGGTGCCGATCTGCCGGCGGGTGCCGAGCCCTCGATGGGTGCCGCCGTGGTCATCCGAGCACCAGCCGGTCCGCCATCTCGGCCAGCCGGATGCGGGCCAGGGCCAGGTTGCCGTCGCGGCGGTCGAGCCACAGGTACAGGAACACGGTGCTGTCGAAGGCCGTGATGACGAACCGGAGCAGGTGGTACGCGTCGACGGTGGTGAGGATGAGGTCCTGGACGGGTGGTTCCTTGCCGGAGGCGACGGACGCGACGGACAGGCCGCCGTCGGCCGGTGCGAGGGTGCCGCTCTCCATGGCGAGGCGGGCGAGTTCGGCGGTCTCCGCCGCTGTCGCCTCCGGGTCGTCGCCCGGTGCCTCGCCCACCGCGCCCAGCGCGAGTCCACTGATCCAGTCGACCACCAGCGCACCCCGCGCACCAGGCAGTCGCATGGCTTCCAGCAGGCTCTCGTCGATTCCGGGCACGCCGGATCCCCCCTCATCGCACGGCTGTACCGCGAACGTGACGTCGACGCTACGGTGTGTGCTCTACCGAGGTGAGGGGTTCGGTGTTTTCCCTTGGAATATGCGACAAGGGCGCCCCGGTACTGATAACGTCGCCGATTTTCCCGGTCCGGTGGGCGGCGGGGTGCGCGCGGGTTTCCCCCTGTACGGAGGGGCAGGGCCTTCCCCTGTGCGGACGGCGGGTCGGCCCTGCCCACCGGATTCCATTGTGGGGACCGGGTACTGTCGCGACCACAAGTGAAAGCCTTCCGCCATGTGTGCGCCCCCCACACCCCGTGCGCGGGACCCGCGTGCGGGGATGACACGTGACACATGAGAGCCCCACCGCGCGGGTAGCCGCGGATGAGGACCGCCGCCCGGCGGGACCCGCGTCAGCCCGCCGTCCGACAGCGACGACAATGGCAGGAGCACGTGCCCCCGTTCACCCCTGGACCCATGCCTACCTCACGCACAGCCCACCCCACGATCCCTCCGTCCGTCTGGCTCACCGCCGGCCGGTACACCGGTGCCGCAGCGCTGGGCGTGCTCCGTCGCACCCTGCCCCGGCTGGAGGGTGGCGGGGTCATCGACGCCTTCCTCGAAGTGCCCGACGACGTGCCCGACGACGTGCCCGAAGCGGGGTACGGGACGCGGCCCGACACGCCGGACCGGGTGTTCCAGGCCCGTGTCCGGGTCACCGGGGCGGTGACCGTGCGTGCCCGGCTGAGCCTCGGTCCCGCCGACGGGGACGGGCAGCGCTGGGTCCTGGTCGCCGAGGCCGAGCAGCCCTGGGACCCCACATGGCCGTCCCCCGCGGGCATGTTCTGGCCCCTGGACGACCCGGACCCGGGCTGGAACCACGACGCGGCCACGGGGCTGCGGCTGGGAGAGGTCAATCCGCTCCCCGAGGACGACAAGGCCGTACGGCGGCTGCTGCGCGACTGCGCGCGGAGCGCGGGCGGGAACGGGTGGAACATCCACGTCGTCGTCCATGAGGCGATGACCACCGACGCCCGCGGCCGGCTGCCGCTCGCCTACTGGCTGCCGTCGGGGCTGCGGCATCGCGTGGTGGAGCACCGGGCCTCGCCGCATCAGCTGCGGGTCGTGAACTGGGCGCTGCGGGACTCCGGTGTCGAGGTGCCGCGCGGCGGTGCGGTGGTCCTGCCGGGCCGGCCGGTCCCGGACGGCTACGACGCCGGGGAGTTCTCGGTGCGCGCGGTGTTCCTGGACGGCACCCGCCCCGCCGAACTGGTCGACGCGGTGAGCCGGTTCGCGGCGCTGCCGCGTCCGCTGCCGGACGGCGCCGAGGCCGCCCTGACCGCGCTGCGGGAGGACTGGCGTCTGCTGACCCTGGAGGAGGAGCTCGCCCGCGAGCGCCGGCTGGTCGCCATGTACGCCGACGCGCTGGAGGCCATGACGAAGTCCCGCGACCTGTACCGCGAGGCGGCCGAGAGCGCGCACGAGGCACTGGCCGCCTACCGGGAGTCCGCCGCGGCCTCCGGGCCCCGTGCCCTGCCGCCCGGCGGTACGCCGGTTCCGTCGCCCGTGCGGCAGCTGACACGCACGCTGGAGCGCCTGAAGTTCGCTCCCAGGGCGGCGCGTCGTCCGTCGGCCGCCGAGGAGGAGCGCGGGGCCCCGCCCGCCGCCGACGGGCAGTCGGCGGCTTCGGGCCCGTAGGGCCTTCCCGGTCCGTGCCCGGTCGGCCCCGGTCCGTGCCCGGTGAACCCGGCGTTCCTCCTCGGCCGGCGCGCGCTCAGTCCGGCATCCGGTGTGTCCCGGGTGCCGGCCACACCGCCCAGTGTCTGCCGGGGAGCGGTGACGCCACCCGGACGACCAGGGCCGTCAGCGCCAGCAGCGCGGCGGTGACGGCCGCCGCACTGGCCAGCCACTGCGGGGCGAGCGCGAGGCGGACGGCCCGTGACAGGAGGACGGACGGGAAGGACGGACCGTAGGCGTGCGCCCCGACCAGGGCCGCGGGTACGACGACCGCCGGCGCGAGCACCAGCGCGCCGGGGCGCACCACCAGGATCAGGGCCAGTGCCGTGCAGAGCACCGACAGGCCGACGGTGAGGGCGTGCAGGCCCAGCGCGGAACCGTCGCAGTGCAGGGGGAAGTGGGCCACCGCGCACAGGGCGAGGGCCACCGCGGCGAGCCAGCTGGACCAGGTCAGGGACCGGTCCGCCGGTTCGGGCGGGTGTTCGGGGACGCCGCCGTCGGGTCTCCGGCCGGGCCGCGTGCCCTGCCCCGTTCGCGCGCGGGGCCGGTGGTGCCTGATCCGCCGTCTCGAGCGCAGGGCCGCCGCGCCCCGGGCACCGTGGTGGACGGTCCGGTACCCGGCCTCCGGCGTCGTTCCGCGCCCGTCCCCGGCTTCCTCGTCGTCCCGGCTGCCTCTCCGGTCCCCGCCCCGGCCGCTGTTCCCGGCTCGGTACGCGGCTCGGTGCCGGTCTTCGTACGCGTCGTCGTCCTCCTCGCCGTGGTCGTCGTCGGAGCGGGGCGGGGCCTGCGGGGCCGTCGCCGGACTGCCGGAGCGTTCCGGCGGCTCCTGCGCCGCCAGCCGGTCTATCAGCTCGATCAGTTCCTCGACGGAGCGGCCCGAGGCTGCGGCCCGCAACGCCTCCTCACGGCAGTGGGGCGCCAGTTCCCCGTCCTGCAGCAGCGCCACCAGCCGGGTCACGTCCGCCACGGGACGGTGCGCCGCCGCGGCCCGGATCACCTCGTCGGCGCTGTCGGCGTCGCGGGGCGGCCGGGTCAGCAGGGCGACCAGACGGGCGACGTCCTCCACGGACCGGCCCACCCCGACGGCGCGCAGGGCGTCGACCACGGTCGGCGTGTGCTCGGGCGAGCGAGCCAGTGACGTGATGAGGTCGGCGACCTCCTCCAGGGGGCGGTCCGACACCGCCGCGCACATCAGGCCGCCGACGGCGTCCGCGGCGCCGGGCCGGGCCGGGTCCAGCAGGACGGTGCCGGTGCCGGAGACCGTCGCGGCGGACGGAGGGGGCGCCGGCGGCGGTGCCGGCGGGAGTGCCGGGTCCGCACCAGCAGGTATCGCGGATTCGTTCGAGATGTTCGAGGTGTTCGAGGAGGGTGTCGAAGAGCAGGTGGTCATGCTCGGCTCCATGAAGAAGGCTGAGGCCGCTCCTCGCCCCCGGACGTACGACGAGCGACGTTACGTGGACCATTACTAGGCGCCCTCGCCCCGCGCGGCCACTCGGCTGGGCCATGGGTGTGACCTGTATTGCTCCATGCGTCCGGCGGATGTCATAGCCGGGGCCGTTACCGGGCATCCAGACAGAGAGACCATCGCCTCGCCGCACTTGGAGGAGGACACTCCGTGGACACCACCGTGGTACTCGTCGTCGCCGTCGTCGCGGCCGCCGTGCTGGCCTGCGCCGTGGCCGTCCTGGTGCGGCTGGTGCGCACCCGGCGGGCGTTGCGGGACGCCGGTCTGCCCACGGGCCCGCGCTGGGTCTTCTGGGGTGCGGTCCTCTATCTGGTGCTGCCGGCCGACCTGCTGCCCGACCCCATCTATCTGGACGACATCGGCGTCCTGCTGCTCGCCCTGCGCACCATGCGCGGCTCCCTCGGCGCACGTTCCCTCGGGGCGACGCCCCGGCGACCGGACCGTGAACCCGCCGATGACTACGCTCCGTAAGGAAACCAACCACCCGTTCGATTCGTATAAGTCTCTGGAAGCCGAAACAGGTCGGCGGACCAAGCGGCGGCGCACGGTGGGCCGCCGCTGGTCGGCGCGGTACCGACGAGGGAGAGACGATGCAACCGTTCGCGCTCAACTACGCACGTCCGGCACCGGAGTTGGCCGTAACCACTCCGTATGTGTACGACTCTGGACTGCAGTTGAACGTACTCGTCGACGGACGGGTGGCGGCCTGCGATCACGCACTGTTGCGGGAGGTGGGCACCACGACGTCCACCGCGGGGTCCAAGACCCACTTCGACGACTGACCATGGACCACAGACGATGACCGTACTGATCCTCACCTGTGAAGAGGACGTGACCGCCGACATGGTGATCGTGCACCTGCACGGTTCCGGGGTTCCGGTGGTGCGCGTCGACCCGGCGGATCTGACCGGCGGGGTCTCGCTCTCGGGTGAATACGTCCACGGCCGCTTTCGCGGCCATCTCTCCGCCGGGGGGCGGCTGGTGAGCATCGGCGGGCTGCGGTCCGTGTGGGTGCGCAGGCCGGGCCCCCCGGCCGGGCGGGCGACCCAGCCGTCTCCGTGGCTGACCGAGGAGGCCGCCCAGGCCCTCTACGGCATGCTGCGCGGCTCGGACGCCCGCTGGATGAACCATCCGGACGCGGCCCGGCAGGCCCGTCACAAGCCATGGCAGCTACGGCTGGCCCAGCGCTGCGGCCTGCCCGTGCCCGCCACGGTGATCACGACTTTCCCGCGCGCCGCCCGGGAGTTCGCCGAGCGCTTCCCGGACCTGGTGGTCAAACCGGTCTCCGGTGCGCATCCGCAGGATCCGCCGCGGGCCGTGCCGACCAGCCGGGTGGCGCCGGACACCGACTTCGCCGCCGTGGCGTTCGGACCGACGCTGCTCCAGCGGCGGATCGCGAAGCGGGCCGACATCCGGCTCACCGCCGTGGGCGAGCGCCTGCTGGCCGCCCGCAAGGCGACGGCCCCGGACGCGGAACCGGCGGAGGTCGATGTGCGCTTCGCCACATCCCCCTCCCCCTGGGAGCCGGTCGAGGTGCCGCAGCGCACCGCCGACGCGGTCCACGCCTATCTGCGCGAGGCCGAACTGGCGTACGGAGCATTCGACTTCGTCGAGGACGCGGACGGAACGTGGTGGTTCCTGGAGTGCAACCAGTCGGGTCAGTTCGGATTCGTCGAGGTGGAGACGGGACAGCCGATCGCCCGCGCCGTCGCCGAGTGGCTGTCCCGGCCCGCCCCCGGAGAGACTCCGGGGGTCAACGGGGTACGCACCACGGCGCACTGAGGCCCCGCCACCACGCCTGGGCGCGGCGGTACGGGCCCTTCGCTCCGGGTCAGTGCGGCCGAGGGGCGGGCAACAGGGCGGTGCGTTGCCAGCCGTTGCCCGGGGACTGCGGACGGTCGAGGCCCGGGGTGTACCCGGACGACTGCAGGGGCCGCATGACCAGCTCCATTTCCCTGCTCACTCGTTCGGCCTCCCTGCGGACCTGTGCGGGCACATCGCCGCGCTCCGTGATGAGTCGGTCGTAGATGGGGGAATCCTGGAACACCCGGCAACGTGCCTCTCTGCTCGTCGCCCCCGGAGCGGGAGGCGCGACTGCCGAGTGTAGGCGCCCGGACACCATGAAGCGGGAATTCACCCGTACGACTTCACGCAGACCGGGACAGGAGGGGCGGCCGACGCGCGCCCCGGTCCGGCCGGGACCGGCGCGGCGCGGTCCGGACCCGGCCGGACCGGACCGGACAAGCCCGGTCAGGCCCCCGTCGTGGAGCCGGGGCGAACGATCATGAGGATCGTGACCGTCGCCCACAGCAGGTTGAACACACCGGTGGACAGGGCCAGTCGCACCGTGGCCTGCCGGTCGACGGCGCGGCCCTGCGCCAACTGCTCGACGAACTCCTCCTGGCCGGGCAGGACGAAGGCGATCAGGACGCCCGCGGCGGCCGCCGTCAGGGCGATGGAGGTGATGAGCCAGCCGTCGCCCAGAACCCCCATGGCGAGAGCCGTGGCCAGCCCGAGGACGGGCACCGCGATCCCGATCCGGGAGTAGACCCCGCAGATACGGTGCAGCACTCCGGCAGTGGTCACCGCCGTCGCCGCGGACCCGCCGCCCTCGGCGGCGGCCCGGCGCACCGCCGGCGGGAACATGCTCGCCGCGACGGTCACGGGACCGACGGCGATGATGGCGGCAAGGACGTGGACGGACAGCAGGAACTTGGTCACCGGGGCTCTTTCCTTGGTGCGATCAGCGGTGCCGGGCCCACGTTAGGGGCCCGGGGGACGATCGCCCAGGGGCCGGATCGACAGCTTCCAACGGGTTCCCGCCAACACCGCCGAGCTGCCCTCCCGGCCGTCGCCGTACCGCCGTCCCGGCTCCACCCGGCTCTTGTGGGTGGCGGGAATCCGTCTATCGTGGCGTTCATGCACTCCGTGGCGATTCTGCTGCTCGACCGGGTCATCCCGTTCGACATGGCGGCCCCCATGCAGACCTTCGACTGGACGCGCCTGCCCGACGGCCGGCCCGCCTACCGGGTGCGCCCGTGCGCGGAGACACCCGAGGTGGTGGCGGACGGCGGGCTGGTCCTGCGCGTCGACCGCGGGCTGGAGGCCCTGGCGGACGCCGACACGATCATCGTCCCGGGTTGTGCCGAGGGTGCCGCGCCGCTCTCCCCCGCCGTCCGCGCGGCACTGCGCCGGGCGGCCGAGGCGGGCACCCGGATCGCCTCGGTGTGCGTGGGCGCGTTCGTCCTGGCGGAGGCCGGGCTGCTGGACGGGCTGCGCGCCACCACGCACTGGGTGGCCGCGGACCGGCTGGCCCGTGACTTTCCACGCGTCGAGGTGCAGCCCGACGTGCTCTACGTCGACAACGGACAGCTCCTCACCTCGGCCGGTGCCGCCGCCGCGCTGGACATGTGCCTGCACATGATCCGCCGGGACCTCGGCTCGGCCGTGGCCGCGAACACGGCCCGGATGTCCGTCATGCCGCTGGAACGGGAGGGCGGGCAGGCCCAGTTCATCGTGCACCAGTACCCGCCCGTGCCCCGAGGGTCGACCCTGGAGCCGCTTCTGGAGTGGCTCGAGGACCATCTGGCGCACGAGGTCACCCTCGGGGCGATGGCGGCGCGCGCCGGGATGAGCGAGCGCACCTTCGGCCGCCGGTTCCGTGAGCAGACGGGCACCACGCCGGTGCAGTGGCTGCTGCGGGCGCGGGTGCGGCGGGCCCAGTACCTGCTGGAGAACAGCGACCACACCGTCGAACGGATCGCCCAGCAGTCGGGGTTCGGCTCACCCACGGCGTTCCGTGAGCGGTTCCGCAAGGTGGTGGGCACCACACCGCATGCGTACCGGTCGGCGTTCCACGGGCGGCGGCCCGTCGCGAGCACCGGCTCGTAGCCGGAAGCCTGTCGGCTTCGGCGGAAGGGCGGAACGGCAGAGCGGTGGGACGACAGGGCGGCGGAACTGCCGGGCACAGCCCGGGAACCGTCACCCGACCAGGGTCCGGCCGCTCTCGTCGTCCACGTCCGTGGTCCGGATGTCCGCCGCGGCCCGCTCCCCCGTGAGCAGCGCGTCCGCACGGGCGACGGCTTCGCGGATGCCGGCCGTTCCCGTCATCACGCAGAGCGTGTACGTGATGTCCTCCAGCTCGCGCGCCGCGACGGGCGAGTACCTCTCCGCCTGCGCGATCCGCAGCGTCGCGTAACGCGTCAGCAACTGTCTGACCCTCTTGGGATCCGGTACCAGCACGAAAGCGCCTCTCTCTGATCTCCGAGTGTGACGGGCGCCTACCCGGATCGCACCGAAACATTCATCCCATTTGCTCACCTGGTCGGAATCGGTGAGAACCCGGTGTCCCGCCGCCCCGGCCGGTGTGACACGCTCGGGCCGACATCGGGCCGGGCACCACCGGCCGGCGGCGGACACGGCACGGGAGAAGCGACGGCATGCGTATCGGACTGCTCGGCACCGGCCCCTGGGCGCAGCTGGCGCACGCCCCCGCGCTGAGCGGGCACCAGGACCTCGACTTCGTCGGCGTGTGGGGCCGCCGCTCCGACGCCGCCGCGGAGCTGGCCGGCCGGCACGGCACGCGCGCGTACGACGACGTCGACGCGCTGATCGCCGACGTGGACGCCGTCGCCGTGGCCCTGCCGCCGGACGTGCAGGCCGACCTCGCGGTCCGTGCGGCGCGGGCGGGACGCCATCTGCTGCTCGACAAGCCGCTCGCCCCGACGGTGGCGCAGGGGCGGGCGGTGGCGGAGGCGGTCGAGGAGGCCCGGGTCGCCTCCGTGGTCTTCTTCACCACCCGCTTCCAGCCCGAACCGGCAGCGTGGATCAGCGAACAGGCGGGCGTGGGCAGTTGGTTCACCGCGCGGGCGGAGTGGCTCGGGTCGGTGTTCACCTCCGGCGACAGCCCGTTCGCGGACTCACCCTGGCGGCGGGAGAAGGGGGCACTGTGGGACGTCGGCCCGCACGCCCTGTCCGTACTGCTGCCCCTGCTCGGCGACGCCCGGCGGGTGTCGGCGGCGGCGCACGGCCCCGGTGACACCGTCCATCTCGTGCTGGAGCACACGAGTGACGCGTCGAGCACCGTCACCCTGAGCCTGACCGCGCCCCCGGCCGCCGCCGGCGCCACCGTGGAACTCCGCGGCAAGTCCGGCGTCACCGTCCTGCCGGAGACCGCCGACGGGGCGGTTCCCGCCCTCGGGCGGGCCGTCGACGCGCTCCGTGCCGCCGCGGACACCGGCAGGCCGCACCCCTGCGACGCCGCGTTCGCGCTCCGCGTCACCGAGATCCTGGCCACCGCGGAGACCCTGCTCGACAGCGGAGCGGCCCGTTCCGAGCTCTGACACCCTCGGCTTAAACGACGCTTAAGAAGCGCTTAAGCAATCGTGGGGTTTCCGTACACCGTTGAAGTAACCGCTGGTCAGGGCGGGTCGAGGGACAAGTCGGGCCGTTGGCGGGGGTCGTTGCGGTCCGTACCATCAAGGCCGTGCGCCGGCGTCGGCGCACGGCCTGAGAGCGCTCTCACCCCCTCGGAGCGTTCTACGCCCCGAGGTCCCGGGCCGGGTCGACGCCGTCCAGAGCCCTCACGATCACCTCAGGAGACCCCCCACATGACTCCTCGTCACCAGCGTTCCCTCAGCCGCCGGAAGGTCCTCTTCGCCCTCGGTGGGGCAGCCGTGGCCGCGCCCGCTGTCGCCGCGCTCGCCCCCCACGCCCTCGCGAAGTCGCCCGCCGGCACGAAGGCCGCCGCGACCGCCGCGGGCTCCCTCCCGCTGACGGTCGTCAACAACAGCGGTTCCTTCGACAACGCGAGCGTGCACCTCTACATCGTGGGCAACCAGGACGGCCGTCAGGTACGGGTCACCCCCGACGGCACCCTGGCCCCGATCGCCCTGTCGGACAACGGCGCCGACGGCTTCACCGACTACGCGATCAGCCTGGCCGGCAGCGGCGAGACCAGGCTGTCCCTGCCGTACATGTCCGGCCGTGTCTACGTGGCCCTCGGCGGGAAGCTCAAGTTCAAGGCCGTCACGGACGGCAACGGCGACGCGGCGCTGCAGTACCCGGCGGGCTGGGTCACCTCGGACCCCGACTACGGTGTGCTGCACGACTGTGCCGAGTTCACCTACAACTCCGCGGGCATGTTCTGCAACACCACGATGGTCGACATGTTCAGCCTGCCGCTGAGCATCCGGCTCACCGGCTCCGCGGACCAGACCACGGGCGCCTTCCGCGAGGGGGGCCGCCGCGCCGTGTTCGACGCCGTCAGGCAGGTGGAGGCGTTCTCGCGGCTCGTCGTGGACGACACCCGGATCATCGCGCCGGGACACGGACTGGACTCGGGCCTGTTCGCCGAGGACTACCTCGCCCCGTACATCGACGAGGTGTGGAGCACCTACACCGGCCGGGACCTGAGGATCACCACCAACGCCGGCACCTTCACCGGCCGGGTGCGCGGCGACCGGTTCACCTTCGACGGGCCCGCCCAGGTCTCCTTCGGCAAGCCGTCCACGCGGGACGTGCTCTTCTGCGACGGCGCGCTCGCCGCTCCCAACGACGGTACGACCGGCCCGGTCGCCGCCGTGCTCGGCGCCGGCTTCAACCGCTCGACGCTGCTCAGCCACCCCGACCAGCCGACCACCGACGCCTCGGCCTTCTACCGGACCGAGCTCACCAACCACTACTCCAAGGCTGTGCACACGGCCACCCAGGACGGAAAGGCGTACGGCTTCGCCTTCGACGACGTCGCCGACTTCGCCTCCTACATCCAGGACACGGCCCCCACCGGCCTGCGCCTGACGCTGTCGCCCTTCTAGAACCCGGACGGCGTCCTCGCAGTGTTTTCCGCGGGCCGGGGAAGGTACTCCTGCACGTGAGGAGCGGCCCTTCGAGGCGGTGCCCCGCGTGTTCCGGATGCACGGCGGGCTCCCGCGTTGAATGGTGATATCGGACCCGATGACCGCACCGGGCCGCTACAACGTCCGGACCCGAGGAGCCAGAAGATGTCGACGTCACAGCCCGAGGAGTCCAGGCCGTCCGAGGACCGCATCACCCCGGACGGCCTGCTCCACGCCCGTACCGGCACCGATGTGTCGCCGGAGGACCTCGTCCTTGCCTCCGGCAAGGACCTCACCCCGCAGAATCTCGAATGGGCCAAGCACAAGCTGGCGGAGGAGGGACCCGCCGCACTGGACAAGCTGCTTCCCTGAGCCCCGGGCCCGGCGGTGTCACGCCCCGACCGGCCGGGGCGTGACACCGCCGGGCCCGGCCGGGGCGGATCAGATCAGCTCAGGTCCCGTCCCGGCTCTGCTCCCGGTCCCCGCCCCGGTCCTCCGGGAGCGTCGTTTCGTCCTCCACGACGTGTACAGCGGCTTCTTCCGCGCCGGCGGCCCCCGCGTCGATGCCGACGTCCTCGGCGACGGCCTCCTTCGTGCTGTCCAAACGGACGCCCTCGTCCGGGGCGACCAGGCGTCCGGCACGCTCGGTGCCGGTCTCCGGGTCGACCGGTTCGCCCTCGCCCCCGGGGAGGTCCCCCACCCCGTCCCCGCCGGGCACGGCCGGGTCGGGCACTTCCTGGGCCAGCCGTTCGTCCAGGCTCTCGCCCTCGTGCTGTTCGGCGGCCGTGGTGCCGTACCGGGTCACGCCGAGCGGCTTCTCCGGCGGGGAGTACCCCTCGTCCAGGATGTCGTCATAGGTCCGTTCGTCGACGGCGTTCTGCCGGTCGAGGGGCGCGGCGTCCTGCTGCTCCTCGTTGCCTCCGGTGGGCTGGTACACGTCGTCCGCCATCGGATCGGTGCCCATGGTGTCCTCCCTGTCACGCTGTGTCGGCTCGTTCCTCTCAGGTGTCGGATCCGCGTTTCCCGTTGTGCGCCGCCCAACCCCGATTCGGCGTGCGGGTCCCTGCCGCGTCCCGGCGGTCCGGGCGTCAGCCGGAGGCACCCTGCCGGGGTGCCGGGGCGATGCGGACCTCCAGGTCGCTGATCTTGTGGACCGGCCAGGGCCGCGCGTAGTCGGGTGGGACGCCGCCGGGACCGGTGAGCGCGGCCACGGGGACGCGGTCCGCGGTGCGCAGGATCTCCGCCACCGTGGTGTTCTCGTTGTTCCCGCCGGTCTCGCCGGAGGAGCAGCCGGTGTAGTAGCCGACGGGGATGGCCTCGTGGCCGGTGATCAGACAGGGCGGGCGGACGCCGAGCCGGTGCAGTTCGCCGGCGGTGCGGGTCCAGTCGCGGCGGCTTTCGGTGTTGCGGTCGACGGTGTGCGCCAGGACGGCCAGCTGCACCGCCAGATGGCCGGCCAGGGCGAGCGCGACCAGTGCCGCCGCGGCCGGTCGCCATCTCCCGGCCGGGCGCCACCCCTCGCCCGGCCGCCACTGCCCGGCCGGTTTCCTGACCAGGTGCCACAGTCCGTCGGCGACGGGAATCGCGAGCAGGGCGTAGGCGGGCTGGAGGAAGCGGGGGGCCGCGTACCCGATCATGAACAGGTACGGGAGGGCGGCCGTGGTGGCGCAGGCCAGCGGCAGCACGGTACGCAGGACACGCCGGGCCCGTACGGCGACGACCAGTCCGACGGCGGCGAGCAGGGGCAGCGCGAACCACCAGAGGGTGACCACCGGGTGGGGCATCGGCCCGGTGCAGGGGCGGCACAGGCCGCGCCCGCCCAGGCTGCGCAGCTGGTCGTCGACGGCCATGTGCCAGCCGAGCCCGCCCTGGATGCGGGAGGCCTCGGCCAGCCGCTCCCCCAGGCCGCCGTATCCCGCGTAGGCCTCGGCCACCCATTCGGCCGCGCCCGCCGCGAGACCCGCCGCCGACGCGAGCAGCAGCCGCCCATGACGGCCGGCCAGGGCGAGGACGCACAGGGGGACCGCCACCCAGACGGCGTCGGTGGGCCGCATCCACGCCATCAGCGCGGCCCCCGCCACCACGCCCCACAGTGCCCCGCGCGCCGAGGGGTCGGCGTGGTACCGCAGGAAGGAGCCGACCGTGATCAGGGCGCCGATCGCGACCCAGTGGTTGGGCATGGCCTGGGGGCCGTAGAAGAGGGTCACCCACAGGGAGGCGTAGAAGGCTCCGGAGGTGACCAGGACGCGGGTGGGGAACAGACCGCGCCAGGCGCGCAGCGCCAGGTACAGGGCGAGGCCGGACAGCAGGGCGAGGTAAACGCGCAGCAGGACGGTGGACGAGGACCAGGACGCGACGGGCGCCACCAGGAGCGAGACGCCGCGGGAGCGCGGGGCGCTGAAGAAGGCGGCCGGATGGTGGGACGTGACCTGGCTGACGTAGACGATCTCGTCCCAGCCCAGTCCCAGGCCCGGGCGGACGAGGACGAGTTGGGCGAGGGTGAAGACGGCGGCCAGGGCCACGAGCGGTGCGGTGCCGGCGGCCGGGCGGGGCGCGTTCGGGGACGTGTGCGCGCGTCGCCGCCCTGTGGTGAGGAGGAGACCGCTTCCGTCGGGCATCGTCCGTCCCTCACATCCCTTGCTCCGACGAGGCACCGGCACATGAACAGCGCGAACGGCCCGAGCGGAGCGAACAGCGCGAACACGGTCAAATTAACCCGCAAGGCGCGGACGGGGGGAGCGGAGTACGGCCGTTCGCCTCATCCCGTCCGCGGGGGCCGCCGCTCCCCCGGTTCCCCGAGGAGTTCCTCGAGGTCCGTCACGACCCGGTCGGCGCCGTGGGCGTACAGCGCCTGCGGCCGTCCGACGCGGTCCACGCCGACCACGTATCCGAAGTGACCGGCGCGGCCCGCGTCCATGCCGGCCAGCGCGTCCTCGAACACGGCGGCCCGGCCGGGAGGCACACCGAGGTCCCGGGCCGCGGCGAGGAAGGTGTCGGGACGCGGCTTGCCCGGGAGGCCGCGCTCGGCGGCCACCACGCCGTCGACCCGGACGTCGAAGAGGTGCTCGGCACCGATGGCGCGCAGCACGTCGAGGCAGTTGGCGCTGGCGGAGACGACGGCGGTGCGCAGCCGGCGGGTGCGGACCGCCTCGATGTACCGCAGGGTGCCCTCGTAGGCGTCGACACCGCCGGCCCGGATCCGCTCCAGGAGCAGCTCGTTCTTGCGGTTGCCGAGCCCGTGCACGGTCGGGGCGTCGGGCGGGTCCCCGGGTTCCCCCTCGGGCAGCTCGACGGCCCGGGAGGCGAGGAAGGTGCGTACGCCGTCGGCACGCGGACGGCCGTCGACGTACTCGGCGTAGTCGTCGGTGTCGAAAGGTCGGAAGCCGGCGCCGTCCCGCTCGCGCAGGAAGGCGTCGAACGTCTCCTTCCAGGCCGCCGCGTGGACGACGGCCGTCCTGGTGATGACGCCGTCGAGGTCGAAGAGGCAGGCCAGGATGTTTTCGGGCAGACCCAGATCCGTCATACCGGACACCTTCCCTGCTCGGCGGTGAACACGAGGAGCGCGGGTGCCACACTCGTCCGTGTGACACCTGCCTTCGACGATCTCCTCAGCCGTGCCCGCGCCCTCACCGGGTCCGGCCGGCGCGCGGTGCTCGGTATCGCCGGCCGTCCGGGCTCCGGCAAGTCCACGCTCGCCGGGCACCTGGTGCGGGAGTTGAACGGCACCGGGGAGCCGTGGGTCGCGCACGTCCCCATGGACGGCTTCCACCTCGCCGACGCCGAACTGGACCGGCTCGGCCGCCGGGACCGCAAGGGCGCCCCGGACACCTTCGACGCCGCCGGGTACGCGGAACTGCTGCGACGCCTGCGCGAGGAGACGTACGACGACGTCGTGTACGCGCCCGGCTTCGAACGGGTGCTGGAGCAGCCGATCGCGGGTGCCGTGCCGGTGCCGCCGACGGCCCGGCTGGTGGTCACGGAGGGGAACTACCTGCTGCTGGACACCGGCGCCTGGGCCCGGGTCCGGCCGCAGCTCGACGAGGTGTGGTTCTGCGAGCTGGACGAGGAGGAGCGGCTGCGTCGGCTGGTGGCCCGTCACGAGGAGTTCGGCAAGCACCAGGACGAGGCGATGGCCTGGGTCCTTCGCTCGGACCAGCCCAACGCCGAACTGATCGCCCCGACCCGGCACCGCGCCGACCTCGTGGTGCCGGCGTCCGCGGTGCCGCGCGCGGGCACCGCGGTGTGAGTGTGCCGCTGCCCGGCACGGCCGGTGACGCGACCGGCCGAGGTCCGCGGAGCATGCGGTGGCCGGCCCGGACGGCTCGGGCCGGCCACCGGGCTGTTCCCGATGGACACGGCACGGCCCGGTGATTCATGCTCCGGTCCATGATCCGAACCGCCACCGTGCACGACGTCCCCGAGATCCTGGCGATGATCCACGAACTCGCCGCCTACGAGAAGGCCGCCGAGCAGTCCCGCGCCACCGAGGAGCAGCTGCGCGAGGCGTTGTTCGGCGCGCACCCCGCCGCGTCCGTCCTGATCGCCGAGGACGACGCCGACGGCCGGGCCGTGGGCTTCGCCCTGTGGTTCCCGCGTTTCTCCACCTGGACCGGCACCCGGGGGATGTATCTGGAGGACCTCTTCGTACGTCCGCACACCCGGGGCGCCGGGCACGGCAAGGCGCTGCTGGCCGCCCTCGCGGCGATCTGCCGGGAGAACGGTTTCGAGCGCTTCGAGTGGGTGGTGCTGGACTGGAACGAGCCGGCGATCGGCTTCTACCGGTCGCTGGGGGCGGAGTTCCTGGACGACTGGACGGTGTGCCGGCTGAGCGGCGCCCCGCTGGCGGACCTCGCCGCTCACGCGCCGGCCGTCGCGCGGCGCGCTGCCTGACACGCGCCCGGTGCCCCGCCTCCGCCCAAAGGAGCGGCGCGCCCCGCCGGCTGCTTGACGCCCGGCAGGGGTGCGGCGGTGCGAGAGTGGGGCGGTATGAGTCGTCTTCCGGTGGGGCGCGGGCCGCAGCGGGCGTTGCCCGGCAGGGGTGAGCAGGGCTCCGGGCCGGTGGTGGCGGCCGTGGTCCGCCCGGTCGGCCCGGGGCGGCGGTGGCCGGTGGCCGTGGTGACGGTGCTGCTGCTCGGGCAGATGGCCGTCGCGATGGTGACCGCCGCCGTGCGGCAGACTCCGACGATCGACGAGCCGGTGTACGTGGGCACGGCCGCCGTGTATCTGAAGGAGCGCAGCCTGCGGTACAACCCCGAGCATCCACCGCTCGGGAAGCTGGTGGTCGCCGCCGGGGTCGCGGTCGCGGATCCGCACCTCGATCCCGGATTCCGGGGAAACCAGGGCGAGTTGGGGCGGCATCTGCTGTACGAGTCGGGCAACGACCCGGGGCGGCTGATGCTGTGGGCCCGTCTTCCGGTGATCGCGCTGACCCTGCTGTTCGGGCTCGTGGTGTTCGCCTTCGCCCGTGAACTCACCGGTGACGCGGGCGCGTCGGTCGCGCTCGCGCTGTACAGCCTCTCCCCCGACGTGATCGCCCACGGTTCACTGGCGACGCTCGACGTACCGGCCGCCGGGTTCGTCCTGACCTCGGTGTGGCTGCTGTGGCGGGCCCGGCTGCGGCCCCGGCTCCATCTGCCGCTCGCCGGTGCGGCACTGGGGGCGGCGCTGGCGACGAAGATGAGCACGCTGCCCGTGGTTCCGGTGCTGCTCGCACTCGCCGCGGTGCCGGTCTGGTGTGCGTCCAGGGGCACGCCGGGGCGCAGGCTGCTGCGGGCGCTCGCCGGGGCGTCCGTCGTCGGGCTGGTCGCGGTCGCCGTCGTCTGGGCCGCTTGTCTGGTCGTCGATCCGCGACTGCGCTGGGACCCGCAGCAGGTGCCCGTGGTGCACGGACTGCGGGGCCTGGCCGTGGAGTTGCTGCCGTTCCCCGAGCCCTACCGGGACGGCGTGCGCATCCAGTTCGCCCTGGAGAACCGCCCCTGGGAGGGCTTTCTCTTCGGCCGGCTCTACACCGGCTCCCTCTGGTACTACCTGCCGGCCGCGCTGCTGGTGAAAACACCGCTCGGCGCGCTCGCGCTGTGGACCGCCGGAGCCGTCGTGGTGGTGGCGGTGCGGCGGTTGCGGCCCGCGGCGCCCCATCTGACGGTGGCTCCGGCGGTGCTGCTGGCCGCCGCCATGTACGGCAGCCGGGACTTCGGCACGCGGTACGCCCTGTTCCTGCCGATGTTCCTCGCGGTGGCGGCGGGGTGCGTGCTCGTCCTGCGGTGGCGGTGGGTGGCGGTGGTCACCGCGGTGCTGGTGGCGTTCGTCGCGGCCGGCTCGCTGCGGGCGTATCCGTACTATCTGCCGTACTCCAACGAGGCTTTCGGCGGCCCGGCGAAGACGCGGCTGCGGCTGCACGACTCCAATGTGGACTGGGGCCAGGATCTCGGCCGGCTCGCCGACCGGCTGCGCGAGCGGTACCGGGGTGAGCGGATCTGGCTGGTGTACAAGGGCAGCGGGGTGCCCTCGTACTACGGCATCCGCGCCGCCGATCCGCTGCGGGTGCCACCGGGCCGGGTGCGCGGGGTGCTGGCCGTGTCCGACTCGGCGGCGGCCAAGGCGACCGGCAGACTGGCCGAGTTGATCGACAGCAGCCGCCCGGTCGACGACGTCGGCCACTCCATCACCCTCTACCGGCGGTGACAGGGCCGTGCGCACGTCGGCCGCCCGGCAGCCCTCGGTATCGCTCGGGCCCGGCCGCCACCGTGCGTGGGCTAAATTGGACATTCGTGGGAGACGAAGGAGGCGCCCCGGTGCCATCGCCGCAGCAGGCACGCGCCCAGGCATCCGCGATCACCTCGGGGAAGGCGGGTCAGAACCCGGAGGTGTCCCCGACGTCCCGACTCCGCACGCTGTTCGACCGGCCCCGGCTGTCCCCGGGGCAGCGGCGCATCGCCCAGTACCTGATCGAGCACCTCACCGAGGCGGCGTTCCTGTCGATCACCGACCTCGCCGAGCGGGTCGGGGTGAGCCAGCCCTCGGTGACCCGCTTCGCCTCGGTCGTCGGGTTCAGCGGGTACCCCGCGCTGCGGGAGGAGCTCCAGGCGATCGCCCTCGGCACGCTCCCCGGCGGACCGGCGGAGGCGTACCAGGACAACGAGTTGCAGGCGGCGGTGGACGCCGAGATCGAGAACCTGGAGAACCTGCGGCGGGACCTCGCCGACACCGACCGGGTCATCGAGATCGGCCGGACGCTGTCGGCGTCCGCCCCGCTGACCGTGCTCGGGCTGCGCATCTCCGTCTCGCTGGCCGAGTACTTCGCCTACGCCGCCCGCCGTATCCACCCGGACGTCCGGCTGGTGACCCGGGGCGGCAGCGTCGCCTACGACGCGCTCCTGCAGTCACGGGAGGCCGGCGGCACCTGGGTGCTGGCGTTCTCCATGCCCCGGCACGCCCAGGAGACCCTGACGGCGATGCGGGTCGCCCGAGGCGCCGGGCTGCGGGTCGCGCTGATCACCGATCTGGCGCTGGGCCCCCTCGCCGACGAAGCCGACGTCACCTTCGCCACCGGCACCGGATCGCGCCTGGTGTTCGACTCCTACGCCGCTCCGAGCGTGATGTGCGCGGCACTGCTCCAGGCCATGACGGACGCGGCCCCGGAGCGGACCCGGACCCGGCTCGATGAGTACGAACAGGTCGCCGAGCAGCACCAGTTCTTCCTCAGGGAGTGAGCGAAAGCCGGTCACCGGCCCCTCACCACGGGCCACGGACGTGCGCGGCCGGCAAGCGAGTCATCCCTTTGAAGCACGCATGAATGTTTTCATACGCCTTGCAAAGTAGATGGCATATATAAATACTGCTCCCGGGTCGTGACGCGTCCGCTCCGGACCGCGATCCACGCCCCGAACACCCGTGGCCGGCCGGGCCCCACCCGCTCCGACGGCCAGAGGGCGTCCGGGCAGCCCCTGCCCGGACGCCCGTGGCGACCCCCGGCCTTCCTCTGGCTCAAGGCCGCCCCACCCCGTCGTGCATCCCTACGACGCCGCACACCCGGAGCGATGATCATGACCGTGACGTCCACGCGCCTCAGCAGCCCGGACTGGCCCTGCCAGGTCAAGGCACCCGGCAGCTACGACTGGGAACGCTCGGCGGCCAAGTGGCTGCGCGAGCTGGTACCGGCGCGCTACGCGAGCTACCCCGCGTTCCTCCGGCACCCCGTCCTGCTGGCCCGGCACGCCCAGATCCAGGTCGAGCACGAGATCCGGGTGGCACGCACCGCCCTGCAGACCGCACGGGCCGATCTGCCCCGGCTGGGCCTGCACGAAGGAGCCATCGAGCACACGATCAAGCTGTACGCGGCCGAGGTCATGCAGTTGCAGCACATCGCGCGCAGCGTGCGCGCGGTCACCCGGGCCCTGCTGGAAGCGGGCCGCTGACCACGACGGGACGTGCGGGGCCGGCGCCCTGCGTCACCCCGTACGGGACTCCAGCGCGAGGCGGGTGTCGTCTCCGTAGACGCCGGTCTCGTCGCCCTGGATGCCGTACCAGAGCTGGAAACGGGCGACGGCCGCCGTCAGGGTGGCGTCGTACCGGCCGCTGGTGGCACCGTCGCGGTAGACGTCCGGGATGCGCAGGAGCCGTTCCTGGAGTTCGGTCACCTCGGGCCCGGCATCGCCCTCGCTGAGGAATCCGGGACGCGCCGGGCCCGGCTCGGGCGGTGCGGCGGGCGCGCTCACCGGAGGGCTCGCGGAGGGGCGAGGGGCAGCGGCGGCACGGTCGTCGGTGTGGTCGCCGAGAAGGCCGAGGAGCAGCACCGCGCCGCCGAACCCGAGCACCGCCGCCGCGGCCACGGCGACCGCCACAGCGGTACGCCGCGCCGCCGGTCCGGGCGCGGGGGCCGGCGGCCGGCCGGCCGGCTCGGGGGCGACCGGCGGGAGTTCCTGTGTCTCCTCCTCCGCCCCGGTCGGCGGCCGGGGCAGGGTGACGGACTCGTACTCCCCGAGCCTCTCCCGTTCGAACTCCCGGAACATCTCCGCGAGCGCGTCCGTGCGGCGTGGGCGCAGGACGCGGACGGGTTCCAGGGGCGGGCCGTCGTGCGACGGCCCTGGGTCGGACGGCGTCGGCATGCCGCTCTCCTTCCGTTCCGCACGAGGGCGGATCCGCCCACGGGGAGGGATACGGGGGGCGAGCGGCGGAGGTTCAGCCCGTGGCGCGCAGAAAACGGTGCAGGGAGGCCGTCACGGCGGACACGAACGTGTCCCGGGACTCCTCGTCCAGGGCGTCGAGGGACAGGTACGGGTTGAGGTCCTCCAGCTCGACCAGCAGCAGCTCGCCGTCCGGGGCGCGGCAGGCGTCGACCCGCTGGATGCCGTGGTCGAGGGTGTTCCATTCGATGAACCGCCGGGCGAACTCCAGATCGCCCGGGCCGGCCCGGTAGGGCTCCAACTGCCAGCGCTGATCGGCGCGCGGAGCGTACAGGGCGTACTGGAAGTCGTGGTCGACGAAGTAGAAGGAGACCTCGTAGGCGAAGTCGATGTACGGCTGGACCAGTACGCTGCCGTCGACGAGGCCGTCCACGGCGTCCCGGTCGACGATGTGCAGCCCCATGGAGTCGGCGCCGAGCCGGGGTTTGACCACGTAGCGGTCCGCCGCGGGCAGCCGGTCGAGGTCCTCCGTCCGGTCGACGGTGGGGATCACCGGGCGGCCGGCGGCGCTCAGTTCGAGCAGGTACCGCTTGCCGGCCATGTCGCCCCGGCCGGTGAGCGGGTTGTAGACCGGCGTACCGGTCGCCGTGGCCCGTTCCCGGAAGGCCCGGTGGGCGTCCGGGTACGACAGCACGGGACCGCTGTTGCGGACCACGACGGCGTCGAAGGCGTCCAGCAGCGCGGCGGCGTCCCGCGGGTGACACAACGCCAGGTCGAAGTCCTCGCGCAGCCGGGAGGTGAGGAAGACGTCCTCGTCGCCGTAGCGGCGCCCACGGGCCGGGTAGGCCAGGTCGGTGACGTACAGGAGACGGGGGCGGGCTCGGAGGCGGGGGCGCGCGGATGCCATGCGGGACTCCTCGGGGACGACGGCGCCCTGATCATATGAACGGCGTCTGGTCTCCGGTACGACCCCGGGCATACCGGATCCGTCCGCATGGAGAGATTGTGGTACCGAGTGCCTTTACGGGTGGCACTGAGTGCCATACTCTGTGGCCGTGCTCGGTGGTGAGACGGACCGGGCACGGGCGTGCCGGACGACCGTGCACGCGGGATTTCCGGCCGAGTGCAGGGAGTTGACCAGCGTGTATCACCACTCAGGAAACGTGGCTCAGCAGGCAGCCGGCTCCGTGACGGGTCTGCTCGAACCCCAAAGCGGTGCCTCCGCCTCCATCGAGGCCATGACCTTCCAGCGGTGCACCTGGTGCGGCACCGCCGTGTACCAGCGGTTGCTGTGCCCCGTCTGCCGGGGCAGCGAGCTGCGCACGGAGCGCAGCACGGGCGTCGGAATGGTCCGCCACTCCACGGTGGTGCACCGCAACACGCCGGCGGCCCGGAACGTGTCCCTGATCGAGATGGCCGAGGGCTTCGTCGTGCGCGGCCGGGTCATGGGCCCGCCCATCGGTATCCACGGCGGCGACCGGGTGCGGCTGTCCACGGCCAAGGACCCCGTACGGGGCGAACCGGTCTTCCAGTTGGTCGACGAGCCCTACCGGGCCTGGACCTGACACCCCGCCGGCCGTCCCACCGGCCACCGTTCGGAGCCCTTCAGGCAGTCGGGGTGATGCGGATTCCGACGGTGCCGTCCCGGCCCCGGCGCAGACGGCTGCCGAGCAGGGTCAGCCGCCCCGTCAGACCGTACTTGCGGGCGATCAGCTCGCGATAGCGGGCGGTGGTGGCCCGGTCGCAGATCTCCGCGGTGGCCGGGAGCTGGTCGCCGGTCGGGTTGCCCCGTATGTCACAGGGGCCGACCAGGACGTCGGCGCGGGCGCGGATGCGCTTCACCTTCCAGGAGTCGGCGACGGTCCAGACCCCGAGCGCGTCCCCGTCCCGCACCACCCATACCGGGGTGGCCACCGGCGTTCCGTTGCGCCGGTGGCTGGTGACCAGCAGGTACTTTCCCGCTCCGAGCCGCTCCCACGATGTGTCGCCCATACCCGGCAGTCTAGAGCCTGCCCGCACCCTCCCGCCCGGGGCCTGTCCGGCCGGCACGCACCGGCCGGCGCGGCCGCGTGTTTTCGGATCACGTCGGCGGTGAACACGACGGGGCCCGCGCGCGTATGGAGAGAGGGCACTCGACTCAGGGGAGGCCCCGCGGTGTTCGCACCGCGTTGTTCTGGTTCGGGAGTCATGCATGAGGCACGCACGACGACGGGTCGTCCGGCGAGTGACACGGCTGGCAGCCGTCGGCGGACTCCTCCTCGGAGGAACGATGGTGACCCGTGCCGTCGCAAGTGAGCCACCGGAGCCGGACACGGTTCCCTACGCCGCCGAGGAGGCCGCCGGCCCCGGCTCCGAGCTCGTCTCCCGGCTCGGCGCCTCCCGCACGGCGGGCAGTTGGATCGACGCCGACGGGCGGACGGTCGTCGCGGTCACCGACGAGAAGGCGGCGGCCGAGGTGCGGAAGGCCGGCGCCGAACCGAAGATGGTGCGCCACAGCATGAGCGCCCTGAAGTCGGCCACGCAGACTCTTCGTTCGGCACCGCGCGTGCCCGGAACGTCGTGGTCCATGGACTACCGGTCCAACGAGGTCGTGGTCCGCGGCGACAGCACGGTGTCCGCGGACGACTGGTCCGACCTGACCCGGGTCGCGGAGGAGGTGGGCGGATTCGTCCGCATGGAGCGCACCGGGGGCACCTTCACCACCCTGCTCAACGGGGCGGTGCCCATCCTGTCGACCGCCGGGCGCTGCTCCGCGGGCTTCAACGTGACCGACGGCAAACGTGACTTCATCCTCACGGCGGGGCACTGCGGCCCCGACGGATCCGTCTGGTTCGCCGACGACCAGGGCAGGCAGCAGGTCGGGACCACGGTCGGCGGCAGCTTCCCCGGCGACGACTACTCCCTGATCGAGTACGACGGCGGCCGGGCGGGCGAGGGCGCGGGCGTGGTGGCGATCGGCGACGGACGGGGCGTGCGGATCACGGGGGTGGGAGACCCCGAGATCGGCCAGCGGATCTTCCGCAGCGGCAGCACCAGCGGGCTGCGCGACGGGGAGGTGACCGCGCTCAACGCGACGGTGAACTACCCGGAGGGCACGGTCAGCGGCCTCATCGAGAGCAATGTGTGCGCCGAACCCGGTGACAGCGGCGGTCCGATGTTCTCCGAGGGCATCGCGCTCGGTGTGACGTCGGGCGGCAGCGGCGACTGCCGGCAGGCGGGCGGTACAACGTTCTTCCAGCCGGTCACGAAGGCGTTGTCGCAGCTCAAGGTGGATCTCATCGTGGCCCCGAAGGCCGGCGAGGGCGCGGGCACGGCGGCTCCGCCGGCGACGCAGGGTGCGGTGGCGCCGGACGCCGCGTCACCGGGCTCCTCGGCGACACAGGACGCCGCGTCGGGCGTGCTGTCCCGCCTGGCCGACCCGCGTGCGGCAGGCCCCGGCACGCTGGTCATCGGGGGCAGTCTGGTGGCCCTGGTGGCGACCCGCTGGATCCGCACGGAGCAGGACCGCAAGGCGTACCGGCGCCACTACTCGGCGACGTGGGGCTAGGCCCCGTCCGAGGGAGGAGGAACGGAGGCGAGGGGCAGCGGGCCCGTGCGGCGCTCAGGCCGCCTCGGCCCGCTGCGGAAGGGCCGAGGCCCACTCCTGGACGAGACGCTGGTACTCCGCGCGCTGCTCGCCGCTCAGTGTCCCGCCCGACCGGAGCCACAGGGCCCGAATCTCCTCGTTGACCTCGGCAGCCGATCGCTCGGAGGAGGGTTCAAGAGTGGTGGACATGCTGTGAAGCATACGACCCCTGGATGTGAAAGCCGCGTGAGTAACGACGAGCGGGCCCGGCATACCGGACGTACCGGACAGTGTCACTGATCACGTCCATCTGCCGTGCAACGTGGGCGAGTTCACATCCCGGACCGCCGTCCGCCCCTTCGCGGCCCGCCCCCGCCCGGCTTCTCCCGACGGCTTGCGTGAAGGGGTCGGCATCGGACAAGTGCGCACAGAACGGGGGCCGTTACGGCACCGTGTTCCAGGCGCACCCCGGCGTCGGCGACACCCACGTCACCGGTCTGCTGCCCGAACGGGCCCAGCGGCCCGCCACCGCACCGGGCCTCGCCGGCACCTTCCCGTCGTAACGGGTGGCCGGCTCAGCTCTCCGGCCCCGCCAGCGCCTGTCGGAACCCCGAGTTGACCGCCGTGACACCGCCGTCGACCACCAGGGTGGTGCCGGTGATCCACGACGCGTCGCGGGAGGCGAGGAAGGCCACGGCGGCCGCGATGTCCTCCGGTTCGCCCACCCGGCCCAGCGGGTAGAGCCCGCGCACCGCCGCGAGGGCCGCGAGGCCGTCGGCCCGGCCCTCCCACGCCCTGGTGCGCACCGTGCCCGGAGCGACGAGGTTGACCCGCACGCCCCGGGGCCCGGCGTGACCGGCGAGGGTGCGGGTGAGGGAGGCCAGACCAGCCTTGGCCGCACTGTAACCGTGGTTGCCGAAGTCCTGGATGCCGTTGACGGAACCGATGGTGACGACGGCACCCCGGCCGCCGGCGGCGAGATGCGGGAGCGCGGCGCGGCAGCAGCGGTACGCGCCGGTGAGGGTGATGTCGAGGTCGCGGGCCCAGGCCTGGTCCGGCTCGTCCTCGAAGAGGGGGGCCTCCGGTGTGCAGTGGGCGGCGTTGTTGACCAGGACGTCGAGTGAGCCGAAGGTGTCCACGGCATGCGCCACGGCTGCCTCGACCGATGTGCGCTCCGCCACGTCGCAGGTGATGCCCTCGGCCGACAGGCCTCGCTCGCGGAGCGCCGACGCGGTGCGCCCGGCCTCGGCGCCGTCCACGTCGGCGACCAGGACACGCGCCCCCTCCCGTGCGAACCGCAGGGCGGTCGCCGCCCCGATGCCGCGGGCCGCGCCCGTGATCAGAATGCCGTATCCCGCGAAGCGCCCTGTGTCGGTCGTCATGCGGGAACGCTACTGCGCCGGACGATCACCCGGGGAGGGGCGGGACGTCAGCGGTAGCCGGTGGTGTCCGCCGGCTTGCCCGGGTCCTGGACCTCCACCAGGTAACGCCAGGCGTCCGGGCGGCTGCCGTCGAGGTCGGTGAAGCCGTACTCCCGGGCGAGGCCGCCGCTGGAGAGGGAGGTGCCGTTGAAGCGGGACACCCGCGGGTCGGCGGCGAGGGCGGTGACGGCCCGGCCCACGTAGCGCGGGGTCTCCGAGATGGCGAAGTGGGGGACGCGGGGCAGGGCGTCCTGCCAGTTGTCCTCCCGTACGCCGAACTCGTCGAGCATGATCTCGGAGCGGAGCCAGCCCGGGGTGAGCGCGACCGCGGTGGCGCCGCGCGGACCGAGTTCGTGGCCGAGGGCGAAGGCCATGCGCAGGACGGACGTCTTGGCCAGGTCGTAGAAGAAGGAGACGCGGTAGGTGTCTCGGTTGTAGTCCGCGGTGCCGTCGGTGACCTCGACGACCAGCCCGCCGGGGCGATTCAGCAGCAGTGGCAGGGCGTGGTGGCTGGTGATGGCGTGGGTCTCCACCGCGAGCCGGAGCAGGCGCAGCCCCTTGTCGAGGTCGTGCTCCCAGACGGGGGCGTCCCATGCGAAGAGGTGCTCGCCGCCCCAGATGTCGTTGACGAGGACGTCGAGGCGGCCCTGCTCGTCGGCGACGCGGTCGACGAGGGCCTTGACCTGAGCGGGGTCCAGGTGGTCGGTGGGGACGGCGACGCCCCGGCCGCCGGCCTCGGTGACCAGCTCGGCGGTGTCCTCGATGGTCTCGGGGCGGTCGTACTCGGAGCGCCGCTCGCGGGTGCTGCGTCCGGTGACGTAGACGGTGGCCCCCGCCGCGCCCAGTTCGACGGCGATGCCCCGTCCGGCGCCCCGGGTCGCCCCGGCGACCAGCGCCACCTTGTCCTTCAACGATGCTGCCCACTGTCCCGGCATGTCCGGCCTCCCGTCACCAGCGATCTGCTGTCGCTACGAGGGTGACGGGTAAGCCGGACATCCTCTGTCACCTTTTCCGGTTTCCCGGTTTCCGGTTTCCCGGCGCGTCTTCCGCGACGCGCCGGGGCCGGAGCCGGGGCCGGGGGCGTCAGTGGCCGCGGGCGATCCACTCCTCGAGATGCGGCGCCTCCGCGCCGATGGTGGTCGAGTCGCCGTGGCCGGTGCGGACCTGGGTCTCCGGCGGGAGCGTCAGCAGCCGGTCCCGGATCGAGTCGATGATCGTCGGGAAGTGGGAGAACGAACGGCCGGTGGCGCCGGGGCCGCCCTGGAAGAGGGTGTCTCCGGTGAACACGGTGGCCAGCCCCGGGTCGTACAGGCAGACCGCGCCCGGCGCGTGCCCGGGGGTGTGCAGCACCGTGAGGTCGGCGCCGGCCGCCTCGATCACCTGGCCGTCGACCAGCCAGGAGTCGGGGTCGCGGTCGGGGTGGGTCTGCCTCCACAGCGGCAGGTCGTCGTGGTGCAGCCAGATCTTGGCCCCGGTGCGCTCGGCGAGGGCGGGAGCGGCGTCGATGTGGTCGTTGTGCGCGTGGGTGCACACGATCGCCTTCAGCCGGCGGTCGCCCACCGCCTCGGCGATGGCGTCGGCGTCGTGCGCGGCGTCGATGACGATCACCTCGTGGTCGTCGCCGACGATCCACACGTTGTTGTCGACGTCCCAGGTGCCGCCGTCGAGGCTGAACTGACCCGAGGTGACGAGGTGTTCGATGCGGGCGGCCATCAGAGCACCACCACCGAGCGCAGGACGTCGCCCTTGTGCATCCGCTCGAAGGCCTTCTCCACCTCGTCGAGTCGGATGGTCTCGGTGACGAACGCGCCGAGGTCCAGGCGGCCCTGCTGGTGCAGGTCGATGAGCATCGGGAAGTCCCGGGAGGGCAGGCAGTCGCCGTACCAGGACGACTTCAGGGAGCCGCCGCGGCCGAACACGTCGAGGAGCGGCAGTTCGAGCTTCATCTCCGGGGTGGGAACGCCGACGAGGACGACCGTGCCGGCCAGGTCGCGGGCGTAGAAGGCCTGCTGGTACGTCTCGGGGCGGCCGACGGCCTCGATGACGACGTCGGCGCCGAAGCCGCCGGTGAGTCCGCGGATCGCCTCGACGGGGTCGGACGTACGGGAGTTGACGGTGTGGGTGGCGCCCATGGAGCGGGCGGTCTCCAGCTTGCGGTCGTCGATGTCGACGGCGATGATCTTCGCCGCTCCGGCGAGCCGGGACCCGGCGATGGCCGCGTCACCGACTCCGCCGCAGCCGATGACGGCGACGGAGTCACCGCGGCCGACGTTGCCGGTGTTGATCGCGGCGCCGATGCCGGCCATCACTCCGCAGCCCAGCAGGCCGGCGACCTCCGGGGCGACCTCGGGGTCGACCTTGGTGCACTGCCCGGCGGCGACGAGGGTCTTCTCGGCGAAGGCTCCGATGCCCAGGGCCGGGGAGAGTTCCTGGCCCGTCGAGGCGAGGGTCATCTTCTGCTTGGCGTTGTGCGTGTCGAAGCAGTACCAGGGGCGTCCGCGCAGACAGGCCCGGCACGTGCCGCACACCGCACGCCAGTTGAGGATCACGAAGTCACCGGGGGCGACGTCGGTGACGTCGTCGCCCACCGACTCCACCACTCCCGCGGCCTCGTGGCCGAGCAGGAAGGGGTAGTCGTCGCTGATGCCGCCCTGCTTGTAGTGGAGGTCGGTGTGGCACACACCGCAGGCCTGGATGCGGACGACCGCCTCGCCCGGCCCCGGGTCGGGTACGACGATCGTCTCGATGCGTACCGGCTCGTCCTTGCCCGGTGCGATCACGCCGCGCACTTCCTGCGCCATGGTGCTGGCTCCTTCATCTTCCGGTGTACGTCCCCCTGAAGACCCTACGCGACCTTCGGGTGACTCGGCCGATGGCCTCCGTGGCAGGTCGCGGCGCCCGTGCGGGTCCGCCCGCCCTGCCACGGCCCGGCCCCTGCGACGTAGCCTGAGCCTTCCGTCCGACGCCCAGGGAGCGACGTGAGCATCGCAGCGCAGAAGACCGGTCCGCCCGCCTGGCGGACGCTCCTCGGATACGTACGACCGCACCGGTGGGCCCTGCTGGGCGGGGCCGCGCTGTCCCTGCTGACGGGGGCGACCGGGCTGATGCTGCCGCTGGTCGCCCGGGAGCTGATCGACGACCTGTCGGCCGACCGGGCCATCACCGGCGCGCTGCTGCTGATGTCGGTGCTCGTCGTCGCCAACGCCGTACTGGGCGCGCTGGGGTCGTACGTGCTGCGGCGCACCGCGGAGTCGGTGGTGCTCGGGGCGCGGCGCTCGCTGTCCTCGTACCTGCTGCGGCTGCGCATCACGGCCGTGGACCGCAGCGAGCCCGGCGACCTGATGGCCCGCATCACCTCCGACACCACACTGCTGCGCGAGGTCACCACCGACTCACTGGTGGGCCTCGGCACGGGCGGCCTCACGCTGATCGCGACCATCGTGCTGATGGGCTTCGTCGACCCCGTGCTGCTGGCGGTCACCCTCGCCGTGATCGTGGGCGCGGGGACGATACTCGGCGTGATCGTGCCCCACATCAGCCGGGCCAGTCGGAGGGCGCAGGACGCGGTCGGCGTGATGGGTGCCTCGCTGGAGCGGGTCCTGGGCGCGCTGCGCACGGTGAAGGCGTCCGGAGCCGAGCCGCGGGAGGAGCGCGCGTTGCACGAGGCCGCCGAGGAGTCGTGGCGGCAGAGCGTACGCGCCGCCAGGTGGTCGGCCGCGGCGGGCAACACGGCCGGGCTCGCGATGCAGGTCGCGTTCATCACGGTGCTCGCGGTGGGCGGCGCGCGGGTGGCGACGGACGCCATCGACATCGGCACGCTGGTGGCGTTCCTGCTGTTCGTCTTCTATCTCATGGCGCCGATCCAGAGTGTCGTCGCCGCGATCACGCAGTACCAGACGGGCAGCGCCGCGCTGGCGCGCATCCAGGAGGCACTGCGGCTGCCCGCCGAGCCGGCGGCCGGTGCCGCGCCCCTGCCGGCGCCGGGCACCGCTCCCGCCGCACTCGCCTTCGAGGACGTGCGGTTCCGTTACGCTGACGACCTGCCGTACGTCCACCACGGGGTGACGTTCACCGTGCCCGCTCAGGGCATGACCGCGTTCGTGGGCCCCTCCGGCGCGGGCAAGACCACCGTCTTCTCCCTCATCGAACGCTTCTACGATCCCGACGCGGGCGTGATCACGCTCGACGGACGCGATCTGGCCGACTGGGAGCTGTCGGAGCTGCGGTCCTCGATCGGCTATGTGGAGCAGGACGCTCCGGTGCTGTCGGGCTCCCTCCGCGACAACCTGCTGCTCGGGAACCCGGAGGCGGGCGACGACGCCGTGGCGCGGGTGGTGAAGACGACCCGGCTCGGCGGGCTGGTGGCCAGGCTCCCGGACGGGCTCGACACTCTGGTCGGACATCGCGGCACCAAGCTGTCCGGCGGGGAACGCCAGCGGGTCGCCATCGCCCGCGCGCTGCTGCGCGGCCCTCGGCTGCTGCTGCTCGACGAGGCCACCTCGCAGCTCGACGCGGTGAACGAGGCGGCGCTGCGCGACACCGTCGCCGACGTGGCCCGTACGACGACGGTGCTGGTCGTCGCGCACCGGCTGTCGACGGTGACGATGGCCGACCGGATCGTGGTGATGGACGCCGGCCGGGTCCGCGCGGTGGGGACCCACCGTGAGCTGGTGACCGCCGATCCGCTGTACGCGGAGCTGGCGGCGACGCAGTTCCTGGCGACGAGCGGGTGAGCCCTTCCGGCGGCGTGTCGCGCGCGGGCCGGGCTTGCGGCGCCCACCGGGCCGGAGGAGTCTCGTAGGAGAGGTCCGGTGGGCCCGCCCGGGACCGGTCCGGGCCCCTCCAAGGAGGCCGTCATGACAACCTCGGCAGAAGCCGGTTTCGGTACCGACACACTGCGCCGGGGCATCGAGGCGCAGACCTCGGCACCCATGGTCTCGCTGTACGCGGACGACGCCGAACTGCGCATCGTGGACCGCAACACCCAGCCCAGCAACCCGAAGGTCCTGCACGGTCGGGACGAGATCGCCGTCATGTTCGACGACGTGTACAGCCGTGACATGACGCACCGGCTGGAGCGGTGCGTCGTCCAGGGCGATCATGCCGCGTACAGCGAGAGCTGCGTGTACCCCGACGGGGTACGGGTGCTCTCGGAGTCGATGATCTCGCTGCGGGACGGCAAGATCACCGAGCAGACGATGATCCAGGCCTGGGACGAGTGATCCGCCGCAGCCGACACCGAATCCGACAAATGAGACGAAAAGGGTGTGTTAACCCGGCCGGGGTGGGTAGTGGGGCTCGTATCACCTCCGATCGCGGGAAGGAGGTCCGTGACAGAGCAACTACTCGCAGCGACCGGGCCGCTTCCACCGAAGCGAAGCGGCCCGGCCCGTCGGGCCCCGGTCACGGGCGTGCCCGACCGATGCGGATGTTCCGGAAGCCGGCGTCACCGGCGTGGTGGCAGCCGGTGCAGTTCCAGATCGCCGAGCCGGCCGTCGGTGAGCGTGCCGGTGAGATAGGTGTGGTGGGGTTGGCGGCGGCGGTCCGTCGGTGATCCCGGGTTGAGCAGACGCAGTCCCGTGGCGGCGGTGGAGTCCCACGGGATGTGGCTGTGTCCGAAGACCAGTACGTCCAGGCCGGGAAAGCGTGCGGCGCACCGGGCCTCCCGGCCCCTCGCGGGTCCCGTCTCGTGGACCACGCCGAAACGCAGGCCGCCGAGTTCGGCGTACGCGATCTCCGGCAGACGGGCGCGCAGTTCGGGCCCGTCGTTGTTCCCGTACACGGCGACGAGCCGGCGGCTGCGGCTCTCGAGCAGGTCGAGCGTGGCCGTGTCGACCCAGTCCCCCGCGTGGAACACGACGTCGACCCGCGGCAGTTCGTCGAGCAGGGGCGCGGGCAGCCGCTTCGCCCGCACGGGCAGGTGGGTGTCGGACATCAGAAGCAGTCGCACAGTCAGCACCCTAGGGCCTGCTCCGGGCAGCGCCCGGCGCGGCGGTGCCGCCACGCCCAAGTGGGCGCTCGGGCAAGCCGATCGGCGCCGCCCCTGAGGGTTGATCACGGCACGGTCTCGACGGCGTCGGGAAGGCGGGACCACGGTGGCCACGGAGTTACGATCGGGCAACACGGAAGAAGTCGCCCGTTCAACGGCAAGCGACCCGAAGGGCCACAAATCCACATGCCGGTCAAGGTCAGTGTCATCATTCCCGTCTACAACCCGGGGATCTACATCGAGGACTGCGTCTCCTCCCTGCAACGGCAGTCGCTGCCGCCCGACTCCTACGAGGCGATCTTCGTCGACGACGGCTCCACCGACGGGACTCCGGCACGGCTCGACCGGCTGGCCGCCGAGGACCCCCGGATGCGGGTGATCCACCAGGAGAACTCCGGCTGGTCCGGCAAGCCGCGCAACGTCGGGATCGACGCCGCCCGGGGCGAGTTCGTGATGTTCGTCGACAACGACGACTACCTGGGCGACGAGGCCCTGGAGCGGATGTACGCCTACGGCGTGGCCAACGGCGCGGATGTGGTCGTCGGCAAGATGGCCGGCAAGAACCGCGGTGTGCCGGTGGAGTTGTTCCGCCGCAACCATCCGCGCGCCACGGTGAGGAACGCGCCGCTGATCGACAGTCTCACCCCGCACAAGATGTTCCGCCGGGCGTTCCTCGACGACATCGGGCTGCGTTTCCCGGAGGGGCGGCGGCGCCTGGAGGACCACGTCTTCGTCGCGGAGGCGTATCTGCGGGCGGCCAACGTCTCCGTGCTCAGCGACTACGTCTGCTACTACCACATCAGACGCGACGACGCCTCGAACGCCGGTTTCCAGCGCTTCGACCCGGCGGGCTACTTCAAGAACCTCCGCGAGGCGCTCGACGTGGTCGAGCGGTACACCGAGCCCGGTCCGGTGCGCGACAGGCTGTTCCGTCGCTGGCTGCGGGTGGAGATGGTGGAGCGGCTGCGGGCCCGGCGGCTGCTGGGGCTGCCGGACGACTACCGCAGGGAGTTGTTCGCGGAGATCCACCAGGTGGTCGTCGAGCGGTTCGGGCCGGCCGTCGCGGCCGGACTGCAGCCGACGCAGCAGGTGGTCGCCTCGCTGACGGCGGCGGACCGGTACGACGACGTGGTGGCCTTCGCCGAGTGGGAGGCCGGGCTCGCGCCGGTGGCCGCGCCCACGGGCGTGGAGTGGGAGGGCGGTTCGCTGTGTCTCGGCTTCACCGCCGAGTACGTCTCCGCGGGCGTGCCGATGACGTTCCCCGCCGATGCCGCCCCTGCTCCGCTGACCGACGCGCCGAAGAACGTGGAGGAGGCGGTGGCGTGGGTCGGTGCTCAGACCGCGGCCCGCTTCGACCAGGCCACGGCGGATCTGCTGCTGCGTGAACGGGCCAGCTCCGCCCAGTACTTCCAGCCCGTGGAGTTCACCCGGGAGACGGTGCCCGTCGACGACGGCGAACGGGTGCGGCTGGTGCTGCGTGCGACCGCCGGGGTCGACCCGGGCACGCTCCCCGGTGACGGGACCTGGGACGCCGTCGTACGGGTCAGGCTCGGCGGCTGGACCAAGGAGTGCCGGCTGGGCCCGGCCCCGCGCGCCGACCTCCCGGAGCCGTACGCGGGCGTCGCCGCGGGCCGGGCGTTCCTGCCGTACTGGACGGAGCCGCACGGCAACCTCTCCCTGGACGTCGCCGTCCGGGGCGGTCGGCTCGGCCTCGGCCGGGTGCGGCGGTCGGACGTGACGGTCTCGGGGGCGCGGCTGCGCGTCCGGGTGCCGCTGCACGCCGCCGACGGCACCGGGGTGCGGCTGCGGTTCTCGTCCGGCGGCCGGACCCTGTACGCGCCGGGCACGCTGACCGACGAGCCGCAACGGCCGGGGTCGCGGCTGGAGGCGGCGCTGCCCCCGGGGCTCCCCCGGGGAATGTGGCGAGTGGCGCTCTGTCTGGACCCGGACGCCGCCGAACCGCGCTTCGAAGGGCTGCCGTTCGCGCTCCGCACCGGTGGGGGCGGGGTGCTGGTGGTGCCGATTCCGCGCCCCGGTGCCGTACGGAAGCTGGTGCGCAGGGCGCGGCGGATGCTCGGCGCCGCCCGGAGGAGGATGACTCCACTGATCGCCGGAAGGCGTTGACGGTACGCGCACGGGAGTCGGAGGGGCCCGGGTGCTGAGCCCAAGGTCCTCCCGGACGACCGGGGCGGTTTCCACGAGCGGTGCCGGACTGGGGAGTTCCGCGAGGCGCCGGGCTGCGGGTGGGGCACCCGCGCTCGACGGGCCGCGAGCACGGAGGGCCTCCGCCGGCCCCGGCGCCGGGCGGCGCCCGGCCGGAGGGCCTCACCCCGGGCTGTCGTCCGAGGAGGAGCAGGCGTCCCGGCGGGCCGATGCGTTCCGCCTCGGCCCGCAGGCCTCGTACGAGGCCTGCCGCGCACGCTGCGAAGAGCCGCGCGGCAGGGGACTCAGCGGCTGACGCCGACCTGGTCGAGCGCGCGGCGCAGGGGCTCCCAGCCCAGGCGCCGCGACAGGCCGCGGTTGCGGGCCTGGACGAGCGGGCGCCAGAAGCCGGCCTCGATCAGCGCCTCGGGCGGCACCGCGCCGGCCCGCTCCAGGATCGTCTCGGGGACCTTCTGCGGGTCGGGCACCTTGTACTCGGCCATGATCTCGTCGTACTTGTCGTGCAGCACGGTGTTGTCCGGGTCGGCGCCGAAGATCACGAGCTGGCCGGTGGGCTGGGTGTCGACCAGGACGGTGACCAGGTCGGGACGGTAACGCGTCAGCACCTCGGTGATCTTGTAGACGTCACCGGTCCAGGCCGTGGTGTGCCGGTCCCGGGCCGCTTCGTCGACGCTGCGCGGCAGCATGTCGTCGAGGACGATCACGCTGGCCCAGTCGGAGTGCTTCTCGACGTTCATGAAGTCGCGCAGGGCATACTCGAACAGGTGCATGCCGTCGATGAACGACAGGTCGAGCGTGGTGCGCCGCCAGTGTCCGAGGGGGCTGCGGCCGCGGCGGAGGTTGCGCAGCGGGTGGCGGCCGCCCTTGAGGTGGGCCAGCGGGTTGTCACGGGCGAAGAAGTCGTCGCTGGTGGCCTTCACCAGGTGGACGTCGCACTTCAGCTCCGAGACGACTTTGAAGGCGGGGTCGACCGCGATGCTGGGGACGCGGGACAGGCGCAGGCTGCGGCCGTCGTTGACGCCGATCTCCAGGTAGTTGCGGTTGGCGCAGGCCTTGTGCAGTTCCCGCAGGAACTCATGGCGTTTCACGAAGGGGACTCTCCTTGCGGATGCGGGGCGGTGCTTCGTGCAGGGCGACACGCCGGTCGCGCGGTGCCGGCGGACCGATGTCCTGTCGGCGGCCGTGGGCGAGGGCGCTGTACGCGGGGCGCGGGGCGGTCGGGTGGTCCTCGGGAGAGGGGGTGGCGCGGTCGTCGCGCGGCACGGTGCTCCTCGGGGCGTCGGGCGCGTCGGCGGCGAGCCGCGTACGGACGGAGCGGGAGCCGCTGAAACCGGCGGCTCCGGTCCCGAGGAGGTTCATGAATGGATCTGCACCTTGCTGTGGTCTCCGAGGACGAGCCGGTGGGCGCTGGGGACGCTGGGGGCCGGGGTCACCTCGACATGACGGCCGATCAGTGAGGACTCGATACGGCGGACGCCCTCGATCGAGGAGTCCCGCAGCACGATGGAGAACTCGAGTTCGCTGTCGGTGATCCGGCAGTTCTCCGCGACGGAGGTGAACGGTCCGACGTAGGAGTCGCTGACGACGGTGCCGGCGCCGATGACGGCGGGGCCGACGACGCGCGAGTTACTGATCCGGGCCCCCGCCTCCACCACCACCCGGCCGATGGTCTCGGAAGCGGTGTCCACGTCGCCGTCGATCCGGCGCTCGATCCCTTCGAGGACGGACCGGTTGACCTCCAGCATGTCGACGACGTTGCCGGTGTCCTTCCAGTAGCCCTGGATGACGGTGCAGCGCACCTCGGCACGGGAGTCGATCAGATGCTGGATGGCGTGGGTGATCTCGAGTTCGCCGCGCCAGGACGGCTGGACGGCGCGCACCGCGTCGTGGACGGCGGGCGTGAACAGATAGACGCCGACGAGGGCGAGGTCGCTCTTGGGGCGCTCGGGTTTCTCCTCCAGGCCGATCACCTGCCCGTCCGCGTCGAGTTCGGCGACACCGAAGGAGCGCGGGTCGGCGACCCGGGTGAGCAGGATCTGCGCGTCGGGCCGGTGTCTGCGGAACTCCTCGACGAGGCCGGTGATGCCGCCGACGATGAAGTTGTCGCCGAGGTACATCACGAAGTCGTCGTCGCCGAGCCAGTCACGGGCGATCAGCACGGCGTGCGCCAGCCCCAGCGGCTGCTCCTGGGGGATGTAGGTGATCTGCAGGCCGAACTTCGATCCGTCGCCCACCGCGTTCTCGATCTCGGCGGCCGTGTCACCGACGATCATCCCGACCTCGGTGATACCCGCGTCCGCGATCGATTCCAACCCGTAGAAGAGCACGGGTTTGTTGGCCACGGGCACCAGTTGCTTGGCCGAGGTGTGGGTGATCGGTCTCAGTCGGGTTCCGGCGCCGCCGGAGAGCACGAGAGCCTTCATCTGACTCACCTTAGTGGTGCGCGGCGAATGCAACGTCACTTCTTTTAACGGTTCATTACGAGATCCCCGACGAGAGCCGTCCGGTCGTCGTGGTCCCGGACTGTGGTCCCGGCCCGCGGCGGTGGACGCGGGACCGGGTCGCGCCCGTCGGCCGGATCACTCGAAGGGATGACCCGGGCGCCGGGCCGTGGTCGGCGGCCGGCGCCATCACGCACTCACCGGCGCAGGACGAGTTCCGCCCACACCTGTTTGCCGCCGCTGACCGGGAGCGACCCCCAGGCCGCCGACACCGCCTCGACGAGCAGGATGCCGCGGCCGCCGGTGGCCTCCCAGCCGATGCTGCTCGGCTTGACGGGACTGCGCGGCGAGGCGTCGGCGACCGCGAGGCGGAGCCGGTCGCCGGCGAGGGTGAGGTCGAGACGGACCTGTCCCTCGGTGTGCACGAGGGCGTTCGTGACCAGTTCGGAGACGATGAGCAGGGCGGCGTCGAGGTCCTCGGCCACGCCCCAGGAGCGCAGGGTGCGCCGGGTGAAGCGGCGGGCGTGGCCCACCGCCTGGGGCACCCGCCACACCGTCCAGCTCTCCCGCAGCGGACGCAGGGCCATGCCGTCGTAGCGCATCAGCAGCAGGGCGACGTCGTCGCTGCGCGCGGCCTTGCCGAGCAGGGTGTCGGCGACGAGCCCGAGGTGGGCCGGGTCGGCGGCGGCGAGCCGGCGGGCGAAGTCGTCCATGCCCTCGTCGATGTCGGCCTCGTGGGACTCGACCAGGCCGTCCGTGGTGAGGGCGACGGTCGTACCGGGCTGGAGCCGGAGCGGGCTCATGGGGAAGTCGGCCTGTGTCATGATGCCGAGCGGTGGGCCGCCCTCCGCCTCCGCGATCTCGGTGCGGCCGTCCGGGTGCCGCAGCACCGGCGGCAGGTGCCCGGCGCGTACGCACCAGGCGGAGCTCTGCTCCAGGTCGACGTCGACATAGCAACAGGTTGCGAAGAGGTCGCTCTCCATGTCGATGAGCAGCCGGTTGGCGCGCGACACCACCACGTCGGGCGCGTGCCCCTCGACGGCGTAGGCGCGCAGCGCGGTGCGCAGCTGTCCCATGAGGGCGGCGGCGCCCGCGCTGTGCCCCTGGACGTCGCCGATGACGAGGGCGACGTGGTGGTCGGGCAGCGGGATCACGTCGTACCAGTCGCCGCCGAGTTCCAGGCCGACCGTGCTGGGCAGATAGCGGGCGACGGCGACCGCGCCGGGCAGCCGGGGCAGCCGGCGCGGCAGCAGCTGGCGCTGGAGCATGCCGACCAGTTCGTGCTCGGCGTCGAAGGCACGGGCCCGCATCAGGGCCTGTCCGGCGAGGCCGGCGGCGGCCGTGAGCAGGGCGCGTTCGTCGGCTCCGAAGTCGTGCGGGGTGTCCCAGCCGATGAGGCAGGCGCCGGCCATCCGGTTGCCGGCGGGCAGCGGCAGCGCGGCGAGGCCGCCGGGTCCGACCTCGGCGAGGGAGGTCTCCAGCGGGCTGCCCGCGGGCCAGATCCGGGGCCGGCCCTCGCGCAGCACGGCGGCGAGGGTGGGCATGGTGCGCACCGGCGCCTCGGGCCATTCGGCGCGCCACTCCGCGCGCCACAGATCCGGCCAGGCGTCCGGTTCCGGCGGGTCGAGGACGGTGACGACGAGCCGGTCGCTCTCCAGTTCGGCGACCGCGATCCGGTCGGCTCTGAGCGGCCCGCGCAGGGCGGCGACCACAGCCCTGCCGACATCGCGGACGGTGACCGCGATGTCGAGTGCGGCGGCGAGGCGCTGCACCCGGGCCACGTCGGTGACGTCGGAGCGCAGCGTGGACGCGTCGGCGACGGAGCCCACGAGACGGGCCGGGCGGCCCTCTTTGCCCTGGAGCAGCCGGCCGCGCAGCCGGAGCCACTTCGGCGGGCCGGCGGGCTGCAGCACCCGGAACTCCAGCTCGCGCTCGCCGACGGTCAGGTGGTCGGCCTCGACCACCGACATCACGGAGGGCAGGTCCTCCGGCACGGTCAGCCCCATCAGGGTCTCCACCCGGCCGTCGAAGTCGTCCGGACCGAGACCGAACAGGTCCAGGACGTCGTCGGCCAGCCGGACCCGTCCGGTGTCCATGGCGAGGCTGAAGGCGCCCGGCGACAGCTCGCCGCCGTCGTCGGCGGCCGGCGGCCGGGGAAAGGCGACCGCGTCGGCGACGAGCCCCAGGCAGACCCTGTCCTCGGGGGCGAAGCCGCCGGGGCGCTCGCTGACGGCGAGCAGGCAGCCTCCGGGATCGTGGCGCACGGGCAGGGCGGCGAGGGAGAAGTCGCGAGCGGGTACGCGCCGCGCCTGGGCCTGGGCGGCGAGCTCCGCCGGTCCGAGCCACACCGGCCGGCCGCCGCGTACGGCCTCGGCGGCCGGGGAGTGCCCGGCGACGGAGTAGCTGTCGCGCACCCCGCACAGGGCCTGCGGGATCCCGGCCGACTCGACCAGGAGCAGCTGCTCGCTCTCCGCACTGGACGTGTACACGGCGACGAGCGCGGCGCCGGCGAAGACGAGGGCCTGTTCCAGGACCCGGCGCAACCGGTCCGGTGTCTCCGGTTCGGCGGTGATCGCCGTCAGGGCGGCTTCCGCTCGCAGCGCTCTCGTGCTGCGTCCCGCAGCGCCCTCACCGACCACGTTGGCCATTACAGCGCTTGTACGAGCCCCGCGCAGCCCCTGCGGCACCCCGTCGCGTTCCGGCGGTCCGGCCGGACACCGCCCGGGAGGGGCCCGCGGGGCGCCGCCGGAGCGGGCCGTCCGCCGCCGTTGCCGTCGCCGGGGAGGCCGTACGGCCGGGCGCGGGTGCGGGATCCGGCCGGTGGTCCGCTGCTGGGCATCGACGGTCCGGCGGCGTGTCCGACGACCGAGGTGGGCCCCTCCCCCGGGTTGCTCCTCGCCCTCCGCACCGACGGACCCGGGAGTCGCCCGGTACCGGCTGCGAGGACGCGCCGACCGGTCCGTGCCGCCGCCCCGGACCCCGGCGCAATCGCGTGGCGGGGTCCGGGGCGGCGGCCCACCACGGACGCTCCACCCGGTGCGGTCGGGCAGGCCCCGGTCGGTGGGTCCGGTCAGTGGGTCCCGGTCTGACCGGCGCCGTCCTCCGCATCCCGGCCGGCCCCGTAGCCGGCCCCGTGGCCGGTCCTCTGTCCGGCTCCGTCACCGGCTCCCTGTCCGGCGTCCTGACCCGCTCCGTCACCGGCTGCTCCCTGGCCGGCATCCTCACCACCGACCTCACCGCCACCGGCGTCCTCACCACCGACCTCACCGCCACCGGCGTCCTCGCCGCCCGCCTGGGCGCCGACACCGGCGCCCGCGCCGCCCTCGCCGAGGGTCGCGCCGACCGCGGCCAGGGCAGTGGTGACCGGCTGGAAGAACGTCTCGCCGCCGACGGTGCAGTCGCCGCTGCCGCCCGAGGTCAGGCCGATCGCGAGGCCGTCCTGGGTGAACATCGAGCCGCCGCTGTCACCGGGCTCGGCGCAGACGTCGGTCTGGATGAGACCGGTGACCGTGCCCTCCGGGTAGTTCACCGTGGCGTTGAGACCGAGCACCTGGCCGTCGGCGAGCCCGGTGGTGCTGCCCATCCGGAACACCTCCTGGCCGACGGTGGCCTCGGCGGCCTCGGTGATCTGCACCGTCTGGCCGCCCACGTCGACGTCGCTCGGCGCCTGCGTGTTCGGGTCGTCGTACGTGGCGAGCGCGAAGTCGCCCTCGCCGGGGAAGACGGCCTGGTCGATGGTGGCGATCGGGGCGCCGCCCTGCTGGTCGGACCACTGCCGTCCGCCGAGCGCGCAGTGACCGGCCGTCAGGAAGGCGGGGGTGCCGTCGCCCGCGGTGACGTTGAAGCCGAGGGAGCAGCGGGAGTTGGCGGCGAAGATGGCGTCCCCGCCCGAGGCGAACGTCCTGAACGTGCCCGCGGACTTCTTGATGGTCGCCATGCCGGAGCCGAGGTCCCGCACGGTGGACTCCAGTCTGTCCCACTTCTTGCCGGTCACCGTGGAGTCGGCGGTGACCAGGATCTTGTTGGTGCGCGGGTCGACGGCCCACGAGGTGCCGGGGATGGTCGCCTCGCTCTTCAGCGTCTGCGCGCCGGCCTCCAGCTCGGTCATGCTGTTGTCGACCTCACGGACGGTCGCGCCCGCCCTCTTCGCCTGCACGATCACGTTGTTGTCGTCGCCGGGCACGACGTTGACGACGAGCTGCTGCTTGCCCCCGTCGTAGTAGGAACCGGCGAACGCGTCGCCGAGGAGCCCGGCGAGCTGCGAGGAGAGGTCCGAGGCGTCCGTGGCCTGCAGTGTCTTCGGCGGCGCCGCCGCCGCAGCGCCGTCCGTCGCGCCGTCCTGTGACGCGTTGGCGTTGGGGAGCAGGATCGCGGCGGCGCCGAGCGCCACCACGCCGCCCACCGCTATCGCGGCCTTGCGCTTCGGAATTCGCTTGTGACTCAAACTTCTCGACCTCCTGGGGGGACCGGAGTCGTGCCGCCGTCCGGCGGCTGTCGGCGCCTGGATGGCTGTTGGTACGCACGGGTCCGGCGGGGCGTTCAAATCCTTTTGCCAAGAGCGGGTTCACGCCGCGGAATCGGCCAACTCATGTGCTCTGCCGACCGTTTGTGCAGCCATCCGAGAGCAGTACGCACCGTGACCGAGCGCGCACCCTCCGTCGAGGACGGTGGGCGGAATCCCGGCTTCAGCGAATCTGCACATCCACCGCCCAACGCGGTCACCGGAGCCGGAGGCCGTCCACGGGCCGGCTGTCCCCCTCGCACCTTTGGGACCGGTGTGCCGGATTCCGGTTCGAGGGGCGCAAGCAGCGGGACGGGGCGATGCCGTGAGCCATGTGAAGAAGTCACCACCGGGCCGTGCCCTTCTCTGCACTCTTGGACGCCACAAAGCCGCAAGTTCGCTGGTGGGAGGTTTGTTTGAGTGGAAGCCCGGAGCCGGGGCGTGCTTTGATCCATCGCACCGCAAGGCCGTTCCGGGCATCCGGCGCCGGGGTCCGGCGCTCGCGGTCGCGGCCTTCCTCTGTCCCCGGAGGGGGCCGCTCTCCCTCTTATGTCATTTCCACACGAAGGGAAGTTCCCTCATGAGCTCCACCCCCCAGGTCGAGACCACCGAGATCTCCGACGCCGAGCTGGACAACGTCTCCGGCGGCCTGTCCGTGAACGCCGTGAACACCGTCACGGGCGCGGTGGACGGCATCGCCCCGGTCTCCGGCCTGGCCGACACGGCCGTCGGCACCGTCGAGGGTGTCACCGGTCTGAACTCCGCCCCGGTCATGAACCTGGTCGCCGGTCTCTGATCGCGCCCTTGTGCCACTGAGTCCCGGAGCCTCCCCCCGGCTCCGGGGCTCAGCATCGCTCCAGGTCCCGTCGCCCGGCGGACGGGATGTCACGACAGGCCCCGGCGCCCCCGGCCGGCCGCCCCGCCGGCTCGGCCGAGCCGTACCCCGCCGTCCTTCGCAGAGTTCACGCAGGTGAGGGAAGTACCGTGCAGTTCCGCCAACAGGCCCTCGCCAAGCTCCAGTCACCCGAGGAACTCGATCTCCCGGTGCGCTTCGCCCGGCCGCAGGGCTGGCTGGTCCTCTCCGTGACCGTGGTCGCCATGGCGGCCGCCTCCGTGTGGGCGGTGACCGGGTCCGTGACCTCCACGGTGGCCGCGCCCGCCGTCCTGACGCACGGGCAGGGCAGTTACGTCCTGCAGAGCCCTCTCGCCGGGCAGGTCACCGCGGTCCTCGCGCAGCAGGGCGAGCGGCTGCCCGCGAACTCCCCCCTCCTGAAGGTCCGTACCGAGCAGGGCGACGCCGTCGTCCGCACCCTGGACGCGGGCCGGATCACCACACTCGCCGCCGACGTCGGGCAGATCATCACCACCGGCGCGAACGTCGCCGCCGTGGAGAAGGTCACCGGCGCCGACGACCCGCTGTACGCAACCGTCTACGTCCCCGCCGAGAGCGCCGCCGGTATTCCCGTGCGCGCCGCGGTCGACCTCACCGTGCAGTCGGTGCCGAGCCAGGAGTACGGCGTGCTGCGCGGCGAGGTGAAGTCGGTGGACCGCTCCGCTCAGTCCGCCCAGCAGATCACCGCGTTCCTCGGGGACAGCCAGCTGGGCGAGCAGTTCACGAAGAAGGGCAGGCCGGTGGCCGTCACGGTCGAACTGGTGAAGTCGTCCGCCACGAAGAGCGGTTACCGGTGGTCCTCCGCCCAGGGGCCGCCGTTCCCCCTGACCTCGATGACCCTGGCCTCGGGCTCCGTCCGGCTGTCCGACGAACGTCCCGTCGACTGGCTGCTGCCGTGACCACCGCACAGGAGACCCGCGGCCGGCGCCGTGCCGCCCCGCCCAGGCGCAAGGTGCCCAAGGCGCGCGGGAAGACCGTCCGTACGCCCACCGTGCTCCAGATGGAGGCCGTGGAGTGCGGCGCCGCCTCCCTGGCGATGGTGCTCGGCCACCACGGCCGCCATGTCCCGCTGGAGGAACTGCGGATCGCCTGCGGTGTCTCCAGGGACGGCTCGCGCGCCAGCAACCTGCTGAAGGCTGCCCGTGGTTACGGGCTGACCGCCAAGGGCATGCAGATGGATCTGGCCGCCCTCGCCGAGGTGACGGCGCCGGCCATCCTGTTCTGGGAGTTCAACCACTACGTCGTCTACGACGGCATGGGCCGCCGGTTCGGCCGTCGCGGGGTGTTCGTCAACGACCCCGGCAAGGGCCGCCGTTTCGTGCCGCTGGAGGAGTTCGACGGCAGTTTCACCGGTGTCGTCCTGACCCTGGAACCCGGGCCGGACTTCACCCGGGGCGGTCGCAGGCCGGGCGTCCTCGGCGCGATGCCGGCCCGGCTGCGCGGCACGGCGGGGACGATGCCCGCCGTGGTGCTGTCGAGCCTGCTGCTGGTGGCGGTCGGCGCGGCGGTGCCCGGGCTCAGCCGTACCTTCATCGACGAGTTCCTGATCGGCGGCCGGACGTCGATGCTGGGCGTGCTGTTCACGTCGATGGGCGCCTGTGTCCTGCTCACCCTGGTGCTGACCTGGCTCCAGCAGGCCAACCTGCTGCGCGGGCGGCTCGTCTCCTCCACGCTGTCCAGCGCCCGCTTCCTGCGGCATCTGCTGCGGCTGCCGGTGACGTTCTTCTCCCAGCGCAGCCCGGCGGACCTGGTGCAGCGCCTGCAGTCCAACGACGCCGTGGCCGAGACGCTGTCCCGGGACCTGTCGGCGGCGGGCGTGGACGCCGTCGTCGTCGTGCTGTACGCGGTGCTGCTGTACACCTACGACCCGCAGCTCACCTTCGTCGGGATCGGGGTGGCGCTGCTCAACGTCCTGGCGATGCGGATCGTCATCCGGCTGCGCGCGACCCGTACGGCGAAACTGCGCGCGGACACCGCACGCCTCACCAACACGGCGTACACCGGTCTGCAGCTGATCGAGACGATGAAGGCGACCGGCGGCGAGGACGGCTACTTCCGCAAGTGGGCCGGGCAGCACGCGACCACGCTGGAGGAGCAGCAGCGGCTCGGGGTGCCGAGTGCCTGGCTCGGCGTGGTCGCGCCGACGCTCGCCACGCTCAACAGCGCGCTGATCCTGTGGATCGGCGGTATGCGCGCGGTCGAGGGGTACATCTCGGTCGGTCTGCTGGTCGCCTTCCAGGCGCTGGTCACCCGGTTCACCGCGCCGCTGACCCGGCTCAACGGCGTCGCGGGCCGGATCCAGGACTTCGCGGCGGACGTGGCCCGGCTGAAGGACGTGGAGAACTTCCGGGCCGACCCGCTCTACGGCCGCCCCGGCGCCGGGGAGTCCACGCGCCGGCTGCACGGCCATGTCGAGCTGCAGAACCTCACCTTCGGCTACAACCCTTTGGACAAACCGCTGTTGACCGGCTTCGACCTGACCGTCGGGCCGGGGCAGCAGGTGGCGCTGGTCGGTGGCTCCGGCAGCGGCAAGTCCACGGTGTCCCGGCTGCTCTCGGGCCTGTACACGCCGTGGGAGGGCGTGATCCGGATCGACGGGCAGCGCATCGAGGACATCGCGCGCGGGGCGCTGGCGGCGTCCGTCTCCTTCGTCGACCAGGAGGTGTTCCTCTTCGAGGGCACCGTCCGCGACAACGTGGCGCTGTGGGACCCGTCGATCCCGGACGAGGCGGTCGAGGAGGCGCTCCGGGACGCGGCCCTGTACGACGTGATCGCGCGTCGGCCGGGCGGCATCCGCAGCCGGGTCGAGCAGGACGGCCGGAACTTCTCCGGCGGGCAGCGCCAGCGCCTGGAGATCGCACGGGCGCTGGTGCGGCGGCCGAGCATCCTGGTGCTGGACGAGGTGACCAGCGCGCTGGACGCCGAGACCGAGCTGGTCGTGATGGACAACCTGCGCCGACGCGGCTGTGCCTGTGTGGTGATCGCGCACCGGTTGAGCACGGTCCGGGACAGCGACGAGATCGTCGTCCTCGACCACGGCACGGTCGTGGAGCGCGGCCGGCACGAGGAACTGGTGGCGCGCGGGGGCGCGTACGCCGCGCTGGTCAGGGAGCGGTGAGATGACGACGACCGTGCAGGAGCAGGAGGGACCCGGGGGCGACCTCGTGCTGGGTGCGCTCGGCTCGCTGGGGACGCGGACGGACTGCGCCGGGTTCAGCCGGCTGGATCTGGCGGGGCCGCAGACACTGTGGCTGATCGCGTCCGGCGCGGTGGACCTGTTCGCCGTCGACGCCGAGGAGCGGGGCCACTGGCACCACCTGGGCCGGCTGGAGGCGGGCTCGCTGCTGCTCGGCCCCGGCGCGGGACCGCGGCACACCCTGGTGGCCCGGCCGCTGCGGGACTGTGTGGTGCACCGTATCGGCCTGCGCGAGCTGTACCGGGCGGCGGACACCCAGACCTGGTCGTACGACGAGTACGGCGATCCGCAGTACGTCCCGCCGGCCACGAGCCCGCTGGAGTACGCTCTCGCCCTCGGTGTGGGCCGCAGTCTGTCGGTGCTGTTCCAGGCGCCGATGGCCACCGAGCGGGCCGCCGCGCCCAGCGACGACGACGTGTTCTGGATGCAGGTGCCGCCGGGCAGCGTGCAGTACGGCTCGCTGTACGGCGCCGAGGCCGCGGCGGACCTGCTGATGGACCCGGCGCTGTGGCAGAGCCTGGTCGACCAGCAGTACCGGCTGATGACCACGCTGGACCGCTGGATCGAGCAGCTGGAGCACACCCACGAGACACGCACCGCCGAGGGCATCAAAGCCGGTGAGGCGGTTCGCGACCGGGCCGACCGGACGCTGCTCGCCGCCATCGGCAAGCGGTCGGCACTGGGGACGACCGCGGCCGACGCGGACGCCACGTACGCGGCCTGCGAGCTGGTCGCGCGGGCGGCCGGGATCGCGCTCGCCGGGCCGGCCCGCTCGGGCACCGGCGGCGATCGGCTCGATCCGGTCGAGCAGATCGCCGTCGCGTCCCGTCTGCGCACCCGTGCCGTACGGCTGGACGGCCGCTGGTGGCGGGACGACGTCGGCCCGCTGGTGGGTCACCGGGCGTTGTCCGGCGCGCCGGTGGCGCTGCTGTGGCGACGCGGCGGATATGTCGCGGTGCATCCCGCGACGGGGCGTGAGACACCGGTGGAGAAGGCGAACGCCGCGGAGTTCGAGCCGCAGGCGGTGATGTTCTACCGCCCGCTGCCCGAACGGCGGCTCAGCCCGCTCAGGTTGATGCGGTTCTGCATGTCGGGCACCCGCGGCGATCTGACGTGGCTGCTGCTCAGCGGTCTGGTCACGGTGGCGATCGGGGCACTGGTGCCGATCGCCACGGGCAAGGTGCTCGGCGAGTTCGTGCCGAAGGCGCAGACCGGGCTGATCGTGCAGGTGTGTCTCGCGGTGATCATCAGCAGTGTGGTGGCCGCCGCCTTCATGCTGCTGCAGAACCTCACCCTGCTGCGGCTGGAGGGCCGGGTGGAGGCCACGCTCCAGCCGGCCGTGTGGGACAGGCTGCTGCGGCTGCCGACGTCGTTCTTCACCGAGCGCTCGACCGGTGAGCTGGCGAGCGCGGCCATGGGCATCAGCGCGATCCGCCGGCTGCTGGCCGGGGTCGGGCCGACGGTGGCCCAGTCGGTCACCGTCGGCGCGATGAACCTGGGGCTGCTGCTGTGGTTCAGCGTGCCGATGGCGTTGGCCGCGATCGGGATGCTCGTCGTCATCGCCGCGGTGTTCACGGGGCTCGGACTGTGGCAGGTGCGGTGGCAGCGGCGTCTGGTGGTGCTCACCAACAAGCTGAACAACCAGGCCTTCCAGACACTGCGCGGACTGCCGAAGCTGCGGGTGGCGGCGGCGGAGAACTACGCGTACGGGGCGTGGGCGTCCGAGTTCGCCCGCAGCCGTGAGCTCCAGCAGAAGGCCGGCCGGATCAAGAACCTGACGGCGGTGCTGGGCGCGGTCTACCTGCCGCTGTGCACGCTGGCGATGTTCATGCTGCTGGCGGGCCCGGCGCGCGGCTCGATGACGGCGGCCGAGTTCCTCACCTTCAACGCGTCGGTGACGATGGTGCTGACCTCGGTCACCCAGCTGACCGGCGCGCTCGTCTCCGGGGTGGCCGCGCTGCCGCTGTTCGAGCAGATCCGGCCGGTGCTGGACGCGACGCCCGAGGTGCGGGCGGCGAGCACCCGGCCGGGCCCGCTGAGCGGGGCGCTCGAGGCACGGCGGGTGTCCTTCCGCTACTCGGACGACGGTCCGCTGGTCCTGGACGACGTCTCCTTCGAGGCGCGGCCGGGCGAGTTCGTGGCGGTGGTCGGTCCCAGCGGCTGCGGCAAGTCCACCCTGCTGCGGCTGCTCATCGGCTTCGACCGGCCGCTGTCGGGCAGTGTGCTGTACGACGGTCAGGACCTGGCCGCACTCGACCGGTCGGCGGTGCGCCGGCAGTGCGGTGTGGTGCTCCAGCACGCCCAGCCGTTCACCGGTTCCCTCCTGGACGTCATCTGCGGCACCGAACCGTACACGCCCGAGGAGGCGATGGCGGCGGCCGAGATGGCGGGGCTCGCCGAGGACATCCGGCGGATGCCGATGGGGCTGCACACCATCGTCTCGGGCAGCGGCGCGGTCTCCGGTGGCCAGCGGCAGCGGCTGATGATCGCCCAGGCGCTGATCCGCCGGCCGCGCATCCTCTTCTTCGACGAGGCGACCAGCGCCCTGGACAACGAGACGCAGCGCACGGTGATCGAGAGCACCAAGGCGCTGCGGGCCACCCGGGTCGTCATCGCGCACCGCCTGTCGACGGTGCTGGACGCGGACCGGGTGGTGGTGATGGAGCACGGCAAGGTGGTCCAGCAGGGCCCGCCGGCCCATTTGCTCGCCGACCCGGCCGGGCGACTGCACGAACTGGTGCGGCGGCAGATGGCGTGACGCCGGCCGGCGAACGCCGGAGGCCGGCGGGCGGCCCCACTCCGCCCGCCGGCCTCCTTGTGCGAGACCGCACGTTCCGCGAGGAGGTCGGTACTCCCCAGTACCCCGACCGCCGCGCGGTCACGGGAACCGTGCGGTCCCGGTCTCAGAACGTGAGGACGCCCGAACCATGGGCGTTCATCACGCATTCGTTGGGAAAGGTGCGCTCGTAGGACACCCGTCGTCCCTGCCACACGCCGTCGACGGTGACCACGACCGGGTCGTACTGCCTGGTGCAGAACACTCCCTCCGCGGCGGTCAGCGCGCGCAGGTCCCCGCCCACCTCGGCCAGTTCCCCGCACGCCGCGGCCGCGGCCGGGTGGGTGCCCGATGCCTCGGGGGCACAGGTCAGGGTGACGGCGCGTTCCGGCGTGACGGCCGCCGCGCTCTCACCGCGCCCCAGGGTGAGCACGAGGGCCGACGGGGCGTAGAGCGCGGACGCGTCACCGCTCGGGGCGGCCGACGCGCCGTGGGACAGAGGTGCGCAGACGGCCGCGGCCGTCAGGGCGAGGGTGGCGGCCCAGCGCGCGGTGTTCCGCATGGTGTGCATCCTTCCGCTCGTTTCGACGAGGTGCCGGACCGTGCTCGGTGGTGCCGGCCCGGCGAGCGGGAGTCTGCCGAGTCCGCCGCGGAAACACACGTCGACCCCGCCGGTTTCGGTAACCTTGCGTATTGAATCAGTGGCGCGAAGTCACGGAAAGCGGAAGCGTGAACCCCGTCAGCACAGGGGCACCGCGTGTGCGAAGTGGCCAGATGGCCGAATCCCCGTCGTTCAGCAATAGGCCTGAAACATTCCGGTCCCGCTACCGGCCGACCGTTCCGCGACAGCTTGTGTTCATGATCCGTCCGCCGTCCGATCGTCGAGCCGGACCTCGCCCTTGCCCTGCCGGGGTGGTGAACTGCCCCGGCAGGACACACGGTTCACGTCAGGAGTCCTCGGCCGACTCCACCGGTTCGGTCACCCAGCGCTGGTCCTCGGCCCGGTCCCGCACCCTGACGACGACGTCGGCGTTCGCGTCGGGGCCGGCCGGGGCGAGCGCCAGCTGTTCGTCCCATCGGGGCAGCAACTCGCCCTGCACGGTGAGGTCGTAGCGCACGTCGTCGCCCCGGCCGTCGTGCTCCTCGGCGCAGGTGGCGAGGACGACGACGCCGGCGTCCTTGTGCGAGTCCAGGCACAGACCGGGGTCGGCCACGCTGCGCAGCAGTCCGTCGTCCTCGTAGGTCCACTGCTGGCTCCACCGCGAGGAGCACGGCGCCAGGCGGGTGCCGACGCCGTTCCGGGGCTCGCCCCGGGTGTCGAGGCACAGGCCGGAGGCGGCGTTGCGCAGGAGGGTCTGCTCCGGCCCCGTGGGCAGGCCGGCCACGCCCGGCGGGGACTCGGTCGGTACGACTCCTCCGCCGCCGGCCGCGCTGGTGGCGCCCGTCGGGCCGGCACCGCCGCCGGGGGTGGGGGGCCCCGCGATGAGCACACTCACCAGCACACCGGCCGAGACGGCTCCGAGGCCGGTGAGCAGGGTGCGGGTGGAGCGCACCGCGTCCGGGAGTCCCAGGCCGGCGAGGCGGGCGGGTGCGGGAATCCGGGACAGGAGACGGTGCCGGCTGCCGCCGCCCCGTCCGCCGCCGCCCCGGTGCCCGCGGCGGGCGGCGCGGCCGCCGCGCGGGCCCGGTGCCGCCCGGCCGGGGCGGGAGTCGAGGTAGCGGCGGGCGCCCCAGCCGAGGACCGCCTCGGCGAGGAGCGTGCCGAGAGCGCCCTCGAAGTGGCTCAGCTGCTCGGCGGCGTTCCGGCAGTGGCGGCAGTCCGTCAGGTGCCGCTGCACGTCGGGGAGCAGCGCCTTGCCCCGGCGGATGGGCACGTCGAGGAGACGGTTGTAGAACCGGCAGTCCTTCGTGGGCGCGAGTTCCTGATGGGCGCGGACGCAGCCCTGACGGAATGCGTCACGCGCCTGTTCGAGCGCACCCGACGCGATGTCGGGATCGATGCCGAGCAGAGCGGCCGGAACCGATACGGCTTCCGCCTCGACCTCCACGTGCCAGAGCACGCAGCGCGCGAGGGCGGGCAGGGAGCGGAAGGAACGCTGGGCGAGCGCGCGGTTGTCCGGCGTCATCGTCTTCGCCGCGCGCATGCCGCGTCCGCCCGCGGGTTTCTGCAGGTCGGGCAGAGCGTCCGCCGTGCGGTCGTCGGCGGCCCAGTCCCGGACCGTGTCCCGCACGGCCACCAGCAGCACCGGGCGCAGCGCGACGGCCGGTTCGCCGAGGGCGATCCGGTCCAGGACCCGGTGCTGTGCCGCCGCGGTGACCATGGCGGCCGTCGGCCCCGACGAGGCGAGGCAGACGGTCGCGTAGTCGTGCATGGACGTCCAGTGACGCGCCGTCAGCAGTGCCACGGACTGGGCGGCCTCGCTCTCCGGGCGGCCTCGCAGCCGCGTGGCGAGGGCCTCGTCGGACTCCCCCGGATTCCCGCCGGGAGGGGGATACGGTGACCGACGGGAATGAGGGGTGGGCACTGAGGTGGTTCCTTCCCACGCGCAGGTGACACAGAAGTTCTGACGCCCAGAAGGGAAGTCCACGAGTGGTCCATACCTCTTGGCGGCTTTGCGCGGGAGGTCGCGAATTCACCGACGGTGAAATCGGATCCGGTTCGTCAACGCGCGTGCGACCCCGGATTTTACCCCCTCGCGGGCGGCTCACTCTCGCACACCCGCACATGGCCAACAAGGCGCTCGGACCATCTTCGCCCGTTGACCGGAAGTCGACGTGAAAAGCCCGGCCTACGCTCTTACACCGGCTTTCCACCTGCACGTTTCCCCGGCGTTTCCCCCTGTGTTCTCCTCCGGTCCGCATTCCGGGCGGCGGTGTCAGATCTGCCAGGACCGCAGTCGGTCCGCCGCCGCGTAGACGTCCGCCGTACCGGACATCAGATCGCGGGCCAGGTCGACGATCGCGCCGTAGGGCGGGTCGATGCCCGCTCCGCTGACGAACATGTACGCCACGGCCGTCGCGCAGGCGAAGCGGGCGTTGGCCGACGGCAGTGGCCGGAGCAGGGCGAGGGTGTGCAGCAGGGCGGCGGCCCGCCAGGCCGGGTCCGAGTTCACGCCGAGGCGGGGCGGGTCGACGCGGTGCCGGGCGACGGCCGCGACCAGCGCCGAGAAGTCGTTGATGGTGGGCTGGTCCGGGAGGACCTCCTCGTGCCGCTGGAGCAGCCAGGGCACGTCGATGTGCAGGACGGGTCCCATCGCTCAGGCGGCCCGCCCCTCGTCCTTGGCGCGCGGTTCGTCGTCCGGGAAGGCGGCGGCGAATTCGTCGGCGTGGGAGGCGAAGAACCGACGGAACGCCTCCGCGCCCTCCTGCAGCGCCCGGTGGCGCGCTATGTCGGCCGCGGCAGCCTCGCGCACGAGCGCCTTCATCGATGTACCGCGCTCCTTGGCGATCTGCCGCAGGTCCTCGAGCTCACGGTCACTGAACTCCACATTGAGAGCAGGCATGCCCTCACGGTACCGCTCAGGTACTCGATCGTAAATACCAGCAGTTCAGAGCGGTGATGAACCGGTACCGACCGGGCAGGCGGGAGCGCACCGGAGGTGCTGGTACGCACAGCGGGACGGCACCTCGGCGCCGGTGCGGACACCGCGAGGAGGCGGTCCCCGGCGGCCGCCCGGGGCCGCACCCGCCACTACCGCCCCGGCCCCGCGCTTCCGGGCCGACCGGGGTACCGGGCCACGTCCGGCTCGGACGCACTAGGCTGGAACTCTGGCGGTCCACCAGTTCACGGTGAGTGTGCGCGATGGAGTGGCGACGATGAGGCCGGACGACCCGTTCGACGATCCGGTGACGGCCCGCGCCGTCATCGCCGCCGACGGCACCCTCGTGCGGTGGAACGAAGGTGCCCGGCTGCTGCTGGGCCACAGCGCCGAGGAGGTGGTCGGCCGCCCCGCGGCCGATCTGCTCGCCGCCGGCGCCGCACCGCCCCCAGCGCCGTCGGGCACACGCTGGAACGGCACGCTCGCGCTTCGGCACCAGAACGGCGGCACCGTCACCGTATGGGTGCTCGCCCACCGCGTCCGGCGGGAGGACGGCGGCACCGGCGACTGGCTGGCCGTCACACCGCTGGGGTCCGGGAAGACCGATCCGGCCGAGGATCCGCTGCTCCGGGCGGCCATGTACCAGTCCCCGTGCGCCACCGCGGTCTTCGACCGGGACCTGCGCCTGCGCGGCGTCAACGACGCGATGGCGGCCCTCCTCGGGCTGCCGGCCCACCAGCTGCGCGGGCTCAGGCCCACCGAGCTGGGCGGCCGGCCCCGGTACTTCGAGCTGGAGCGGCACATGAGCCAGGTGCTGCAAAGCGGCCGGGGCCACGACATGCAGACCCGCGCACGCCCTTCCGGGGCGGGTCGCACACAGGCCTGGCTGGCCCGGATCGCGCCGCTCACCGACGACGGCGGCCGGGTGGCCGGCGTCTGCGTGACGGCCCACGACTTCACCGAGCAGTACAGCTCGCGGGCACGGCTGCAGCTCGTCAACGAGGCCAGCATCCGCATCGGCACCACCCTCGACGTCACCCGGACGGCGCAGGAGCTGGCGGAGGTCTGTGTGCCGGCGCTCGCCGACTTCGTCAGCGTCGACCTGCTCGAGCAGAACGACCTGGGTACCGACGCCACCGATCCGCCGACCCTCCCGGTCGTGCTGCGCCGGGTGGCCCACCGGTCCCACGACCCGGGCGGTTTCGAGTCGATCGCCGACCCGGACGAGGTGATCGTCTACCCGGCCACCGCGCCCCAGGCCGATTCGCTGATCGCCGGTCACAGCGTCGTCGCCTCGGTGCCCTCGGGCGATCTCAATCCGTGGCTCGCGGCCGACGAGACCCGCGCCCGGCAGGTCCGGGAGCTCGGCGTCCACTCGATCCTGTCCGTCCCCCTCCAGGCCCGCGGTACCACTCTCGGCGTCGCGGTGTTCACCCGGTTCCGGCACCCCGAGTCCTTCACCCACGACGACGTGCTGCTGGCCGAGGAGGTCACGGCACGGGCCGCCGTCTGCATCGACAACGCCCGCCGCTACTCCCGTGAACGCGAGACCACCCGCACGCTCCGGCGCAGCCTGCTCCCCCGCGGCCTGCCCCGGACGGCCGCGGTGGACTCCGCCTCCCGGTATCTGCCGGCCGCGCGCTCCGGCGTGGGCGGCGACTGGTTCGACGTGATCCCGCTGTCCGGGATGCGGGTGGCCATCGTGGTGGGGGACGTCGCCGGCCGCGGCATCCAGGCCTCCGCGACGATGAGCCGGCTGCGTACGGCCGTCCGTACCCTCGCCGACATCGATCTGGCCCCCGACGAACTCCTCACCCACGTCGACGACCTGGTCCTGCACCTCGCCCACGAGTCGGCCGGCGACGGTGACGGCGGCCGTGGCGAGGCCGCCGACGGCGGTCACGGCGAGGTCGGCGCGACCTGCCTGTACGCGGTGTACGACCCGGTGTCCCGGCGCTGCACCCTGGCACGGGCGGGGCATCCGCCGCCCGTCCTGGTTCCGCCGGACGAGCCGGCCCGCGTGCTCGACCTGCCGTCCGGACCGCCGCTGGGCCTGGGCGGCCTGCCCTTCGAGTCCGTGGAGCTGGAGTTGTCCGAGGGCTCCGTGCTGGCGTTCTACACCGACGGGCTGACCGAAGGCCCGGCGGGCGCCCCGGAAGCCGGCCGTCCGGCGCTCACCGACGCCCTGGCGAACGCGGCCTCGGGGTCGCTCGACGAGGCCTGCGACCGTGTCCTGGGCACCCTGCTCGGTCCGGGCAGCAGGACGGAGGACGCGGCCCTGCTGCTGACCCGTACCCGCGGGCTGCCGTCCTCCCAGGTCGCCACCTGGGACATCCCGGCCGACCCGGCGCTGGTCTCACCGGTCCGCAAACAGGTCCTGGACCAGCTGGACGTCTGGTCCCTGGCCGAGGCGTCGTTCACCGCCGAGCTGGTGGTGAGCGAGCTGGTCACCAACGCGATCCGCTACGGAGCCCCGCCCATCCGGCTCCGGCTCATCTGCGACGCGGCGACGGCGACGCTGATCTGCGAGGTGTCCGACACCAGCCACACCGCCCCGCACCTGCGGCGCGCCAAGACCTGGGACGAGGGCGGACGGGGGCTGCTCCTGGTCGCCCAGCTCACCCAGCGGTGGGGCAGCAGGCACACCGCCGAGGGCAAGACCATCTGGGCCGAACTGGGACCGCTGGAGCAGGAGGAGCCGTGAACGCTTTCCACACCATCGGGGTCAGGGCCTTCGTGCGTCGGGCGGCTGTCCTCACGGGCACGCTGACGGTGCTCGGCGCGGTGGCGTCCTGCGGCACCGGCACCGCGGCCCCCGGGGTCACCACAGCCCCGGATGCCGGGGCCGCCTCCGCTTCTGTCGTCACTGCCTCC